>NZ_JBVIKC010000013.1:49909-209996 GCF_055581065.1 Streptomyces sp. NPDC031479
CCGAAATGAACCGAACCAAGCCCGAACTGGCCGCTTTTTTCCTGCTTCTTTGGTGCCCCCCCCCCCACGACGGGCGATCGGGCCCCGGGTCAGGGGCAGCTGATGCGGATGTCTCCGGAGTCGGTGGTGCAGGTGTCGGTGCCGCTGCCGCCGTTGGCGGTGTCGTTGCCCGCGACGCCGTCGGTGGTGGTGAGGCGGTCGTTGCCGTAGTAGCCGGTCAGGGTGTCGCTGCCGGGTCCGCCGTCGAGGGTGTCGTCGCCGAAGCCGCCGTCGATGTTGTCGTTGCCGTAGCCGCCGTAGACGGTGTCGTTCCCGTAGCTCGCGCGCACGGTGTCGTTGCCGCCGAGCGCGCAGATCACGTCGTTGAAGTAGCCGCCGTTCAGGGTGTCGGTTCCGCTGGTGCCGATGACCGTGCAGCCGTGTGCGTTGTTCACCGAGGTGGTGGAGGTGGCCGTGTTGTCGGAGGCGGCCGGGTCCGGCTGGGTGGCGCTGACGCTGGCCGTGCCGGTGAGCGTGCCGGTGGCCCGCGGTTCGGCGGTGACCGTGACCGTCGCGCTCGCGCCCGGCGCCAGGCTGCCGAGGGCGCAGGTGGCGGCGGTCGCCGTGGTCGTGCAGGTGCCCTGGGTGGGGGTGGCCGAGGTGAGGGTCACACCGGCCCCGGAGAGCGTGTCGGACAGGCTGACGCCGGTCGCGGTGGCGGTGGAGGACGCCGAGTTGGAGACCCGCACCGTGTACGAGGCGCGGTCTCCGATGCTGACGGTGGTCGTTCCGGTCCTCGTCACCGACAGGTTGGCGCTCGGCGGCGGCGGGGGTGTGCCGTCGCCTCCCTCGTAGCGGGCGAGGGCGAAGGCGGAGCCGGCCGTGTAGCCCGCTGCGACGATCTTCCCGTCCGGCTGGACGAGCACCCCGCGCGCGGCGTCGAAGTCCCCGAAGCCGGTGACCACGAAGCCGTCGCCGCCGAAGCCGGTGTCCACGGTGCCGTCGGTGTTGAAGCGGGCCAGGCCGAAGTCGTTGGCCTCGGAGCTGTTGGGGTCGTCGGCCTGCCCCGCGGTGACGATCTTTCCGTTCGGCTGGAGCGCCAGGGCGGAAGCGCCTCCGCCGTCGCCGGGGAAGCCGACGGAGCGGCGTCCGCCGGTCCCGAATCCGGTGTCGGCGCTGCCGTCGGCGTTGTAGCGCAGCAGGGCGATGCCCGCGCCGCCGTCACCCGCGGCGACGACCTTCCCGTCCGGCTGCACCGCCACGGCGTTGCCGAACTCGGTGCCGCCGAAGTCCGCGGTGACCATGCCGTCGCCGCTGAAGGTGGTGTCGAGGGTGCCGTTGGTGTTGTAGCGGGCGACGCCGATGTCGAAGGCGGTGTTGCCCACGTAGCCGACCAGGAGGACCTTGCCGTCCGGCTGGAGGGCCATGCCGCGGGCGGTGCCCCCGGCGTCCTGGGGCGAGGCCGGGGTGAAGCCCGCGACCACCGCCCCGTCCCCGCCGAGGCTCGGGTCGAGGCTTCCGTCGGTGGTCAGGCGGACCAGCGCGAAGCCGCCACCGCCGCCCTTGCCCCCGGCGATGATCCTGCCGTCGGGCTGTACCGCCACGTCCGCGCCGTCGGCGGACCCGCCGAACTCGTCGACCCGTACGAGGCCGCCGTCGCCGAATCCGCCGTCCAGGCTGCCGTCGGTGTTGTAGCGGGCCACGGAGAAGAAGCAGCAGCCGCCTCCTTCCCCGGGCACCTCGGTGGTGCCCGCCACGACGATCTTCCCGTCCGAGGGCTGTACCGCCACCGCGTTGGCCACGTGCGCGCCACCGCCGAAGTCACTGGTCACCCGGCCGTCACCGTCGAAGGTGGTGTCGAGGGTGCCGTTGGTGTTGTAGCGGGCGAGCGCGAAGCCGTCCTGGCTCAGGCCCGCCACGACCAGCTTGCCGTCGGCCTGCCGGGCGACGTCGTGGCCTTCCGCGAACCCGGGGAAGACGGTCGTCACCCGGCCGTCGGGGCCGAAGGTGGGGTCGAGGTCTCCCGGGGCGGCCAGCGCGGTGCCGGGCAGCAGGAGTACGAGTACCAGGCCGAGCGCGGCCGGCAGCCCGGCCCTCCCGCCGGGTCTGCGGCGCGGCTGCGCCGGTCTGGGGTGTGCGTGGGTCATGGGGGTACGGACCTCCGGTCCTCGCGCGTCGTACGGGAAGCAGCGCACAGCTTCGTCCCGCGCACCGCCCGCACCCCGCGGAACGTGCCGCACCACGCCCGCCGGAGCGCCGGGAACCACCCCGGCGGAGGAGCGCGCGGGGTGCACTCGGCGACGAGAGCCCGCCGGCGCCCGGCGCCCGCCCGTCCGGTGTCCGCCGCCGGTTCCGCCGGGGCTGACGGGTCGGGTGCGTTCGGGGCCGTCAGGGGCGGGGCGCGGAAGTGATCGTGGTGAGCGCGTCGTGGAGGCTGGTGGCGCTCGGCGGGCGGCCCCGCCAGCGGGCGCCGATGTGGCCGTCGGGGCGGACGAGCAGTGCTCCGTGCGGGGCGAGTCCACAGCGCTGCGCGTGCTCGCCCCTGAGCGGCTCGATCCGCAACGGCCAGGACGGGGCGATCTGGCGCGCCCAGAGGGCGGGGTCCGCGGTGAGCAGGGTGAACCACGGGCCGAAGGCGTCGAGCGTGGAGCGGTCACGGGTGAGCCAGAGGTGCGGCATGCGGTGGCCCGGCTCCGCGGTGGGGACGTAGTGCGTGTCCGCGTCGTCCGCGCCGTCGGCGTCATCCGTGTCGTCGGCGTCGTGCGTGTGCCCGCCGTCCGTGTCCCCGGTCGCCACGTCGTCCGCGTCGGGAGCCGTGCCGTCGCCCCCGAGCACGGCGCCGGAGCGGTAGGCGACGCCGAGTACGAGACCGAGCTGGGCGAAGAACCCCTCCGACCACGGTAGTTCGACCTCTCCGGGCCGCGCCGCCGGACCGCCGGCCGTACGCTGCTCGCGGCGCCGCCCCTGCACGTCGAGCGCGCGTCGGGTGTTGGCCACCGTCCGGCGGAGCGTCCGGCCGGCCACCGGCAGGCGTTCGGGCTCGTAGGTGTCCAGTACGCCCGGGCCGGCCCAGCCCCGCAGGACACCGGCCAGTTTCCAGCACAGGTTGTGCACGTCGGCGAGGCCGGTGTTCATGCCCAGGCCGCCGAAGACGGGGACGGCGTGGGCGGCGTCGCCCGCCAGCAGGATCCGGCCGCTGCGCAGGCGTTCGGCGACGAAGGCGTTCATCACCCAGTGCTGGACCCGCAGCACGTCGGCGCGTACGCCGTCGCCGGGGCCGAGGGCGCGCGCGAGGAGAGCGGGCCAGTCGACGTCCGCCGGATCCTCGGGGGTGGGCCCGAACCAGGCCCAGCCCCCTTCGGGGTACAGCGGGGCGAAGGAGCCGTGCGCGGTGAAGTAGACGCCGGCCGGCCGGTCGGCGCACCATCGTCCGAGGTCGGCGTCGAAGACGACGGTGGTGAAGGCGCCCAGCGCTCCGGGGCCGGTGGTCCCGATCCCCAGCCGTCGCCGCACGGGGGAATCGGCTCCGTCGGCGGCCAGCACGTAACGGGCGCGGACGCGCGAGCGCGCCCCTCCGTGCCGGTGGTCCACCAGCGTGGCCAGGACGTCCCGCGGCCCTTCGGCCAGGCCGACGAGCTCGACTGCGAACCGCACCCGCGCCTCGGCTGCGGCGAGCAGGACGGGCTCCAGCCGGTCCTGCGAGGTGACCACGCCGATCACCGGGCTCTCCGGGACCGGCGCGTTGACCCCGGCCATCGGCGCGGTGGCGAAATCGCCCGCGCAGAAGGTGTCGCGGAATCGGATGCGGCCGAACTCCGGCGCGAAGGCGCGGGCCGCGATGCCGTCGGCGAGGCCGAGCTGGCGGTAGATCTCCATCGAGCGCGCGTTGACCAGCCGGGAGCGGGGAAACGGCGACAGGGCCCGGCGTTTCTCGACCAGCAGGGTGGGCACGCCCCAGCGCTCCAGCAGCGCCCGCGCGGTGAGCCCGACCGGCCCGGCCCCGACGATCAGGACGTCGACCTCGGTTTCTGCCACGGACATGTCGGGCTCCTCCTGCTCGCCTCGGGCAGCCGGGGCCCGCGCGAACCTCTCGCGCGCCGCGCCGGCCTGGGACCGTCGCGACCATCAAGCACCTCCACCCGCGCCGTCCGCCCGCGCCTCGCCCGTCCTTCGCCCCGAGCGGAGATTCCTTCACCCCTCACCAATAGTCTATTTGGACTGATAGATTTCGACCATGCCTCGTCGAGCCCTGGACAACCCGATCGTGCTGGCCGTGCTGGGCCTCCTCCTGGAACAGGCCGCACACCCCTACCAGATGCTGTCCGAGCTGCGGGAACGCAGCGACAGCCATGCCGCCGCGATCACGCGCGGCACCCTCTACAACACCGTCGCCGCGATGGCCGAGGCCGGCTGGGTGACCGCCCGGGGCCAGCAGCGCTCGGGCAACCGGCCCGAACGGACCGTCTACGAGCTGACGGGAGCGGGCCGCGAGGAACTCGTGCGGCGGCTGGACTCCCAGATCCGCAACCCGGAGCGGGAGTTCTCCCGCTTCCTCGGAGCCGTCACCTACCTGGGCGCCCTGGGACCCGACGGCGCCGCCGAGGCGCTGACCGAGCGCGTCGGGCGCCTCCGGGAGCGCACGGCGGCGGACGAGAGCCGCCTCGCCGAGGCCCTCGCGGCCGGCGCGCCCCGGCTGTTCGTCATCGAGGCCGAGTACGCGCTCTGCCTCGCACGCGCCGAGACGGCGTGGATCGACACCGTCCTCGACGACATCGGCACCGGTGCGTTGACCTGGCCCCCGGCCGGCTGAAGCCGGGACCGGGACCGGACAGAACGAAGGGAAAGCGAAGACATGACAGCGACAACGCCCGGGGGATTACTCTTCGGGATCTACCCCGGCGGACTCAGCGGCGACGACAGCGGCGGTCTGACCACCGGCCCGCCCGACGACCCCGCCCGGGTGACCGCGGCCCTCGACCGGCTCCAGGGCCGGGCGGACCGCCCGTTCCTCGTACGCGCGTACGTGGGTTTCGACGACGCCACCCGGCTCGGCGGCCCGCATCCGACGGCGACACCGGCCGACGCCGGGCGGTACGCGGTCCGGGGCCGCCGGCTCGACCTGGTGGCCCAGTACCGGTCCCCCTCCGGGGACGTGGACGGCTACTGCGCCTTCCTGCGGGAACTGGTCGTCCAGTACGGCGCGGTCACGCGCACGCTCCAGGTCGCGGAGGAACCGAACGTCACGTCCAACCCGCTGCTGGACGGCTACTACCCGCGCGTGCGCGAGGCGATCGTGCGCGGGGTGTCCGCGGCCGGGGCGCAGGCCCGCGCGCTCGGGCTCACCCACCTGCTCATCGGCTTCAACACCACCCCGCTCTTCGGGCCGGACACCTCCTTCGCCGGCGACCTGACCGATCTGGGCGGCGCACGCTTCGTCGCCGACCTCGACTACGTGGGGCTGGACTTCTTCCCCGACGTCTTCCGGCCCGTGGCCGCCGCCGGTCTCGCCTCCGCCGTCGAAGGGCTGCTACGGCACCACCGTGACGCGGTGCTGGCTCCGGCCGGCCTGGGGCACCTGCCCCTGCACATCACCGAGCACGGCTGGCCCACCGGCCCCGACCGGCCCGCGCTCCGCCAGGCCGAGGTCGTGGAGACCCTGCTCGGCGTCGTCGCCGCGCGCGCGGGGGAACTCGGCCTCAGCGGGTACACGCACTTCGCGCTCCGCGACGCCGACAGCGCCGGCCCGGACCTCTTCCACCGGTTCGGCCTCACCACCGACGACTACACCCCCAAGCCCGCCTTCGAGACCATGCGGAGGCTGGTGGAACGGCTCAGCATCTGACGGCCCCGGCGTCACCGGTGGCCCCCGCGGCGCTTCCCGCGACCCCTGCGGCCGGTGACACCCGGCCGCAGGGCCACCGGGCGCCGCGGCGTTCCGGTTCCCTTGCGAACGCGTGACATGCGTCACGCCCCACTCGGCGGCCCGGGCGGCCCGGCAGGGGCTGCACCGTCGCCGACATTTCAGCTTTTGTACCTATTTCACGTGGACATTCCGGCCTCTGCCAGAAACGGAATCAGAGCCTCCTGTCTTGTTCGGGGCAACGCGGCTGGTGGCGAGGGGTCCTAGTGCCGCGTCAGATGCGTGCCCGACCGGCCGCCGCAAGGACATGCACGATCTTCCGGACGTTTCAAGCCGCAGCCTCCCGTCCCCCGGCGGTGCCGGGACCACGGCTTGCCAGGCCGCTGCCGGGTTTCTAAGAATGGCGGCTCCTCCGGCGTCCTCGCGGTCCGGCGCCGGAAGGTTCGCGATCACCGAGTGAGGTCAGGCATGCGGAAGCACCGTAAGAAGACGCACCATCGGAAAATAATCGTCACCCTCGGGGCCCTGGCCCTCGTGGGTGTGCCCTCTGCCGCCATGGCGTGCCTGGGCCCGCAGGGCTCCGGCCCCGCGTCGGCCGGCGCCGCCCGGCACGACGGCCGGCCCTGGGACGACGCTCCCGGCTTCGGGGGCCCGGGTTCGCAGCCGCCCGTGGAAGCCCCGGTCGAGGCGGCCGCCCCCGCGGCCCCCGCCCAGCCCGTCGCCGAGCCGGCCTCCGAGCCGCCGGTGGAGCCCGCGGACGAGAGCGCGCCGACCGCGGAGCAGCCGCAGGCGCCGCAGCCCGTGCAGCCGCCGGCCGAGACGGCGGCGCCCGCCGCCCCCGCCGCCCCCGCGGCTCCCGAGGCCTCCGCGGCACCCTCCGGCCCCGTGGCCGAGGTCGTCGCGCTCGTCAACAAGGAGCGTGCGGCGGTCGGATGTCCGGCGGTCACCGTCAACGACCGGCTCACCAAGGCCGCGCAGGACCACAGTGCCGACATGGCCGCCCACGCCACCATGTCCCACACCGGCTCCGACGGCTCCGATCCGGGCCGGCGCATCACCGGTGCCGGATATGTGTGGAGCACGTACGGCGAGAACGTCGCCTACGGCTACCCCACGGCCGCGAAGGTCATGGAGGGCTGGATGAACAGCCCGGGCCACAAGCGGAACATCCTCGACTGCTCCTACAAGGAGATCGGGGTCGGCCTCGCGCAGCCGGGCCAGTACTGGACGCAGGACTTCGGCGCGGCCCGCTGACCCGCACCGCCGTCTCGGCGAACGCAACGAAGGCCCCGGCCTCCCTGAGGAGGCCGGGGCCTTTCGGTCGAGCGCTGGGCAGGCCTTGCACCTGCATTCCCCCACGGGAAGTGGGGTGTCTTTCCTTGGACCACCAACGCCGGTCCCACCACCGTGTTTCCACGGCTGCGAGAACAAGATCAGCATAGCGCACGGATCCGGTCCCGCGCACCGGGCGGTCAGCGGCCCGTGGACACGGACGGCTTGCGACCCGGGTAGACGTGGCCGGGGGTGACGACGCTCGTGATCGCCTCGCCGAAGAAGGTGCTGGGTTCCTGGCCGCCGACCGTGACGTCGGTGTTCATCAGCACGACCATCGTCGCCTTCTCCTCCGGCAGGTAGACGGTCAGCGTCTCGTACCCGGGGATCGACCCGTTGTGGCCGATCCAGCCCTGGACGTCGAAGATGCCCAGGCCGTAGCCGGCGCCGGGAATGCCGATGGACCGGGTCCTGAGGCGTTCGGCCTGGGTGGCGGGCGTCAGCAGGGTGCCCGTGGCGACGGTCTTCGCCCAGCTGCGCAGGTCCTGGAGGTCGGAGATCATCGCTCCGGCCGACCAGGCCCAGGAGGGGTCCCAGTCGGTGGAGTCCTCGATCTTTCCGCTCGCGGTCTGGTTCGTGTAGCCGCGTGCGTGCGGCGTCGGGAACTGCGCGCCGGCCGGGAAGAGGGTGTGGTGCAGCCCCGCCGGCTTCAGGACGTCCCGGGCGATGACGTCGCCGATCGGGCGGCCCGTGATCTTCTCCACCACCAGGCCGAGCAGGATCAGGTTGGTGTTGGAGTACTCGAACTCGGCGTCCGGGGCGAACTGCACCGGGTGCTTGAAGGAGTACCCGAGCAACTCCCGCGGGGTGAAGGGGCGGTCGGGGTCCGTGGCGAACGCCTTGTCGAAGGCGGGGTCCTCGCTGTAGTTGAAGAGCCCGCTGCGCATCCCCGCGAGCTCGCGCAGGGTGATGCGGTCACCGTTCGGCACTCCAGCGACGTACCGCCCGATGGGGTCGTCCAGGCCGACCTTCTTCCGGTCGACGAGCTGCAGCAGGGCGGTGACCGTGAACGTCTTGGTCTCGCTGCCGATGCGGACCAGGAGGTCGGGCGTCATCGGGGCGGACGTCGCCTTGTCGGCCACGCCGAAGGCCTTCACGTAGCTGCCCTTGCCCGGCGCCCACAGGCCGACGATCACGCCCGGGACCCTGGTTTCGCGCAGGGTCCCGAGGATGGCGGCGTCGAGCTTCGCCGCGACGGCCGGGGTGAGCTTCGGGAATCCGGTGTCCGCCGGCGGGGAGGGGGTCGCGCGGGCCGGGGCGGGCGCCCCGTACGCGGAGCCCGCGGCGACCGGGGCGATGAGCACACCTGCGGCGGCAACGGCCACACAGGCCCGGCGCAGCCCAACGCGGATCGGCTTCACGGCGCGGCCTCCTGCCGCCGGGAGCGGGACGACATCACCACCGTAGGGCCGCGCCACCCCGCCCGCGCGGTGAGCCGTCGAGGACCGTCGGCACGAAAGGCCGGATCCCCCGCGCCGGCGGATGGTCACTGCTCTTCGAAGGACCGGATCCGGTGGTTGCCCATCAGGCTGCCGCCCGCGCCGCCGGGGGTCGATCCGGCGGAACCCGCGTCTACTCGCCGCTTCCGCCGGCCTCGCGCGGGCCCGCGTGGACCAGCGCGGCGTAGCGGCCGCGCCGGTGCAGCAGGCTGGTGTGAGTGCCCGTCTCCACGATGCGTCCCTTGTCGAGGACGATGATCCGGTCGGCGTTGCGGATGGTGGAGAGCCGGTGCGCGATGGTGACGGTGGTACGGCCCGCGGAAAGGGCGTCGAGGGCTCGCTGGACGCTCGCCTCGGTGTACGTGTCCAGGGCGCTGGTGGCCTCGTCGAGGACCAGCAGCGGCGGATTCCTGAGCATGGTGCGCGCGATGGCCAGGCGCTGCTTCTCGCCGCCGGAGAAGCGGTATCCGCGTTCGCCGACGAGCGTGTCGTAGCCGTCGGGAAGTCCCGTGATCAGTTCGTGCAGGTGGGCGGCCTCGGCGGCGTCGATCAGTTCGCGGTCGCTCGCTCCGGGTTTCGCGAAGCGGAGGTTGTCGGCGACGGTGGTGTGGAACAGGTGGACGTCCTGGGAGACCACCCCGACCGTCTCGGCGAGGCCGGCGAAGCTCAGGTCGCGGACATCGACGCCGTCGATGGTGACCCGGCCCCCGGTGGCGTCGTAGAGGCGGGGTATCAGGTAGCCGAGGGTCGTCTTGCCCGCGCCGGTGGCCCCGACCACGGCGAGTTTCCCTCCGGCGGGCAGGTCGAAGTCGATGTCGTGGAGGACGGGTCGCGCGCCGGGGTAGGCGAAGTGGACGTGTTCGAAGCGCAGATGGCCCGCGGGCGAGGCGAGCCGGACGGGGTGGGCCGGTTCCCTGATGGAGCTCTCCAGGTCCAGGTACTCGAAGACCCTCTCGAACATGACGCGGGCGCTCTGGAATCCGATGGCGGACTGGAGGAGGGTGACGGTCGGGCCGAAAAGGCCCTGCTGGAGCGAGGTGAAGGCGACGATCGTACCGACGGACGCGGTGGGCCGCCCGTGCTCCCCGAGGGCCCCGGCGCTCCAGTAGAGGCCGATCGGCATGGCGGCGATCACCATGGAGACGGCCGACTGGCGCCAGCGGCCGACCGCGGTGGACCTGACGCTCAGGTCGGCGAGGTCGCGCGAACGCCTCGCGAACTCGCGCACCACGGTGTCGGTCCGGCCCATCGTGCGTCCCAGGAGGAATCCGCTGACCGAGAGGGACTCCTCGACCAGGGTGGACATCACCGCGAGCAGGTTCTGCCGCTCGCGGGTGAGGGCGCGGCGTTCGCCGCCGACGCGCCGGCTGATCCAGACGAACAGCGGGAGGACGGCGACGGACACCGCGGTCAGGCGCCAGTCCAGGGAGAACATCGCCACCAGGGTGGCGACCACCGTGGTGACACCGGACACCACGGTGGTCGCCGTGCCGGTCACGGTGGCCTGCATACCGCCGATGTCGTTCGAGATCCGGGACTGGACCTCCCCGGTCCGCGTCGAGGTGAAGAAGGACAGGGGCATGCGCTGCAGATGGGAGAACACCGCGTTGCGCAGGTCGTCCATGACCGCCTGGCCGAGGGACGCCGACAGGAAGGCCTGTCCGACGCCCATCGCGATGCCGACCACGATCAGGAGGAGCATGGTCAGGGCCAGTACGGTGAGCAGCCCGAGCCGGCCCTCGGGCAGCGCGACGTCCAGCATCGTCCGCAGGACGAACGGCGGCACGACGGCCGTGAGCGCCCCGCCCATGACGAGCAGGACGACGGCCACCAGGCGGCCGCGGTAGGGGGCGAAGAGCCGTGCGATGCGGAGCAGCGGGACGTGCCGCGCACCGGTGTGATCGGTGGCCATGCGGCCCACCTCGTTTCGGTCCTGGCGTGGGTACGGTCCGCCGTTCCGGGGCACGGCGTGCGTCAGCCCACCGCCAGCAGGCCCTCGCGGACCAGGGTGTGCACGAGCAGCAGGCGGCCCGGCCGGTCCAGGTCCCCCGTGATCGAGGCCGCCGTGAAGGGGTCGTGTCCGCTCTCCACCACGAAGCGCACCTCGTCGGCGACGTGGCGGGGCAGCCGGACGGTCTTGTTGTGGAAGGCCAGTTCCACGTGCTCGTGGGTGAGGGACACCCGCCAGCGCAGGCCCGGCCGCAGCCTCACGGGGGTGTCGCCGTCGAGCCGGGGCGTCCGCTCCAGGTCGGTGAGGTGGCCGCGCAGTACGGGCGGGGCGATGGATACGGCCCTCGTGACGGCGCGGTCCGTCAGTTCCCGTGGGGTCAGCCGGGTGCGTACGGTCTCCAGCAGCCCCTCGATCATCCGCTCGGCCTCCCGCCTGCGGCCCTCGTCGGAGGCGAACCCGATGGGCAGTCCCCTGCGCAGGGCCTCGTCGTCCTCCGCCAGGTCCTGCACGGCCTCGCCGAGGAGGGCGGGGAAGAGCACCGGATGGACGCCGAGGGTCAGGTGCAGGGAAGCCGTATCGGTCGAGGTCGCGGCGTGCACCGTCCCGCGGGGCAGGTAGAGCACGCTGCCGGGTTCGAGGTCGAACTCCTCCTCCACCTCGGGGACGGGCCGTGCCGCGCCGTACCGCTGACTGCGCAGCGGCAGGGCGTCGGGCATGCCGTACAGCCGCCAGCTCTTGGTGCCGTGGGCCTGGAGGATGATGACGTCGTGGTTGTCGTAGTGCGGATCGAATCCGCGGGCCCGCCCGCCGGGGGTGAGGTAGACGTTCACCTGGAACCGGGCACCGACTTCGGCGCTCAGCTCGGTGGTCAGCCGTGTGAGGGGGTCCCAGCGCCGTTCCAGCGCGTTGAGGACGATGGTGGAACCGGAGCGGTACCGCTCGTACAGCATTTCCAGCCGGTCGGTACCGCCCAGCGTCGACACCGGGGTCTCCTGGCCCTCGGAGACCACCCGGACGTTGGAGAAATCCGGCCCGGAGCGACTCAGCAGCGCATCGACGTCGGAAAGGGTCAGCAATTCCGCGAAATACCGGTGGTCGTTCCTCGGGATGCGGAGGGGGCGCTGCTCCCAGTATTCGTTCCGGAATTCCTCCGGGTCCGTCGGGTGAATGAGTCGGCAGAGGGCGGAAGAGGGCTGCGCGGTGCGCGCAGCCGCCCCCCGACCCGTAACGGTCGTCACAGGTTTCGAACTCCTCGGGGATTCGGTTCCGTTGCGGTGGCGGCCGGTGCGTCAGTCGGTGTCGTCGCCGAACCACCCGTCGTGACCGCCGGAGTCGTTGCTGTCGTTGTCGTCACCTTCGTGGTTGCTGTTGTCGTGCGGCGGGACGAGGGTGCCGGCGGGGCGCACCACCGTGATGTCCTGCGGGTCGAGGTTCTTGCCCATTGCGGTGTCTCCTCGTGTTCGTCAGTCGGTGTCGTCCTGGACGGTGAACCAGTCCGCTCCGCCACTGTCGTCGCTGTCGTTGTCGTCCATGGAGAAGTGGACGGACGGGTCGTGCGGAAGTGCCATGGCCCGGGGTGCGCGGACGATGGCGATGTCACTCGGGTCGAGCGACGTGGACATGCTCCTCCTCTCCCGTCCGGGCCCGGCGGCCCGGTCTTTCCGTGCGCTTCAGGATGACCACGGGTGACGGCGATCGTCTTGTACGGACGCGACCTGATATGGATGATCGGGTTCCGCGGGAAGCGCATGGATTCGGCAGCCCGGTTGGCTCAAGATCTCCTTTTCGGAGGAATGGGACTGGTACAGCATGTGCGTACCCCGGAAACCTCCTGCCCAGGAGAGTGAATTCATGCGCCCAGCGCGCTCGACCTCCAGCCGGACCCATTCCTTCAAGGCATGGCGAACCCTGCCCGCACCCGGCCTGAGATCTTCCGTTGAGGTCTATGCGTGCTACGAATACGGTCCCGGCCATCACCAGAACAGGCTGGTGATGCCCGACACCGTCGCGACGATCGGATTCGGGTTCGGCTCCCCCGTCCACACGTTCGACACGGCGGATCCGGAACGCAGCGTCAGCTGCTTTCACCGGGCCGATCTTCCGCTCACGAGCGCCCTGGTGGGCCGGCACGGGGGCGGGGTCCGGGGCATCGTGCTGCGGATGACCCCCATGGGCGCCTACAGCCTGTTCGGAACGCCCATGCACCACTGGGACCTGCCGTACCTGGATCCCGCCGACCTGCTGCCGCCCGCGCTGCGGCACCTGCCGGAGCAGCTCGAATCCGCCACGTGGGACGGCCAGGTGCGGATCCTGGACGCCCTGCTGCTGCCCCTGGTGGGCCGGGGGCCGGCGGTCTCGCCGGAGGTGGCCTGGTCCTGGCGGGAGTTGCACCGGACGCACGGCCGGGTGAAGGTCAAGGAGCTCACGGCCGGGACCTACTGGAGCACACGGCACCTGGAACGGCGCTTCCGGGAACAGGTGGGACGCACCCCCTCCGCCATCGCCCGCATCCTGCGGCTCAGCCACGCGCTACGGCTTCAAGGGACGGGCATGCCGCTGGCGAAGGTCGCTCAGCACGCCGGTTTCCACGATCAGTCCCACTACAACCACGTGTTCAAGTCCATGACGGGTATCACCCCGAAGGCGGTCCCCGCCGATCCCGTCGACTGGTCGCCCTCCACCGAGTTCCCGCGGGACGCGGCCTGATACGGCCGGTCCCTGCGGCGCCTCCCGCGACTTCAGGGCGCGCCGGGCCCGTCACCGGCCCCGGACCTGGCCAGGGCGAGCACCCCCGCGCAGATCAGGGCCAGACCCAGCAGCTGGGGGACCAGCCGCCAATGGGTGCGCAGGTGCTCCTCGTACAGCAGCACCCCCAGGGCGACGCTGACGCCCGCGTCGCCGAGGGTCAGGGCGGGCTGCGAGGCCACCAGCGGCCCGCCCTGCATGGCGTGTTCGAGGAGCAGCACGGCGCAGATGCCGCTCGCGGCGAAGCCGTAGGTCTCCCAGGTCGTCAGGAACGCCCCGACGCCGCCCTCGCTCAGCGCGTGCACCGCCGACTTCATGAGGGCCGCCGTGAGGGCGTAGCAGACGGCGGTGGCCGCGCCGAGGCATCCGGCCCGCATCCGGCCCGGCGGCCGCCGCAGTCCGGCCGCCGCGAGCACGGCCACCGCCGCGGTGCACGCCGGCAGTGCCATCACCCACCGGTCGAGCGGGACGTGCGTGCGGTTGCCCGTGGGCGAGGCGGCCACCAGTACGGTCCCCAGGCCCGCCACCACCGCGGCCACGGCGAGCCACAGCACCCCCGGCAGCCGGCGGCGCCCCACCAGCGAGGCGATCAGCAGGGCGAGCGGCAGCTCCAGCACGAACAGCGGCTGTACGAGGGACAGCGCGCCCGTCGCCAGCGCCGCGGCCTGGCCCACGCCGGCCGCGATCACCGCGAGGATCCCGCCGATCCACACGGGGCGGCGCAGCAGATCGAGGACGAGCCCGAAGCGGAAGCCGTCGCTCTGCGGCACCGTGAGCGAGGCCCTCCGCTGGAGGACCGTCGCGAGGGCGTTGCTGAACGCCGCGAACAGAGCGAAGAGGACCGGCAGTACGAAGCCCATGCCCCGATCCTCACCGCACCCGTCGCGGCGCGCCGCCGTGACACCGTGCGGTACGCGCCCGGCGGCCCCCGTTCCCCCGTCCGGGTCCACGGACGGGGGCGGACCGCGCGGCCCGGGTCAGGCCAGGTGGTCCGCGACGAGCTCGGCGAAGGCCTCCGGGGTGAGGACGGTGACGCCCAGTTCCGCGGCTTTGACCGCCTTCGAGCTGGGCTTTCCGCTCGGGGACGGGGCGCAGACCAGGTAGGCGGTCTTGGAGTTGACACTGCTGCCCGCCTTGCCGCCGGCCCTCTCGATCAGGGCGTTCATCTCCGAGCGTCCCAGTGTCTCCAGCGGGCCGCTCATCTTGCCGGTGACGACGACGGTGCGCCCGGCCAGGGGGCCCTCCGTGAGGGGGCGCGGTTCCCGCGGCTCCTTCATGTTCACGCCGGCTTCGGCCAGCTTGTCGATGACGGGCGCCAGCAGGGCGACCTGCTCGACGATGACCGGGGCCTTCTCCCCGCCGATGCCGTCGACCTCCTGCAGGGCGGCGGCGTCGGCCGCCCGGATCGCGTCCATGGTCTCGAAGTGCGCGGCGATGCGGCGGGACATGCTCCGCCCCGTGCCGAGTACGCCCAGGGCGCAGAAGACGCGGCTGAGCGGCCGGGACCTGGCGGCCTCGATCTGCTCGGCGAGTCTGGCCCCGCGCTTGGCGCTGCCGGAGGCGACGGTGAGCTGCTCCTCGGTGAGGGTGAAGAGATCGGCGACGTCGGCGACGTCACCGGAGTCGATCAGGGCCTTGACGTACGTCTTGCCGAGGCCGTCTATGTCGAGCATGTCGCGTCCGGCGGCGTACTCGATCAGGGCGGGCAGTGCGCAGGCGGTGCCCTTGGCGCAGCGCCACCGTTCCTGGTCCTTGTTGATCTCGCCGGCGCAGTTCGGGCACGCCGTGGGCAGCGGCACCTCGCGCGCCCCGGCGGGACGGAGGCCGGTCACCGGGGCCTGGACGCGGGGGATGATGTCGCCGGCCTTGTAGACCGTCACGGTGTCCCCGAGGTGGAGGTCGCGGCGGCGGATGTCGGCCGGGTTGTGCAGGGTGGCGCGGGTGACGGTGGATCCGTCGATGTCCACCGGTTCGAGGATGGCCGTCGGGGCGAGGACGCCGGTGCGGCCCACGTCCCAGACCACGTCCTTCAGTACGGTCTGCCGCTCGACGGCCGGGAGCTTGAAGGCCGTCGCCCAGTGCGGGAACCGGCTGCCGAACCCGGCCGCGGCCTGTTCGGCCGCGTCGTTCGCCTTGATCACGACCCCGTCGATGCCGAACGGGAGGACGGGACGCAGCGCGGCGATCTCGTCTACCTTCCGCTGCGCCTCGGTGAGGGTGGCGACGACGTGCAGCCCGGCGGGCGTGGCGGCGGTGGTCTGCACCCCGGCCTCGGTGACGGCGGCCAGGACCTCGGCGTGCGTGGCGCCGGCAGGTGCGAAGGCGATGCCGTCCAGCTCGACCGCCCCGTACGCCCAGAAGGTCATCGCGAGCCGGTACGGGCGGTCCTTGGCGCGCAGGGTGCCGGCCGTGCCGTTGCGCGGGTTCGCGAAGACCTGTGCGCCGTGCGCGGCGCGGACCTCGTTCGCGGTCTCGAACTGCTGCTGGGTGAAGAGGACTTCGCCCCGCACCTCGAAGGTGAGCGGTACGGGCAGTCGCTCGGGCAGGCCCTCGATGGTACCGATGACGTGGCTGACGTCCTCGCCGTGGGTGCCGTTGCCCCGGGTGACGATCCGTTCCAGCCGGCCGGCGCGGTAGCGGGCGGCGACGGCCGCGCCGTCCATCTTCGGCTCGACGGTGAACCCGCCGGCGGGCTCGTGGCCGAGGCGGCGCTGCAGGGAGGCGCCCCAGGCCGTGAGGCCGGCCGGGTCGAAGACGTTGTCGAGGCTGAGCAGCCGGGTGGTGTGCGCGACGTCTCCGGCCGGGGCGGCGCCGTCCCCGACCAGACCGGTCGGGGAATCCGGGGCGACCTCGTCGGGGTGCGCCTGCTCCCAGGCCAGCACGGCGAGGCGGAGCCGGTCGTAGGTGGCGTCGTCGACGGGGCTGTCACCGTCGCCGTAGTACGCCCGCGACGCATCGCGCAGGCGGCCGAGAGCGGCTTCGTAGTCGTCGCGGCCGGACATGCTGGACAGCGCCTCATCGGCGTAAAGGCTCTTCATGTCCTTGATCCTGCACCACGGGTCTGACAACGGCCCCCGGCCGTTGGCCGGTCGCCGGGCGGGGATCATCCCGGCAGTGCGGACGACTCCCCGAACGCGGCGAGCAGCTGCAGCGGCCACTCGGCATCGGCCTGGCCGACGGCCAGGCCGACCCAGCGGCCGGACCCGCCCGGCAGCCACACCTGCAGGGTGGAGGTCACCCCGGAGAGGAACCCGATCGGCTCCGGCTCCTCGGCGTCGAAATCGGGATCGGGATCGGTGTGCGTACCGGCACCGGTACCGTCGGAGCCCGCGCGGGCGCCGAGGTCGACCGTGGCCGGTGCTCCCCAGCGTCGGGTGAGGAGCTCGGCCAGGGCGGCGCGATCGGCCTCCACCCCCGCCTCGGCCTCCTCGACGAGCCCGGTGTCGCGGTCCTCCCAGAAGTCCTGGCTCTCCACCAGCACGACCAGGTGGTACCCGGGTCCGCCCCACCGGTCCCCCGCCCGCTCCTCCTGCCGGGGGAAGCGCAGCGCGTGAAGGTCCTCGACGGTGTGGAGCAGCTCCTCGGTGGGGCGCGTCCGGGGGCGGGGCGGCATGCGCACAGCGTAGCCCGCCGCTTGACCGGAGGAGGGCCGACGGCTCACCGGCCGTCAGCGGTCAGGCGGTCAGAGCGCCGTCACCGCCCGGCGAGGAAAGGACGGCGAGGCGGGCGTACCACTCCGTGGGGAACGGAGCCGGCGGCCGGTCACCGGTGCGGTTCCGGCTCCGGCCGGTCGTCGGGCGGCGGCTGCTGCTGCGGGCCGGGCAGGAACCTGGCCGACTTCGAGGCGAGGTGACCCGCGAGGTATGCGGCCGCGTCGTCCGGCCGCATCCGGGCGAGTGCGACCAGAGCGGTGATGGCGGTGTCCGCGACCTCCGCCTGGACGTCCGGCCAGCCGTGGCTGTACCCCTTCCTCGGGTTGGTGCCGCGGGCTCCGATCACGGCCTGCGCCGCCTCCCCGAACTCCTCCCCGATCTTGAGGACTTGGAGGGTCCACTGTTCTTCCGCGGACACCCCCCGCTCGCCGTCGCGGCGCGCGAAGGACGCGGCGAGCCGCTGGATGACGGGCCAGAGGTCCTGCGTACCCGTCCCGGTAGCGGGGATCTCGCTCACGCATGGCTCCCTTCAGGAGCAACGGCCTTCCGGCAAACCGTGGTGCGACCGCCGGAGGGGGGTCGGCAATGACGAGTCTGGCCCGCGGGGCGGCCCTCCGGGCCCGGACGCCTTCAACTCACACGTTCGCGTGGACACGGCCGACCGGCGTGGCGGCCCGGGGCGCGCGGGCCGGTCGGCGGTGTGGGGCTCAGTGGTTGACGAAGGTGAGGCTGTTCGCGTCGTAGCGGGTGCCCGCGATCCGGTCCGGCGACGCCGCGGCCTCGATGGCCTCCAGCTCCTCGGGGGACAGTTCCACGGCGAGTGCGGCGAGGTTCTCCTCCAGGTAGCGCTGCCGCCGGGTCCCCGGGATCGGCACCACGTCGGCACCCCGGCCCTGCACCCAGGCCAGGGCGAGCTGGCCGGTGGTGACCCCCTTGGCCGCGGCCAGCTCGTTCAGCTTCGCGACGATCGCGAGGTTGCGTTCGAGGTTGCCGTCGGCGAAGCGCGGCTGCGTGCGCCGTATGTCGTTCTCGGACAGCCCTTCGACCGACTGGTACTGCCCGGTCAGGAAGCCGCGCCCGAGCGGGGAGAACGGGACCAGGCCGATGCCGAGTTCGCGGCAGACCGGCGCGATCTCCGCCTCCAGGTCCCGGGTCCACAGCGACCACTCGCTCTGCAGCGCGGCGATCGGGTGCACGGCGTGGGCCCGCCGGATGGTCTGCACGCCGGCCTCGGACAGTCCGAGGTGGCGGACCTTGCCCTCCCGGACCAGCTCGGCCATCGCACCGACCGTCTCCTCGATCGGCACCCGCGGGTCGACCCGGTGCTGGTAGTAGAGGTCGATGTGGTCGACTCCGAGGCGGCGCAGCGACGCCTCGCACGCCTGCCGGACGTAGGCCGCGTCACCGCGGACCAGGGTGGGCTCGCCCAGGCGGTTGGCGAAGCCGAACTTGGTGGCCAGCACCACCTCGTCGCGGCGTCCCGCCACGGCCCGGCCGATCAGCTCCTCGTTGTGGCCGACGCCGTAGAAGTCGGAGGTGTCCAGGAGGGTCACCCCGAGATCGAGGGCACGGTGCAGGGTGGCGATCGACTGGGCGTCGTCCGACGTGCCGTAGCCGTGGCTCATGCCCATGCAGCCCAGTCCCTGTGCGGAGACGGCCAGTTCGCCCAGGTGCCGGGTGGGAAGGTCGGTCATGGTGATGCCTCCTGAGATCGAGTTCGTCTGCTCAGGACGCTAGGTGTTGGAGTGCACTCCATGTCAACCGACTTCCACGGCCGGGCAGGCCGCGACCGGCCTCGGCCCGGCCCCGCCTCAGCCGCGGGGCGGGTGGAGGGCGATCGTCCAGGTGTGGACCGTGTACCGGCTCGGGTGACCGGGCCGCGGCTCGGCGATGACCGCGGTGACGTTCCCGCCGTCGCGGCGCAGGGACACCGTCCGGCGAGGGTCCTCCTCGGCGGTGGCGGGCAGGAGCTCCGCGAGCACGGTGGCACCGAGCCGGCGGTCCACGGCGCGCAGCACCCCCGCGTCGAGGACGAGGATGGTGCCGTCCTCCAGGACCACGGGCCGCGCGGCCGACGCTCCGGTCAGGCGGGGGCCGCGTTCGATGACGCCGCCGGGCAGCAGGCGGACGACACGGCTGCCGGCCGGAAGGCTCCGGTCGGTCTCGACGACGCGGACGCCGGTGCCGATGACGTAATGGCCGTAGCTGCGCCAGGAGTCGACGAGGTCGGCGTCGCGGTCGTACTTCCGGGTGTGGAAGGCGTCGTACCCCTCCAGGCCGAGCAGGAAGCGGCCACCGCCGAGGGCTGCGCCGCGCTTGCCCCGCAGTTCGGCGATCCGGGTGCCGTCCGCCAGGTCGAGGAGGAGGGCCGGGCCGAGGTGGCCCCAGGGGGTGTAGTCGAGGGAGTCCGTGGTGACCAGGACCCGGTCCCCGCTGACATGGGCGGCGTTGGGCAGGCCGGCGCAGCGGTGGGTCCAACGGGTCAGGCCCGAGCCGTCGACGCAGGTGACCCGGCCGACCGTGCCGTGGATGCGCAGGCCGTCGCGCGAGGCGAGCGGCCGGGCCCTGCCCGCGCGGTGGCGCTCGTACGGGGGGAGGCCGGTCGCCTGCCGGTACTCGACGACGCCGACGCGCCAGGGCGCGGAAGGCACGGAAGGCGCGTCGTCCTGCGCCCGGCCGCTCTGCTCGGGGTCCGCCATGCCCGTGATGGTAGTCGCCCCCGGCCGGCCCCGGCCGCCCCTTCCGGATCGTCGCGCGCGGGCGGCGCCGGCCCGGGAGCGCCGCCGCGCCGTGCGCCGTACGGCCCCACCGCGCGGGTGGGGCCGTACGGTCGGCCTCCGCACCGGGGCAGCCGTCGCTGCCGTCGCTGCCGTCGCTGCCGTCGCTGCCGTCAGAGCTTGCGCGTTCCGCGCCAGGTCCAGCCGGCCGCGAGGACGGTGTCGCGCAGGGGGTGCTTCATGTCCCGGGTGTCGAGGCGGAACGTCTCGACCTTCTGCCGGCGGCCGTCGGCCCCCTTCTCGAAGGTCCACTCCTTCTGCACGAGGCGGATGGGGCCGCGGCCGTGTTCGCGCTGCACGGTCCGCCCCGGCGGGTTCCCGGCGCGGGTGACCGCCCACTGCTCGTCCATGGCCCGTACCTCGCGCTCCTCGGGGAGCAGCCGCATCCAGATCTTGAAGGTCCGCTCCACCTGCCGCCGGGTCATGCCGGAACCGGTGGGGGGCTCCATGACCCGCCACTCCGCCAGGAGGTGCGCCCCTTCGCCGGGTGTCTCGCGCACGCCGAACGGCACGCCCGTGCCGGTCAGCGCGAGCAGCGCTTCGCGCAGTTCCGTGGCCGGCGCCGCCGGGGCGCCGTCGTCCGGCCGCATGGTGCCCATGTACCTGTCCCAGAGACGGCCCACGGTCAGGCCCCTTCGCCCGGGTCGGGGCGGACGCTGCGCACGAACGACCGGAAGTCGTCGACGACGGCGTCGTGCTGGGCCGCGGTGGCGGTCAGGGCGAGCCGGAGCACGGCCCGACGGCTGGGATCCGCGATGTCGACGAGGGCCAGGAACACCTGGGACTGGACCAGGTCGCGCCGGACGTCCCCGGCGACGGCGGAGAACGTCATCCGCTGGGTGAGGGCGGGGGAATCCGCGGACCCGGCCTGTCGGCGCTGGACCACCTGGACGGACTCGGCGACCTCGCGCAGCCTCCGCACCGAATCGTCGGCGAGGTCGACGAGGGTCGCGCCCTCGGGCGGGAAACCTCCGTCGATGGTGATGTTGGCGGCGAAGCCGGCGTCGGGCCGCGGGTGCACCGCGGCGAAGGCCACGCCGGGGTCGAACGCTTCCCGGTGGGCCGGGAGCCAGCCGTCGGGCAGGTGGAACTCGATCGGTACCGGCAGGGTGGTGGGCATCTCGGGCCCTCCTTCCAGGGGGGAGTACATCAGTCGAACCAGCCGGTGACGGTGTCCTTGACGTCGCCGGCGGTGTCACCCACGAAGTCGGCCACGTCTCCGGCGGCCTTGGTCACCTTGCCCGGGTCCACGGTGATTTCGAGGCCGACGGCGCCACCGAGGCCGGGGGCGATCCCGGCCTTGCCACCGAGCTTCCACGCGCCGGTCTCCTTGTCCTTGCGCAGGCCCCAGGAGGCTTCCGCGCCCGCGCCGGCCCAGCCCTCGCCGGTCACGCCGACGCCTATGCCGCCCGCTTCCACGCCGGTGGCGCCGGATATCTTCGCTCCGGCGAAGGCCTTCGCGCCGACTCCGACGTCGGTCTTGGTCACCTTCGCGGTGGCCGAGGCCTCGGCGCCGGCGAATCCCTCGACGCGCCCGTAGCCGCCGACCTGTCCGTACTCGGCGCGGCCCTCGACCAGTGACCTGATGCCCGCCGACGCCTCGACCTTTCCGGAGACGCCCTGGTCGGTGAAGCCCCAGTTGGCGCTGGCGCGCGCCCCAGCGTACATGTCGTCCACGCCGGAGAGCGTCCAGCGCCCGTCGGTCATGGAGCCCTTGGCCGTGGCGTGGAAGAGGTCGGCGTAGGCCTTGACCGAGCCCTCCTTGCCGTACTTGGTGCCGCTGATGGAGAAACCGGCGGCGGGCCCGGTGACCGTGGTGGGGTCGTGCTTGTCCGCCGGGGCGGTGTCCGCCGGCAGGGTCTTCGGGGCCTTGGACAGGTCGCCCTCGGGGTGGGCGTTGAACCCGTTGAACGTTTCGTCGGCGCCCTTTCCGAAGCCGTCCCGGTTGCCGTCGACGACGGCGGCGCTCAGCGCCGCCCTGACGTGCTGGTCGAGCTCGGACACGGCTCGCACCCGGTCGTCGAGGTGCTTCTGCCACGTGCCGACGGCGTCGGAGATGGTCTTCTGGCCGTCGGGGTCGTGGTGGTAGGCGCTGCGCTCGGCCGGGGTGAGCCTGGCGTAGTCGAAGACGACGCGTCCCTGTTCGGAGACGGTCATGCCGGCGGCCACCGCGTCGTCGCGGGCGCTCTCCAGCTTCTTCCTGAGGTCGGTGAAGCCCTCGTGGGCGTCGCGGAGCAGGCTGGCGATGGCCTTGGCCTGGGTCTGCGCGGCGGCGTACTCGTAGCGGGTCGCCGTGAAACTGGAGTGGGCGGTCCCGGCGCTGACGCCGGACCAGTTCGGCCCCGTGGTGATCTTCTGGACGGATTCGCCGTAACGGGTCTCGACCTTCTTCAGCTCACCCGCCATCGAGTCCCACTTGCCGGCGGCCGTGGTGAGCAGGCCCAGGTCCGTGGTCATGACCTCGTAGTAGTTCAGCACCGCGGCTCCCCCTACAGGCCGTTCAGCTTGGAGTTCGAGCCCGCGGTGCGCAGCTGGTCGCCCACTCCCGTGTCATTGCCGGTGATGAGACTGCTGGCGCCGCGCAGCGCGTTCTTCTCGCCCGCCAGCCGGCCCATGAGGGTCTTCACCTGCTGGTCCCACGTGTCGGCGACCGTCTTCAGGCCGGCGGCGGTCTGCCAGCCGTCGAAGCCCTTGCCGGCGGCGCCGGTCGCGTCGTCGGCGTGTTCGGTGGCCTTCTTGGTGTTCGGCTGGAGCTCGGTCTCGATGGTGTTGGCGGCGGCCTTCTTCTCCGCGGGCGTCGAGGCGAAGTCCGGTGAACCGCCCGGGGCGAAAGGCCCCATCGGGCCCGGCGCCCCGTTCAGCCGCGTGCCCACCCGCTGGTCCGCGCCGCCCGCGTTCCCACCACTCCACAACTGGCCGGATTCGTCTGGCATATCGATTCTCCCCGTTAGCAGGCCACCGATCCTATGCATGACAACCGGACAGCAACCAAGGCCCCCTCCGCTCTACGGAAAACCCTCGCCGGATCCTTACGAAGCCGGTCCGGACCGGGCGCCGGTGCGGGTGGTCGACGCCTCCGGGGAAAGGGAATGCAGGCCGGTTCCGGGCGGATTCCCATCGGTTCCGGACCGGTCGGCATGGCCGGTATCCGCCGCACCCGCGTCAAGGAACTCCGCCACGGTCGCCACGAAGCGGCTGGGGTCGTCGATCCACGGGTAATGGCCCGCTCCGGGCTGGACGACGAGCGTGGCGTCGGGGAAGAGCTCGGCGAATCCGGCGACCATCGAGGGCGGGCTGTTCAGGTCGAACTCCCCGGCGAGCAGGAGGACCGGGGCCGCGAGGGTGCCGAGCGCCGCCCGGGTGGCCTCGGGGTCGAAGGCGCCGTCGGCGGCGAAGTGGGCCACCGCGTCCGGGTTCCGCGGCTGCCCGGCCTCGTGGTGCTCGCGCGCCGCGGCGTCCCACCGGCCGCAGAAGAACGGCGCGAGGGCCGCCCGGTCGGCCGCTCCGCCGGCGCCCCGGGAGACCGCCTCCAGCGCGGCGAAGGCCTCGGGGAACCACGGTTCGTCCTTCCGCAGCAGTGCGAGCCGGCGCCGCTCCGCACCGCTGACGTCGATGCCGACGGCTCGGGCGCCGGGGCCGACGAGGGCGAGCCTGCCGGTCCGCTCCGGGTACCGGGCCACGTACCGCGCCGCGAGGTTCGCCCCGCCGGAGTGGGCCAGCAGATCGGTCCGGGCGAGCCCGAGGTGTGCGCGCAGGGCCTCCACGTCGTCGACCAGGCGGTCGCACCGGTAGGAGGCGGTGTCCTCGGGGACTGCGGACCGTCCGGTGCCGCGCAGGTCCGGCAGGATCAGCCGACGGTGCCGGGCCAGACCGCCGAGGTCGCCGAGGTAGCGGGAGTCCGCGGGGCCGCCGGGGAGACAGAGCAGGGGGTCGCCGGCTCCGATCGTGCGGTAGGCGAGCAGGGTTCCGTCAGGTGCGGGATAAGTGGGCATGAGGTGGATCCTGCCACCCTCAACCCGGTTGTACAACCAGGTTGTACAACCGAGGTGTAAAACCGGGTTATGGCCACGCCCTCCCCCGGTGTATAACCGAGCCATGACAGGCACGACAGGCGCGACGGACCACTCCGGGCCACTGAGCGAGGAACAGGCGGGGCGGATCCTCGCCGACATGAACGAGGTCATCCGGGCGGGCGAGGAGATGCGCAGGCTCCGCTCCGAGATGATCAAGGTGTTGGTGGGGCTGGGCTGGACCCAGGAACGGATCGCGCGGCTCACGGACATGAGCCAGCCGGCCGTTTCCAAGCAGGTGGTGAAGTACCGGGCGGAGGACCCCACGCCGACCCCGATGGAACTCTCCCTGCGCCAGCACGACGCACCCTGGCTCGAAGGGCGCCTGTGGGGCCTGGCCGAGGAGATCTCCGAGACCCTCGGCGCCGCCGCCCGCTGCACCCGTCACGTCGACGCGTTCGCCCGCGGCCGCAAGCGCTTCACCCCGCGGACGGTGGACGAGCTGCGGCGGCTGGTCGAGGAGGACCTGCGGCTGCGCCGGGCCGAGCTGCCCGACGGCTGCCGCGAGGCGTACGACGAGATCAGCCGCGGCCTCGACGTCCCCGCCGGGCCCCCCGCGGCCGCCCCGGGGCCGGCCTCCGTACGGCGTGCGCTGGCGCACCGCATCCAGCGCGACCGGCTCGGGGGTACGGCCTGACCCGGGCGGTCACTCCCCGCGCAGGGCGCCCCGCAGGCCGGACTGGCTGATGAGGATGCCCCCGTCCACGGGGAGGGTCACACCGGTGATCCAGGCGGCGTCGCGGGACGCCAGGAAGGCCACGGCCGCCGCGATGTCGCCGGGCAGGCCGACCCTGCCCAGCGGATAGTGCCCGGCGGCGGCCTCCAGCCCGGCCTCGCGCCCCGCCCAGCCGTCGGTGTGGACCGTGCCGGGGGCGACCAGGTTCACGCGGACGCCCCGGGGCGCCGCGTGGCCGGCGAGCGTACGGGTCAGTCCGGCGAGGCCCGCCTTGGCCGCGCTGTAGGCGTGGTTGCCGAAGTCCTGCTCGCCGTTGACCGAGCCGACGCTGACGATCGCGCCCCGGCGGCCGGGTGCCGCCGCGAGGTGCGGGAGGGCGGCGCGGGCGCAGCGGTAGGCGCCGGTGAGGGTGATGTCGAGGTCCCGTGCCCACGTCTCGTCGGTCCCGTCCTCGAAGAGGGGGGTGTCCGGGTGGCAGGAGTGGGCGTTGTTGACCAGCACGTCGAGCGTGCCGAAGTGGCGGACCGCGTGGGCGACGGCCGCCTCGACCGCGGTGCGGTCGGCCACGTCGCAGCCCATCGCCTCGGCGGCGCCCCCGCCCTCCCGGATACCGGCCGCCGCCTTTTCGGCCCGTTCCCCGTCCAGGTCGGTGACCAGCACCCGCGCGCCCTCGTCGGCCAGCCGTCGGGCGACGGCCTCACCGATGCCGCGCCCCGCGCCCGTGACCAGTACGCCGTACCCCTCGAAACGTCGCATGCCCGCCTCCCTACCCCTCGACCACACGGCCCGAACCGGGAGCCGGCGCTCGCCGTCGGACGGCACCGCCCGGCAAGGGCCGCCCGCTCCCGCGGGCGGCCCTTGTCCGGTGACCGGTGACGGCCTACGGAGCCATCTCGTACGTCCCCGACAGGGCCTCGACGCGCTCCCACACCCGCGCCGAGCGGGCGTCGTCGACGACCGGGCGCCGCACCGCACCGAGCGCCCAGCCCTGCTGCTGCTCGGTGGCGGAGTCCTTGCCGTGCAGTTCCACCGCGTGCGCGGAGAAGTCGCGCACCAGGACCGCGAACAGCTCGTCCAGCACGTCCTCGTCGAGACCGGTCAGGCGGGCCTGCTCCAGGATGAGCTGGCCGTGGACCACGAGCGCGAACAACTGGCCGACGGAGAGCAGGAGGTCGAGGTCGCGGCTCTGCTCCTCGTCCGGGGCCGCGGTGGCGACGAACTCGCACAGGGCGTCGGCCTGCTCGCGGAAGCGGGCGACGTTCGGCACGGCGGCGTACGCGTCGTAGGCGGTGCGCCAGTCGTGGAAGCGGACGGATCCCAGACCACGGGCGGGGCCCTGCCGGAAGAGGAAGGCGTCGTCGGCCGCGTCGTGGCGGGTCGGTACGGGGGCGTACTCGACCGGCTCCAGGAGGTGGTTGCGCATGAACTTGAGGATCAGCGCGAGGTTGACGTGGACGGTGCCTTCGAGCTTGGGCAGCCCGCGGATCTCGACGGCGGCCTGGGCGAAGTAGGTGTCCTTCTCGAAGCCCTTGGCGGCGATGACGTCCCACATCAGGTCGATGACCCTCTCGCCCTCCGTGGTCACCTTCATCTTCGTCATCGGGTTGAAGAGCAGGTAACGACGGTCCTCGGGGCCGGCCGAGCGGAAGTAGTCGACGGCGCGGTCGCTGAAGAGCTTCATGCCGACGAGGCGGACGTAGGCGTCGGCCAGCTCCCGGCGCACGTGCGGGAACGCGGTGACCGGGCGGCCGTAGAGGACGCGGTTGTGCGCGTGGGTGACGGCCTCGTACATGGCGTGCTCGCAGATGCCGATGGACGCGGTGCAGAGGTTGAACTTGCCGACGTTGACGGTGTTCAGGGCCGCGTCGAAGGCGGCGCGGCCGGTGTGCAGGACGTCGGCGGCGGCCACGGGATAGCCGTCGAGGCGGAACTCGCTCACGTACTTGGAGGAGTCCACGACGTTCTTCACCAGGTGGTACGCCGGGTGGCGGCTGTCGGCGGCGAAGAAGACGTACCCGTCCGGACCTTCGACGTCGGTGCGACGGCCGAAGACGGAGACGAGTCCGGCGGCGTTCCCGTTGCCGATGTAGTACTTGGAGCCGGTGGCGCGGAAACCGCCGTCGCCGTCGGGCTCCAGCAGCATGTCCGTGGAGTAGATGTCGGCGCCGTGGGTCTTCTCGGACAGGCCGAAGGCGAACACCTCCCCCTGGGAGAGGAGTTCCGCCGCGCGGGTGCGGGCGGCGGCGTTGTCGCTCTGCCAGACCGGGCCGAGGCCGAGGATGGTGACCTGCCAGGCGTACCAGTAGTCGAGACCGTAGAAGCCGAAGATCTCGTTGAGGGCGGCGATCCGGGCGGTGTCCCAGCGCTGGTCCTCCTGCCCGGCCTCGGAGGCCGGGGTGAGGAAGGTGGCGAACAGGTTCTCCTTGGCGGAGAACGCGAGGAAGTCCCCGAGCCAGGCACGGGTGCGGTAGTCCTCGATCAGCCGGCGCTTGCCGCGGGCCTCGAACCAGTCGACGGTGGCACGCAGCAGCCGGCGCGTCTCGGGGTCGAAGTGCGCCGGGTCGTACGTGTGCGGGTTGAACAGCAGGGCGTCGGCCATGGAGGTTCGCCTTCCTGAGGTTGCGGGACGAGGGGTGCGGAACGAGCGGTGCGCGACGTTCTGTGCACGACGTTCGGCGTGGAACGGGCCGTGCGGAACGGGCGGTGCGGAGAAGCGGATCGGGGCGCGCGGTGCTGCGCGGTTCAGGCGGGCGGGAGCGCGCCGTCGAGCCGGTGCAGGGTGGCGAGGACGTCGTCGAGCCAGGCGATGGTCATCCGTTCGTACGCGATGCCTCCGCGCAGCACGACGTGCTGGAGCTCCCGGCCCTGGTCGAGCGGTGCCGGAGCGTCGGGCCCGGTGAAGTCGCGCCGCTCTCCCGCGAGGTAGTGCGCGAGCCGGCCGCTGTGCACGGCGTGGTGCCGCTCGACCTCGCGGATCAGCGCGGCCGGGTCGTCGAAGGCCGCGCCGCGGATCTTCACGGCGAGGTCGTGGCGCATGCTCTCGGGTTCGATCGGTTCGTGGAGCCAACGGGAGAGGGCGGCGCTGCCGGGCGCGGCGACGGAGTACTCCTTCTTGTCCGGCCGGCCCTGTTGGGCCACCTCGCGGACGGCGAGCAGGCCTTCGCCCTCCATCCGCTTGAGCACGCGGTAGATCTGCTGGTGGGTGGCCGTCCAGAAGTAGCCGATGGAGCGTTCGAACCGCCGGGCCAGCTCATAGCCGGATCCCGGCTTCTCCAGCAGGGAGACGAGTATCGCGTGTTCGAGCGCCATGCCCCGATCTTTCTATGCAACTCGTTGCATAGACAAGCGCGGGCGCCCCGGTGAGACGCGGGTCACCCGCGACCGGCCGTAACCCGGTCCGGGGTGAATCGTTTCTTTCTACGTCGCAGATACACACCCGCGTCCCCCGCGGCATCAGCGGCACGAGGGTCCGGGGACCTCCATCACTCCCCGGGCCCTCGCTCTCCGGCCGGCGTGGACGGGTAGCTGGCCGGCCCGCCCGGTCACCGCCCCAGCGGCCTCCGCCGCGCCTGCCCTGCCGACGCCACCCCCGCCCCTAAGGTGGGCGCGGACGGCCGGCGGGCCGCACCGGGCGGGCGCGGGAGGAGGGTACGGACATCGTGGTGGCCGACGGGAACGGCACGGGCGCGCGGGAGCTCTTCGACGTCCCGCGGGAGGTGTCGTACTTCAACACGGCCGCCATCGCCCCCACCCTGACGGCGTCCCTGGAAGCGGGCCGGGCCGCTCTGGCGTGGCGCGCCAGGCCCTGGGAGATCCGGACGGACGACTGGTTCGACGGCGCCGAGCGCCGCCGGACCCTGTTCGCCTCCCTCATCGGCGCCGCCCCCGGGGACATCGCCCTCATCCCGGCCACCAGCTACGGGTGCGCCACCGCGGCCGCCAACGTGGCCGTGGGGCCCGGCCGGCACGTGGTCGTACTGGACGGCGAGTACCCGTCGGGCATCTACACCTGGCGCCGCTGCGCGGCCGAGCGCGGGGCGGAACTGCGCACCGTGTCCCGCGGGCCGGGGCAGGGATGGACCGAGGCCGTACTGGAAGCGATCGGTGAGCGGACCGCCGTGGTGTCGGTACCGCAGGTCCACTGGACGGACGGGGCCTCGCTGGACCTGGTCGCGGTCTCCCGCGCGGCCCGCGCGGCCGGAGCGGCACTGGTGGTCGACGCCAGCCAGTCCGCCGGCGCCGTGCCCCTCGACGTGCGTGAGGTCCGCCCCGACTTCCTCTTCGCGGTGGGATACAAGTGGCTGCTCGGGCCGTTCGGACTGGGCTACCTCTACGTGGACGCCGCCCACCACGGCGGCCGGCCGCTGGAGGAGAACTGGATCGTGCGCCGGGACGCGCGCGACTTCAGCCGGCTCGTCGACTACCGCGACGACTACCAGGGCGGCGCCCGCCGCTTCGACGTGGGACAGCGCACCGAGTTCGAGCTCGCACCCATGGCCGTGGCCGCGCTGGAGCAGATGGACGAATGGACCCCGTCCGGGGTCGCCCGGGTCCTCGCCCGGCACACCGCCCGCATCGGTGAGGCCGCCCTGGCCGCGGGCTGGACGGTACCCGAGCCGCGCGGCCCCCACATGCTCGGCGTCCACCTGCCCGAAGGCGTACGGCCGCGCCTCATGGAGTACCTGGAGGCACGGGGCATCCACACCGCCGCACGCGGTGACGCCCTGCGGATCAGTCCGCACATGCACACCACCGACGAGGACGTCGACCGGCTCACCGCCGCGTTCCGCCACCACCACTGATCCCGGAAAACGAAGAACCCCGGCCTCCCTGAGGAGGCCGGGGCCTTTCGGTCGAGCGCTGGGCAGGCCTTGCACCTGCATCCCCCCACGGGAAGTGGGGTGTCTTTCCTTGGACCACCAACGCGAGTCCCACCACCGTGTTCCGCGGCGGCGAGCTCTAGATCAACTGTACCGCACCGGTCCTGCCCCGGCGGACACCCGGTCAGTCGACGTCGAGGTGGTACGCACCGGCTCGGGCGTCGGCGAAAAGGGTGAACTGCACCTGCTCACCGCTGGGGTCGTCGCCGGTGTCCACCTCGACCGGTTCGGCGTCAACCAGGACGTACTCTCCGTACCCTTCGAAGTCTCCCGGTCCATCGGCCACACCGATGTGGATGGGCGTCTCGTCGGGCAGGTCTGCGAGTGCCGCGCGCAGCCGCGCTGCGGTCCACACCTGTGGGGTGTGGTCGAACATGTCAGCCATGCCCCGAGGTTAGGCCCGTCGCCCGTACGCGCCTCCGCGCCGCGCCGCGCACACGCGGTGGTGGCGGCATACGGGTGGAACGACGGCGGGACGACGGCGCCACATCGGCTTTCTCCGGAACGCGAGAGTGCGGCGGATCTTCACGGAAGGGCAGTTGCGCCCGCGTGTTGGCGGGTAGCATCCGGCAGCAACACCGTGAGGTATGAGGAGAGTGAGCCGCAATGGCGAACGAGTCGGACACCACACCCATCCACAACGTGTACGCGCAGCGGTTCGCCGCCGATCTGGAGACCAACCGCAAGGAGCAGGAGTACGTCTCCGTCCAGATCGCGGAACTCGAAGTGCGCCTGGCGCAGTTGAAGGCGGACGAGAACTGGCTCCTCGGCATCCAGGGCACCCTGCCCTCGGAAGGGGAGAAGGAACAGACGGCCCTCCCCACCGATGTCGAGGCCCAGGACGCACCGGCGGCGTCCGTCGCGCCCGCCACGCCGGCGGCGTCCGCGACGGGCCCGGCCTCCGGCGGTGTGCCGAAGCCGCGGCAGGCGAGGAAGACCACGGGGACGACCGCGCGCGCCAGGACCGCCACACCGGCCAAGAAGGCCTCCGTCGCCGCGCCGGCCGAGGCGAAGACCGACTCCAAGGCCGAGGCGAAGACCGCGACGAAGGCGAAGGCCACCGCCCGCAAGTCAGCCGCCCCGAAGCCCGCGGCGGCCCCGAAGACCTCCGGGCCGAAGGCCCCCAAGGCCGCGGAACCGCCGCTGCGCGAGCTGGTCCTGACCCTCCTGGTCGGAGCCGCGGAGCCCCGCATGGTCAGCGAGGTCGCCTCCGCGCTGGCCGAGGCCCACCCCGGCCGGCCGACCTCCACCCAGGTGGTGCGCAACGCCCTCGAAGCGCTCGCCAAGAAGGGCTCCATCGAGAAGGAGCACAAGCAGGGCTCGGTGATGTACACCGCACCCCGGCCCGCCGCTCCCGCACCGGCGGCCCCCGCCGCGGAGCCCGTCGCGGAACCCGCCACGGCTCCGGAGCCGGAGGCCGTAGCCGCCGAGGCCTGACCTCCCCTCCGGGCACCGCACACGGCCGGGGGTTCACGCGCGCACCGTGGACCCCGGCCGGTCGGTGGCCGGCGCGACGCCGTGCGGTCCGCACCTCCCCGGGACGGCAAAGGCCCCGCCCTCCGCGAGGAGGACGGGGCCTTGATCGAGCGCTGGGCAGGCCTTGCACCTGCATCCCCCCACGGGAAGTGGGGTGTCTTTCCTTGGACCACCAACGCGAGTCCCACCGCCGCTTCCGCGGCCGCAAGAACAAGATCAATGTAGCACGACGTCACCCGGGGCCCAAAGAGGAGCGCCGGGCGGCGCCGTGCCTACAATGGCGGAATGATCTTCATTGTGGTGAAATTCGCCGTCAAGCCCGAATACGTCGACCAGTGGCCCGAGAAGGTCGCGGAGTTCACCCGCGCCACCCGGGCCGAGCCGGGCAACCTGTGGTTCGAGTGGTCGCGCAGCCTGGAGGAGCCGGACACCTACGTGCTGGTCGAGGCCTTCCAGGACGACGCGGCGGAGGCGCACGTGACCTCGGATCACTTCCGTGCCGCCCTGGAGGCGATGCGTCCGCTGGTCGCCCGGACGCCCGACATCGTCAGCACCACCATCGAGGGCGCCACCGGCTGGAGCCGGATGGGCGAGCTCCAGGTCGACTGACCGTCAGCTCCCGCTCTCCGCCCGCGCCCCGTCGGCCCACGCGTCGGCGCCGGCGCGGGCCCGGGCCACGTAGGGCCGGGAGGCCAGGGTGACGGTGGCGGAGAGCAGGGCGACGACGGCGATCGTGGCGCCGGGTGCGAGGCACTGGGCGGCGCCACCGGCGATCGCGGCGCCGAGGCCCTGACAGGTCATCCGGCCGGCGGACTCGACGCCCTGGACCTGGCCACGGACCGCCTCGGGGGTCAGTTCGAGGAGCGCCTCCTGCAGGGGCAGCGTGGCGGCGAACCCGATGCCGGCCACGAACACGGCCGCCGTGACGACCACGAGGGGCGGGGAGAAGGCGAACAGCAGGTACGGGACCGCGAGCAGCAGCCGCAGGGCGAACGCGTGGCGCCGGCGCCGCTCGGCCGTGAGCAGGCGCCCGACGGCCAGGTCCCCGAGGAGCATGCCGGCCGACCCGGCGGCCAGGAGGGTACCGGCGTCCCGGGGTGCGTAGGAGATGAACAGCGCCTCGCAGCCGACGATCAGTCCGTTGGGCACCCACAGGTTCAGCAGCAGCGCCCGTCGGCCCGGGTGGGAGAAGAGCGCGAGGTTCGTCGTCCAGGTCTGCCTCAGTCCGGGGCGGCGGGTCAGCCGGATGGAGCGTTCCCGGACGGTCGTCGCGACCACCAGCAGTGAGAGTGCGGCCAGGGCGGCGGCGACGCCGACGAGCCCGCGCGGGCTAGTGTACCGGAGCAGCAGCGCCCCGACGGCGTAGCCGAGGATCGCCGTGCCGCCCGAGGTGATGTTGATCAGGGAGCGTGCCAGTACGTACGCGGAGGCCGGCACGACCTCGGCGAGCAGCCCCATGCGGGTGCCGGTCCCCAGGGACTGGAAGAACCCGAGCAGCAGGAGCAGGGCGAACCTGGCGGCCAGCGGGAGCCCCGGAACCGCCTGTGCGGCCACTCCGGCCAGCGTGAGGCACTGGAGTGCGACGAGGGTGCGACGGGGGCGGTGGCCGTCCGCGACCGACATCAGGGTCAGTGCTCCGAGCACCGTGGCGAAGGTCGCGCCGTACATGGTGACGGCGGTGAGGAAGGGCGAACCGGTCTGCCGGTCGACCAGCGTGCCGAGGGCGAAGCCCGACAGGGTGGCGGCGGCGGCCGTCAGGGTGAATCCGGCGTAGAGACCGGCGAATTCGCGGGACCGGAGCAGGGCCCGGTATCCGGTGGGGACGGGGGCGGGCCCGCCGTCGGCGGAGGAGGCGGAAGCAGAGACGGAGTGGTCAGAAGGCATAAAAAAAGCCTCCGAGCAGGCGCATCGGGTGCGCCGCTGAAGGCCAACTCCTGGATTATAGCAGGCCCATGGGCCCACACCGGTACCCCGGGCCGGTCCGCTCCCTCCGTGAGGTCGGCCCGGCCCGGGTGCCGATCCGGTGGGACTAGGGTCCGAACGGGCCCGGCGGGGGGCCGCCGGCCGGGAGCGAGGCCTCCCTGAGCGCCGCGATCGCGTAGAGGGTGCCGTCGGTCCGGCCCGCGAGCAGGCCCCGTGGGGTGTGGACGCTCCACAGGTCCTCGGAACCGGGTTCGGCTCTGCCGACGGGGAACGGGCGGGTGATGTCGGTGACGTCCCAGATGACGACGGCGCCGCCGGAGCGGGCCGCGCTGTAGACGCGGCCCATGCACTTGAAGACCCACGGATTCGAAGTGATCTCGCCGAGTCCCAGGGCGTGCACGCCCTGATCGGGCTTGGCGCCGGGAACCAGACCCAGCATTACGCCTCCATTACACAGTGTGTCTGCCTGGAATCCCATGGTAGTCACAATGCGCGGGCGTGAACCTCCCGTCAGCCGCCGCCTCCTCGCCAGATGTTGTCGAACGCCGCCTCCTCGATGGCCCTCCGCTGCCGTACGGCGCCCAGCTCGACCACCGCGTCGTTGACGGCGGCCAGCACCGTGGCCACCGAGTCGTCGGTGACCTCCGGGACCTCCGGCGCGTGCGGCGCGTCCGCGTGCCCGTGGCCCGGGACCCCCACGGCCTCCGCGAGCAGGACGAGAACGGGGTCCTCCGATGCCCAGCGGTCCGCGGCCCGGCGGCGTGCGGGCGAATCGGCGGGCACCAGCGGGCCGGCCCGGAAGGACATGCCGCGACGCTGTTCCCGGACGAGCAGCCCGTCCGCCTCCAGCGCGGACCGGTAGGCACCGGACAGCTCGCGGCCCCTGCGCCACAGCCAGTCGGCCACCGGTTCGTAGGGCGCCTCCCGGACGAGAGCGGTGGCCGCCTCCGCCAGCAGGCGGTCGGCCGGGGCCGCTCCCCCGCCCGGCACGATGCGGTCGCCGTCGAGGGCGGCGACCCCTGCGGCGAGGAGGTCGACCAGCTCGGCGCCCGCGAGCGCGAGCGACAGGTCGCCCTGTCCGGGGGGCGGTCCGGACGCCCTGTCCATGGTGACGATCAGCAAGTCCCGTGGTGTGGTCATGAAGTGCTCCACGTCCTCTCCTGGACCCGGGCGGGGCGGGCCGCGCCGTCGCCCCGTCGGGTGCGTCCGCGGGCCCTCGTCCGGGCCCGCGCGTGCCCGAGCTTACGGAGCGCGGGCCGCCACGGCATGCGTCCGGGGCGGCGCGGCACTCCCCGACGGGGGTGTCGGGGGCATAGTGCATGATCAGGGGCCTGTTCACGTTCCCCTGGGGGGTTTCATGAGACGTTCCGTACCCACGGCCCTGGCCGTTCTGCTTGCCCTCGGCGCCACGGCGGGGTGTGGCGCGAACGCCGCGCGGCCGGCCGCCGGCCCGGCCGTGTCGGCGGCGGCGTCGCCGGCGGGCAGCCCGTCCGCCGCTCCGGTCAAGGCCCCGCCACTCACCGAGGACGCGGCGCGCGAGGTCGTCAAGGACATCGGCGCGAAGGTCGAGGCGGACAGCTTCGACGCCGAGTACTGGAAGGGGATCACCGAGGGCCCGCTGCTGGAGCAGCAGCTCGCCGTCGTGGAGACCTCCCGCAAGTACGGGACCGACCGGCAACCCGGGCCCGCCAACACCCCGGAGACCGACCCGGCGGTGCACACGTGGACCACCGGCCGGGACGACGGGAGCGACCGCTGGATCCTCGGCGCCCAGGAGCTCTCCGGCCACACGGTGGGTGCCGCCGAGAACGAGACGGTGCTGCGCTGGTCCCTGTTCCACCAGCAGCGGACGGGCTCCCCCTGGCACGAGAGCTTCCTCGCGCGCGCCATCGACGCGAAGGACCTGCCGCAGGTCGCCGTCGGCCCCGACGGCCGGGCCGCCACCGGCGGGGACGCCTCGGGGCTCGCCGCGAACCCGGCGGACGTCTGCGGGCGCTACGGCGACTACCTGCACACCGACGCCGGCGCGGGCGGCGTGAAGTGGAGCCAGGGGGTCGTCTCCCTGCGCGAATCCTTCGCCGACGGCCTCAAGGCCGAGCGCGAGCGCCTCGGCGACCCGGCCGGGCTCGAAGCCGGGGCCGAGACCGTCCGTACCCCGCACGGTCCGGTCTGGCGGACCACCGACGGCGGCGCGCTCGTCGCCTGCACGACCGTCAGCAAGCTGTCCACGGAGATGGGCCCGGGACGCTCGACGACGTTCGCCAGCAGCGGCTGGGCCGGCACGACGGGCATCCCCTGGACCTCGTACACCCAGCGGATCATGGGGCTCACCGTGCTGAAGGTCCCGGCGGGCGGATCCGGTGAGGTGTCCATCGCGGCGCAGTCGCACCTGCCGTACTCCTTCGAGGGCACCAGGTACACCGGCTGACGGCGCGGCCGTCACCCCCGTGCCGCCCCCGGGCTCACCGGGGCGGCCGCGGGCCGTCGCGCGCACTGGCGGGCGACGGTGTCGGCGAAGGTGCGGGCCAGGGGGGAGAGGGCGTCCCAGCGGCGGACGGCCCAGCCGGCGCCCAGGGGTGGGAGGGCGGGGAGCGGGACCAGGCGCAGGTCCGCGTGACCGGGGCCGAGCCAGCCGGGGAGGGCGGGCACCAGGGCGCAGCCCAGTCCCAGCTCCGCCAGGAGGATCGCGGTGTCCCAGTCGGCGACGCTGGTGTCGAAGACGGCGCGGATGCCCGATTCCCTGAGCCAGTGGTCGAGGTGGGAGCGGGAGGTCGAGTTCTCGGGCAGTCCGACGATGCGGATGCCCTCCAGGTCGGCGGGGGCGATGGACGGGTTCGCGGCCAGGGGGTGTTCGGCGCTGACGGCCAGGACCCAGGGCAGTTCGACGACGGGACGCTGTTCGATGCCGCGCACCGGCTCGCCCATCGTGATCCAGGCGAGGTCGACCCGGCCCGCGGCCACCGCCCCGCAGCAGCCCCGGCTGGAGTTCTCCGTCTCGAACTCCAGGCTGACCTGCGGGAACCGGCGCCGGAAGTCGACGACGGCGGCGGACATGAAGTGACGGACCGTCGTGGCACCGGTGGTGATCCGCACGGACCCACCGTCTCCGCGTACGAGGTCGTCGATGTCGCGCAGGGCGCGGTCGATGCTGCCGAGGCCTTCGTCGACCGCCATCCACAGGAGCTGTCCGGCCTGGGTGGGGGCCACGCCGCGGGGGTGTCGCTCCAGGAGGCTGAGGCCGAGCTCGCGTTCGAGTCGTTTCACGTGCTGGCTGACGGCCGATTGGGTGCAGTCCATGTCGCGGGCCACGGCGCTGAGTGAACCCGCCTTGCACACCGCGGAGAAGAAACGAAGATCGTCAAGAGTCACACCCCCAAGCTATCCCTTGGGTGACTGGAACCAAACCCTAGGATTGACTTGGATATTGGCCCTTGCCATGATCTTTCCCGGGCCCAGGGCGGCAACCCGGCAGGGGCCTGAGCATCGGTCCGGACCACCGCTCAGGACACTGCCGGGTGTCGACCCGACCTCACCCCACCCGGGAAGGAACGATCCAGATGCCACGATCGGCCGACCGCGTATCCGCCGCCTTACGCCTCCTGGAGGAACTCGGCGCCTCCACCGCCGACCATCCCGGCGGCACCCTCGGCGCACACCTGCGACGGGTACGGGAGCAGCTCGAACGCTGGGACGCGCGCCCCGCCCTCCAGCTCGCCGGACTGTGCCACGCCTTCTACGGAACCGACGGCTTCGCCAACGCGCCCCTGCCGCTCGGACAGCGCTCCCGGCTGGCCGAGGTGATCGGCGCCGAAGCCGAATCGATCGTCTACTTCTACGCGAGCTGCGACCGCGCCGCGTCCTACCCCACGCTGGCCGACGCCGGCTCACCCTTCCGCGACCGGTTCACCGGCGCCCGGTTCGTCCCCACCCCGCGCCGGCGCAGGGACTTCGTGGAACTGACCGCCGCCAACGAGGTGGACATCGCGCGCGTCGACGGCGACTTCCGCGCGAGGTGGGGAGCCGACCTCCTGTCCATGTTCACCCGGCTGCGGCCACTGCTGAGCCCGCCGGCCTGGCAGGACTGCGTGACCGTACTCGCCCCTCCCCCGTAGTTACGCAAACTTCCCTCACTCATGTACTTTGAGGGAAGTTAAGGGTCCCACCGCGCAGGGAGGCGGGGCAGGGAGCAGAGTGGCGACGGGGTGGACGGTGTGACGCGGCAGCAGCTCTACTACTCGGTGGAACAGGTGGCGGACCTGCTGGGGCTGCATGTACGGACCGTCCGGGGGTACGTCCGGGACGGCCGGCTGAAGGCGGCCCTCGTCGGCCGGCAGTACCGGGTCACCCACGAGGACCTGGAGGCCTTCACCGGCCTTCCCGCCCCCTCGCCCGCCCGCCCCGCGCGGCACACCGAGGTGTCGGGCATCGTACAGATCGACGCGATCGCCCCCGGTTCCGTCGACCGCCTGACCAATCTGCTGATGGCCGCCGTCGCGGGCCGCCACGGCGACGACCGGCTGCGCGTGGAAAGCGTCCACGACAGGGAACGCGCCACCCTCAAGATCATCGTCTTGGGCGGCCTGGACACCACGGCCGAACTCCTGCGGCTCATCGACTCGGTGATCGAGGACCTGGAATGATCCGGCGTCCGCCGGACCGCCCCACGACGAAAGGGACGCCTCCCATGGCTGACACGATCGAGGAACTCGCCGGCACCTCCGTCCTCTTCCGCTCGGGCGACGCAGCTCCCGTCCGCGACGAGCGCGATGCGACCGACCTGATCGGCGAGGGGATGTACCGGGGCGCGGAGTGGGTCGTACTGCCGGCCGAGTGCCTGCCGGAGGACTTCTTCCGGCTGCGCACCCGTCTGGCGGGCACCGTCGTCCAGAAGTTCGCCAACTACCGGATGGGACTGGCGGTCATCGGTGACATCGCGCACCACATCGACGCCAGCGACTCCCTGCGGGACTTCGTCCGGGAGAGCAACCGCGGCACCCAGCTGTGGTTCCTGTCCGACACGGAGGCCTTCCGCACCCGGCTGGCCGGCCTGCGGGCCTGAGGAGCGAGGGGCCCGAGGGGGCCGAGGGGCCGGGGCGGGTGGCCGTCAGCCGAGCGCCGCGGCCAAGAGCGCCGCCGTCCTGGCCACGAGCGGGTGGTCGGCCGCGGCGTCCGGCCGGTCGTGGGTCGTCAGGACGGCCATCACCACGGGCGGGCGGTGCGGGGGCCAGGCGACGCCGGCGTCGTTGTTCGTGCCGTAGGCGCCGCCGCCGGTCTTGTCGCCCAGGGTCCAGTCTGCGGGCAGGCCCTTGCGGAAACGCTCGGTGCTCGTGGTGTTCGCCAGGAGCCATCCGGTGAGCCGCTCGCGGTCGTGCGCCGCGAGCGCGTCTCCGAGGACCAGTGCTTCGTAGGTCCGCCCGATGGCGCGCGGGGTGGTGGTGTCGGTCGGCCGGCCGGGCTCGGCGGAGTTCAGTTCGGGCTCCCAGCGGTCCAGCCGGGTGGTGCGGTCCCCCACCGACCGGCAGAAACGGGTGACCGACTCCGGGCCGCCCAGCTCCCGCAGCAGCAGGTTCGCCGCGGCGTTGTCGCTCTGGCAGATCGCCGCGGCGCACAGCCGCTCGACGGTCATGCCGGCCGCCAGGTTCTCGGGCAGGCCGGTGACGGGACCGAATCCGGAATCCTTCACTTCCTGTTCGGTGTAGAAGAGGCGCGTGGCCAGGAACTCCCCGTCGCGGTCGAGGTCGCGCAGGACCGCGGCGACGGCGAGGGTCTTGAAGACCGAGCACATCGGAAAACGCTCCTCCGCCCGGTGCAGCACGGTCCGGCCGGTGGCCGTGTCCCGGGCGTACACCCCCAGGCGGGCGGAGTGTTCCCGTTCGAGGGCGCGCAGCTCCCGCAGGACGTCCCCCTCCCCCTTCCCCGGCGGCGCGGCGAAGGCCGCGGACCCTCCCAGGGGGATCCCCGCCAACACCGCTCCCGCTGTGGCGGTCAGCACGGCACGACGGGTCGGACGGGCTCCTGTGGTCCCCACGATGCGCTCTCCCCTACGGCTCTTGCGGTCCCCGTACGCCCTTCAGAACGCCTCGGGCGGCCCACCGGTTCCCTCGCCCACCGCCGGTCCGCGGTGCATCGTCGCTTCGAGCCAGCCCCGGTAGGCGGGGACCGAGGTCCATATTCCGGGACCGTCGCCGCACTTGGGGTCCACGGCGTGGTCGCCGTCACCGGAGGTGGCGCCGACGAGCCTCCAACGGCCGCCGGTCCGCTGGATCTGCGGTCCGCCGGAGTCTCCGTAGCAGGCCATCGCGCCGGGCTCCCGGCTGGTCGTGCACAGCTCGCCGGCGGCTGCCAGCCCGAGGCACACGGTCGGGGCGGCGCTCCGGGTGTCCAGCTCCTGCAGCCGCTCGGACAGCACCCATTCCTCGGCGGTCTGCACGTCGGCCAGGGCTCCGAAGCCGAGGATGCGGGTGTCGGCGCCCACCCGGGGCGCGCGTGCGGCGATCTCGATCGGTTGCTGCGGGACCGGACGGTCCAGCCGGAGCAGGGCGATGTCGTCGTGCGAGCGGCCTTCCCGCCCGTCGTAGCCGGGGTGGACGACCTTCTCGACGATGGTGCGGACCGTGCCGCCCGAGTGCCGGCGCTCGCTGCCGACCCTGACGGTGCCTGTCGGGTGGGAGGTCGGCGTCTCCTCGGCGCAGTGGGCGGCGGTGACCACCCAGTCGCGTGCGATCAGCGATCCGCCGCACACCCCGTCGATCCGCTCGGCGCCGTAGGCGTAGGTCATCGGAATGGACACCATGAACGGGTAGGGCCCGGCGGCGTCGTGGCCGTTGACGATGGCGTGGGCACCGCCGACCGTCGCGGTCGCGCACAGCGCGACGACCGCCCCGATCACGGCGACCCGTACCGGCGTACGGCGCGGCCCTCTGGTGCGGGCGGCGGCCGGGGGCCGGCGGGGGACGGCCTCGGTGGCAGCGGACATGGTGGCGCCCTTCCCTTCTCCGGGACGGGAAGCGCCTGGTGGCGGGGTCCCGGGGCCGGCCCGGAACCGCGGCGCGTGGACCGGTCCCCGGCGGGTGGTGGGCCGCGCCGGTGGGGAACGGCCACCATGCCACCGTAGGCGGATCCCGGCCTGGTCGGCCACGCGGGCGGGGCCCCACCACCCGCCGGGGACCGGTCGTCCGGATCCGGGCGTGACCCCGCCCCCGGACGCTCGTTGAACGGGGCGGTCAGCGAAGTGCACGGAGCCCCGGGATGGTGTCCCGGGGCTCCGTGGTGGGTGCGGGCCGCCGGGATCCGCGCGCGACCGGATCAGTGCACGAGCGGCGTCAGTACACGAGCTTGTACGTCACGTCCTTCGCGACCGGCGCCGGTGCGGTGTCCGGGTAGACGAGCCGGATCTTGGTGAAGCGTCGCAGGTCGGGGGCGGTGGGCCACTGGTCGGGCTCGCTCAGTGTCACCTTCACCGGGTAGCCGAGGAAACGGCCCTCCGCGCAGTTGGGACGGCATTCGTTCACCATGTCGATTCCGGTGGCCGTCGCGGTCCGCCGGCCCCAGCTGTCCCAGTGCAGCCGGACGAGGCGGTTGTTCCCGTCACCGCAGGCCAGCACGAAGTCGTCGGGCCGCACCTGGGCCTTCTCGAAGCAGTCGACCACCACCACGGGGGCCTGATCCGGTGTGGCCGCCGGCCGCGCGGCGGCCGGAACGGCCGCCACGGCCAGGACGGCGGCCGCGCACAGCACGGTGGCCGTCCGCAGCCGGCTCCGGGGCGTGCGGATGAGCCGTTCGTCTCCTGAAGCGTCCACGAGGCCTCCCTCGCCCGTCCGGACTGCTGTCGGCCCTGAGGCCATGCCCAGCTTCCCCCACTCGGGCGAACCGCGCACCCGCTGGCAACCCCGACGGCCGTGCCGGGATGCCCTTGAAGATCTTCTTCAGGCCTCTTCCGGTGCGGCGTCGGCCTCCTCACCGGCGGCCAGGAAGTCGGCGACCCGGCGGTCGGTCTCCGCGGGCGCGGCGGTGGGCAGCGCGAAGTGGGTCAGGTGGGCGACGGTCTCGATGCGGGCGTGCGGTGCTGCGGCCGGCGTCTCCGAGGATGTCGACGGCGAGCACCCGATGACGCGCCCCGAGGGCACGGGCGTTGGCGAACCAGACCGTACCGGTGGAGCCGCCGCCGTGGAGCAGGAGGAGCGGGGTGGCGTCCGCGGGCCCGTAGGCGTGGACGCGGGTGGTGCCGTACGGGGTGGGGACATCGATCTCGGTGGTGCCCGCGGGCCAGCGGGCGAGCAGTGCGTCGTAGGCGGCGAAGAACTCCTGGGATCCGGTCACGGTCGACTCCTCGGCGTTCGGCATCGGTTGGCCGATTCTCCCGTTCGGCGCGATACCGGCACGGCGGGCGGTGACGCCCCTTCCGCTGATGCGGCCGGTCCACGTCCCGGGACGGATGCCGGTGCCGACGGGCGGAGGTGGCGTTCCGTGTGCGGATTCAGGTGAAATGGGCGGTGTCCGTATCCACTCGCCGGTCGTGCCCATCCCGGGGGAGCCCGTGTACCAGCCTCAGGCCCGTCGTCCCGCTCATTCGTTACGCGCGGAGGCGGCGTTCCACACCCGCCTCGACGACGTCGGCGCGCAGCTCCTCGAACCCGTCTGGCTCGGCAACGCCACCCCGCACCGGGTCCGCTGCGCGGCCGGCCATCTGTGCGCCCCGCGCCCGTCGAACGTCCAGCAGGGGCAGGGCCTGTGCCGGACCTGCGCGCGCAAGGACCCGGCCGCCGCCTCGGCCGCCTTCGTGGAACGTCTGACGGCCGTCGGCGCCGTCCTGCTCGAACCCCTCTGGCTCGGCGTCCACACCCCTCACCTCATCCGCTGCGCCGCGGGCCACATCAGCCGCCGGCGGCCGTCCGCGGTGCGCCGCAGCGGCCGCGTCTGCCGCGCCTGCCCGCGGTCCGGGGGCGCTCCGGGGGACGGTTCCCAGGGGCGGGCGCCGTACGATGCCCGGCCAACCGCCCTGGAGGGCAACGGCTGTTGCGGGGCACCCCCTTCGGACGGGGGAGCCGACGGCCGGGGTACTGTCGCGGGGGATCGTCTCGTGCGTGCGATCGGCGCCGTGTCGGCGCACGGCGGAGCGGAGAGCCGCGGTCCCGGCCCGGCCCACTTCCACCTCTGCCCCCAGGAGCCACCCATGGCGCGCTCGCTCGACGGTCTCGTCTTCGTCCCGGTGTCCGATCAGGCGCCCGGCCAGGTCGGCCGGCAGACCCGTTTCGAGTACCACGAGCGGGACGGCCACGTCTGGGCCGAGTACCGCGGCGGGGACGTCGTCAGGGGGCACCTCGTCGGTACCCGGACCGGTGACACCGTCGACTTCCGCTACGTCCAGCTCCGGCTCGACGGCACGACCGCGTCCGGACACTGCGTTTCGCTCGTGAGGGCCCTCGCCGACGGCCGCCTCCGCCTGGAGGAGACCTGGACGTGGGAGTCCCAGGAGGGAAGCGGCACCAGCGTCGTCGAGCAGCCCGCGGCCTGAGCCCGCGGTCTTCTCCGGCGCCCCATCCACCGCCGGCCGCCGTGCGGTCACAGGCGGAGAACGACCAGGGCGGTGTCGTCCGTGATGCCGGCGGGCGGGACCAGGTCGATCAGGAGGGCGTCGGCCAGGCTGTCGGGGTCGGCGGTCCGGTGGCGGATGACGGAGTCGGCGAGCCGGCGCAGGCCGATGTCGATGTCCTCGTGGCGCCGCTCGACGAGTCCGTCGGTGTAGAGGACGAGGGTGGAGCCCTCGGTGAAGCCGGTCCGGCTCTGCGGGCGGCTCACGTGTTCGGGGCGGGCGCCCAGTGGGGGGTCGGTCGCCTGGTCGAGGAAGGTCACGCTGCCGTCCGGGTGGCAGAGCACCGGCGGGGGGTGGCCGGCGCTGCTGTAGGTGAGGGTGTGGGCGGACCAGTCGATGAAGACCGACACGGCGGTGGCGGACTCGGCGCCCTTGACGAAGCGGGCGTAGAGACCGAGGACCTCGAGGGCCTGGGCGGGACCCCCGGCGACCCGGGAGGCGGCGGACAGGGCGCTGCGGAGCTGGCCCATGACACCGGCGGCGGTCAGTCCGTGGCCGACGACGTCCCCGACGGCGACCGCGGTGCACCGGCGGCCAGGCAGGTCGAACAGGTCGTACCAGTCGCCGCACACGTTGAGGGATCCGGTGGCGGGCCGGTAGCGCACCGCTGCACCGTGGTGACCCAGCGGGTCGGGCTCGGGCAGCATCGCCTGCTGGAGGTGGAGCGCGACCTCGCGTTCTCGGGCGTGGGCCTCGCGCAGGCGCTGGTTCAGCTCCTGCAGTTCCCGGGCCCGGGTGTAGAGCTCCGCTTCCAGGACCCTGGCACGGGCACCGCCGCTGCGGGTACCGCGGGCACGGATGAGTTCCGTGACCTCCTCGACCCGGTGGAGCACGAGCACCACGGAACCGTCCGGGCCGAGCACCGGTACGTTGACCGGGCTCCAGTAGCGCTCCTCCCACGTGCCCGGCCGGTCGGGGTCCTGCACGTCGTAGCGCTGCAGGGCCATGCTGTCGGCTTCCCCGGTGGAGGCGACCCGGCGGAGGGACGCGTGGAGGTTGCTCATGCCGCTGGCGGCCGGGTCGCCGGGGTTGTCGGGGAAGACGTCGAAGAGGTAGCGGCCCAGGACCTCCTCGGCAGCGCGGCCCGAAAGGCGCAGGTAGGCCTCGTTGGCGTCGGCGAACACGAGGTCCGTGGTCAGCAGGGCGACCGCGCCCGGCAGCGCCCGGAAGACCGCTTCGAAGTCGATACCGGTAGCGCCCACACTCCACCTGCCCGCGTACGACCGTTCGGTCTTGCACTTCTCTCACCATAGGCAGGGCGGAGGGATCCGACCCGGTGGCACGCACGGGCGACGGCGCAGGGCCACCGGCGCCCGCGCCCGCCGGGCCGGGACGCAGGGGCTCGCGGGCGTAGGGGCTCGCGGGCATAGGGGATCCGGGCATAGGGGATCCGGGCGCAGCTCCGGGCGCAAGGGGGTGCCGGTGCGCCCCGCGGCGGGGGCACCCGTACGCGGGCAGCCCCGAGCCGCCGGCACGGAGGTCGGCAAAGGCGGGACTCGCCAACACTTTACCCACCTCTGATGGCATGCTCGCGTCAAATCTGCAAGGCTTCCGGCAGCTGTCGCCCCGACCCGGGCGGCACCGCACCCATCTCACCACCGCGCTCGCGCGAGCGACGCGCACAGCCCCCGGCCGCCCTCCGGCGCACCCTCGCCGTCCGGGCGGTCACCGAGCAGGCCGGGATCCCGGCCGCCTCAAAGGAGTTCCGTGTGAGATCCACCCCCCACAAGGCCCTCGCGACGACCGTGCTGGCCGTCGCCGCGCTGGCCGCCGCCTCGGTCACCGCCACCCCCGCGGCCGCCGCACCGGCCCCCGCCCCACGGGCCGCCGCCTGTACGCCGGCCCAGGTCGTCACCAACGGTGGTTTCGAGAGCGGCACTTCGCCCTGGAGCCAGTCCCAGGCCGGCGTCATCACCAGCCGCGCCGGCCAGAGCGCCCACGGCGGTTCCTCCTTCGCCTGGCTGAACGGCGTCGGCAGCACGCACACCGACACGCTGTCCCAGAGCGTCACGATCCCCTCCGGATGCAGCAGCGCCACCCTCACCTTCTGGCTGCACATCGACACCGCCGAGACCACCACGTCCACGAAGTACGACAAGCTGACGGCGAAGATCGGCAGCACGACGCTCGCGACGTACTCGAACCTGGACAGGAACACCGGCTACGTACAGAAGTCCTTCGACGTGTCGGCGTTCGCCGGCCAGACCGTGAGCGTCGCCTTCACCGGGACCGAGGACTCCAGCCTCCAGACGAGCTTCGTGGTCGACGACGTGGCCCTCGACACCTCCGGCGGCACCACCCCGCCCGGGGACTCCACCCGTACCCCGTCCGCCCCCTCGTACACCGTCAGCCTCAGCAGCAACACCGCGGGAACCGGCTGGACCGGGCACGAGAGCGCCACTTTCACCAACTCCTCCGCCACCGCGCTCAGCGAGGTGTACCTGCGGCTGTGGGACAACTACCACGGCACCTGCTCCGCCATGCCGATCACGGTCACCAACGTCACCGGGGGCACCGCGGGCGCGCTCAGCGTCGGCTGCACGGCCCTCAAGATCGACCTGCCCGCGCCGCTGCCCCAGGGGCAGAGCGCCACGATCGGCTTCGACCTCGGCATCACCGTGCCCAGCGGCGCCGACCGCTTCGGCTACGACGGGGCCTTCAGCATGCTCGGCAACGCCCTGCCGGTGCTCGCGGTCAGGGACGGGGCGGGCTGGCACCTGGACCCGTACACCAACAACGGGGAGTCCTTCTACTCCCTGGCCTCCGACTTCAAGGTGACCCTGGACCACCCGAGCGCCCTGCTCGTACCGGCCACCGGCGCCTCCGTCGACACCCCCGGGACCAGCGGGCGCACGATCACCACCGCCACCGCCGCCAAGGTCCGGGACTTCGCCTGGGCGGCCGGTCCGTTCAGCAAGATCTCCGGCACCTCGGCCGGCGGCACCCCGGTCAACATCTACTCCGTCTCGGGCATCAGCTCGTCCGACGCGCAGTCGATGCTCAGCACCGCCAAGTCCGCGGTGGACGCCCACTCGGCCCGCTTCGGGGCGTACCCGTACGGCGAGCTGGACGCGGTGATCGACAACAACTACTGGTTCGGCGGGATGGAATACCCCGGGTTCGTCCTGGACCTGGTCAGCACGACGGCGCTCACCCACGAGATCGCGCACCAGTGGTGGTACGGCATCGTCGGCGACGACGAGTACACCAGCCCCTGGCTGGACGAGGCCTTCACCGACTACGCCACCGACCTGGCGCAGAACAAGACCGGAACCGGCTGCTGGAACAGCGTCTCCTGGGCCTCTTCCGCCGAGAAGATCACCAACAACATGGGCTACTGGGACGCCCACTCCTCCCGGTACTCCACCGTCGTCTACGGCTACGGCAAGTGCGCCCTGCACGATCTGCGGCGCGTCCTCGGTGACACCGCGATGGCCAAGGTCCTCAAGGACTACGCCACTTCGCACTGGTACGGGGTCTCGACCACGGCCGAGTTCAAGACGGCCGCCCAGGCTGCCACGGCCACGGACCTGACCTCCTTCTGGACCCAGCACCGCATCGACGGCTGACGGTCCGACCCGGTCCGCCGCGGTGGGCGCCCGCTCGGGCGTCACCCGCGACGGACCGGCGGCGGGGGTGCGGGCCGGGTGGGTGGCGGGCCGGTGAACGGCCCGTGTGACCATGGCGCGTCGGCACAACCGCACCTCACGGGGGACCCAGCCATGCGCACGCGCACCACCACCGCCACCACCCGCCTGGCCGCCGCGCTCGCCGCGCTGCTCGTCCTGGCGGGCTGCAGCTCGTCGGGCGAGGAGCCGAACGGGAAGGCCGGTTCCGCCGCATCGGCCCCCGCACCCGCGCAGGGCGGTACGGGCGGGTACGAGGGCCCCCGGCCACAGGACCAGAACCTCCTCGCCTGGACCGGCGACCCCAATGACGCCGGGCACGTCACCGCCCAGTCGGCCGCGGGGGTCGGCGGGCGCGTCACCCTGGTACGGATCGTGCTGCGCGAGCAGATCACGTGGTCCAACATCTGGCTGGGCCTGGCCGGCATCGACCCCAACGCGCAGCTCTCCAACTGCTACCTGGGCGTCTACGACGACAAGGGCGCCCTGCGCTCGGCCACCGCCGACATCTCCCCGCAGCTGATGACGGACGCGATCGCCAAACCGCTGCCCCTGGCCAAGCCGTTCACCGCCGCCCCCGGGACCTACTTCATCGCCCTCCTGCTCAACGGCAACTGGGCCACCAACGCCCTCACCCTGAAGTCCACGGGCGCCGGAATCTCGGTCAACGCCGGCCTGACGCCGCCCAGGCTCCGCTACAGCACCGTCCTGACCGGCCAGACCTCGCTGCCGGCCACCGTGAACCTCGCCGAACAGGGCACGAGCACCATCAACACCGGCTGGGCGAGCCAGTGGTACGCGGTCTCCTAGGCCGCGCGGTCTCCCAGGCCGCGCGGTCCCGACACCCACGGGCCTTGACCTCAAGCGGAGTCGAGGTATCAGAATGATCCGCATGGACACCGAAACCGTAGACATCAAGGCCATCGAACAGGTCGTCGCCGCCGTCGAGCGCACTCAGCGCTCCAAGGACGCCGAGGGGTTCCTCGCGCTCTTCCACCCCGACGCCCTCTGGACCACCGCCCACGGCAAGGTCCTCGTCGGCCGCGACGCGATAGCCGAGTTCACCCGCGCCGTCCTGCCCGACGCGAACTGGGACGGCGAGGTCACCTACGAGGCGGTGCACACGCGGTTCCTGCGGCCCGACGTCGCGGCCGTCAAGGTCCGGCAGGTCTACCACTCGGCCGAGGGCGACACCGAGGGCGCCCCGCTGTACGTCATGACCAAGCAGGAAGACGGGACCTGGCTGCTGCACGCCTGCCAGAACACCGAGGTGCGGGGCGGCTAGCCGGGCGTCCGGACGGTCGTGGTCGTGCCGGTCCAGGCGATCTCGAAGTACGTGACGCGGTCGTCCTCTCCCACGGGTCGCATGCCGGCCGCCGTCATGACGCGGTGGGACGCGATGTTCTCGTGATCGGCGTCGCCCCGCACGCACCTGATGCCGTGGTCCCGTGCACACACGAGCAGCGCGCGGAGGGCTTCGGAGGCGTATCCCCGGCCCCGCGCCGAGGGGATGAGGCCGTAGCCGATCGTGACGCGGCCGTCCTGGTCCGCGGGTCCGTGGAAGCCCGCGCCGCCGATCGCGGCGCCGTCCTCGCGGCGGCGGATCTCATAGTTGCCGAACGGCCGGGGGTCGCCGGTGTCCGCGAGGGTGCGCAAGAGGCGCTCGGCGGCGACGACGTCGCCGTGGGTGGGGTATCCGGGCGCCCATCGGGCGCCGCGGGGCGGTTCGCCCGCCGCCAGCCGCCCGGCCTCGTCGCCGGTCATCGGATGGAGCACGAGCCGCGCCGTCACCAGATCTCCCATGGCAGGAGGACTATCACGCGGAGCGCTCGGCGCGCACGGGAACAGTCAGGCCGGGACGGCGAGAACGCGCCGGAGCGGGCGCGGTGACGGCGGGGCCCGGGTGACGCGGGCCCGGCCGGCCGGGGCGACCCGGCCGACCGGGCCCGCGGCCGGTGGTCAGCGGTCGGTGGTCAGCGGTCGGTGGTCAGCGGTCGGTGGTCAGCGGTCAGTGGCCGAATTCGAACCAGTTGACGTTCACGAAGTCGGCCGGCTGACCGCTGGTGAAGGTCAGGTACACGTCGTGGGTGCCGGTGACGCCCGAGATGTTCGCCGGGACGGTCCGCCAGCTCTGCCAGCCACCGGTGCCGGCGACGGCGAAGCTGCCGATCGGGGGGTTGGCGCGGCTGTCCAGGCGCACCTCGACCAGTCCGCTGACCCCGCCCGCCGCACCGCTCGCGACGCGGGCCCGGAACTGGGTCGCGGCCGAGGCGCCGAAGTCGACCCCCCGGTAGCGGGCCCAGTCGCCCTGGGCGGCCGAGCCGACGTCCTGGCCGCCGCCGGTGTCGGTGGTGGTCTCGGCCGTCAGGCCCCCCTGGCCGTCGTACGACTCCGCCTGGATCGCCGCGTAGGCGTCACGGCCGCCGGTCGGCGGTGTGGGAGTCGGTGTGGGGGTGGGGGTGGGGGTGGGGGTGGGGGTCGGGGTGGGCGGGGTGGTGGCGCCCGTGCCGCTCTGCCAGACCGCCACGTAGTCCACCGTCATGGGGTGACCGGGCTCGGTGCCGGCGTCCGGGCCGCCGCCGAAGGCCCCGGGGAACGCCCCGCCCATGGCGACGTTCAGGATGAGGAAGAAGCCGTGGCCGGTCGCCGCGTTCCAGGTGGCGGCGTCCATCCGGTCCGCGCGGACGGTGTGGAAGTTGACGCCGTCGAGGTAGAAGCGGACCTCTTCGGGGCTGGTGCCGCGGTCCCATTCGGCGGCGTAGGTGTGGAAGCCCCCCTGACAGGTGGCCGGTGAGCAGACCTGCTGGCCACCGATGCCTGAGGTCTCGTTGCACGGTCCGCCGGGGCTGGTGCCGCAGTGCATCGTGGCCCACTCGTTGTTGATGCCCTGGACGTTCTCCATGATGTCGATCTCGCCGATGCCGGGCCAGTTCCACCAGTTGCCCCGGTAGGGGGCGCCCAGCATCCAGAAGGCGGGCCAGTAGCCCTTGGCCGCCGCGCCCGTGACGTTCGGCATCTGGACCCGGACCTCGACGCGCAGCTTGCCGCCGGCGGGCGGCTGGAAGTCGGAGCGCCTCGTCTCGACGCGGCCCGAGGTCCAGTTGCCGGCGCCGTCTCGCCGCGGGGTGATGCGCAGGTTGCCGGCGCCGTCGAGGGAGACGTTGGACGGGTCGGCGGTCATCGTCTCGACCTCGCCCGTGCCGAAGCCGGCCGGGCCGCCCGGGTAGCTCGTCCCGGTCGTGTACTGCCAGTCGGCGCCGTTGACCCCGGATCCCGCGGGACCGTTGAAGTCGTCGCGGAAGACCGAGGTCCAACCGGGCGGGTCGGCGGGTACCGAGGCGTCGGCCGGGATGGCGACGAGCACGGCGGCGGCCGGCAGGAGCAGCGCGGCGACGGCGAGGGCCGCTCGCCTCAGGAGTCCTCGCGGTGGGGGCGTAACTCTCATGGGAACCCTCTCTGGGGGGTGGCCGGGTGGGAGATGAGAGCGCTCTCAATGAACGGGTGCGCCGCCACTGTGCCCCTCGGCCCCACGCGTGGGCAAGAGGTGAACACGTAAAACCCGAGCACGAACCGAAGCCTTCACTTACTGAACGACGCCGCCGCGCGCGATGACGTCGGCGTACCAGCGGGCGCTGTCCTTCGGTGTCCGCCGCTGGGACGCGAAGTCGACGTGGACGATGCCGAACCGCTTGCCGTAGCCGTGCGCCCACTCGAAGTTGTCCAGCAGCGACCACAGGAAGTACCCGCGCACGTCGGCCCCCCGCCCGATCGCCCGGTGCACCGCGGCCAGGTGGGCCCGCAGGTAGGCGATCCGTTCCGGGTCGCGGACCCGGCCGGCCGGGTCCGCGTAGTCGTGGTACGCCGCCCCGTTCTCGGTGACCAGCAGCGGTACGCCGGGCAGTTCCTCGGCGAGCGCGGTGAGCAGCCCGTAGAGCCCCTCCGCATCGACCGGCCAGTCCATGGCGGTCCGGGGGCCGGGGAGGCTCGGGAAGCGTACGTGCCCTTCGGCCGCAGGCCAGGGCGAAGGCGTCGGGCAGTCGCCCGCCGCGACGACGGTCGGGGCGTAGTAGTTGACGCCGAGGGAGTCGACCGGCGCGGAGGCGGTCCTCAGGTCGCCGTCGCGCACGAAGGACCAGTCGGTGACCGGTGCCGTGTCGCGGACCAGGTCCTGCGGGAGCCGGGCGTGGAAGACGGGGTCGAGGAAGATCCGGTTGCCGAGGGCGTCGATCCTGCGGGCGGCGTCGCGGTCGGCCGCGGAGTCCGTCAGCGGGCGCACCGCGTGCAGGTTGAGGGTCAGGGAGACCTCGGCCGAGGGCGCCGCGGAGGCGCGCAGCGCCTGGACGGCACGCCCGTGGGCGAGGTTGAGGTGGTGGGCGGCGCGCAGGGCGGCGGCCGGGTCGGTGCGGCCCGGGGCGTGCTCCCCGGAGGCGTAGCCCAGGAAGGCGGTGCACCAGGGCTCGTTGAGGGTCGTCCAGGTCGTCACCCGGTCACCGAGGGCCCCGGCGGTGAGGAACGCGTACTCGGCGAAGCGGTCGGCCGTCTCCCGGCGGGGCCAGCCCCCAGCGTCCTCCAGTTCCTGGGGCAGGTCCCAGTGGTAGAGCGTGGCGACCGGGCGGATCCCGGCGTCCAGCAGCGTGTCGGTGAGCCGCCGGTAGAAGTCCAGGCCCCGCGGGGAGGCCGGGCCGCAGCCGGTCGGCTGCACCCGGGGCCAGGAGACGGAGAAGCGGTAGTCGCTCACCCCGAGGCGCTTCATGAGGGCGACGTCCTCGCGCATGCGGTGGTAGTGGTCGGCGGCGACGTCTCCGGTGTCGCCGTTGCGGACCTTGCCGGGGGTGCGGCTGAAGGTGTCCCAGATGGACGGGGTGCGGCCGTCCTCGGTGGCCGCACCCTCGATCTGGTAGGCGGCGGTGGCCGTCCCCCAGCGGAATCCCCGGGGGAATCGCAGGAGCGGCGAGGCGTCGGGGCGTGCGTCGACGGCTGTCATCGGAGGGGAACTCCCGGGGTGTGAGGGCGGACGGGACGGGACTGGGGGGAGGGAACGGGACGGCGGGCGGGTACGGGTGCGGGGTGCGCGGCGTCAGCCCTTGACCGCGCCCTGCATGATGCCGCCGACGATCTGACGGCCGAGGAGGCCGAAGACCAGCAGTACGGGAAGGGTGCCGAGCAGGGTGCCCGCCATGATCACGGACTGGTCGTGGACGTATCCGCCGCCCAGCTGGCGGAGTGCGACCTGCACGGTCGGTTCCTGCGAGGAGAGCGCGACGACGGGCCAGAAGAAGTCGTTCCACGCCGTCATGAAGGTGAGCAGGCCGAGCACGGCCATGCCGGGCCGGGCGATCGGCAGCACGACGGACCGGAAGATGCGGGCGGTGGAGGCGCCGTCGACGCGGGCCGCTTCGATCAGTTCGTCGGGCAGGGACTGGACGAGGACCTGCCGCATGAAGAACACGCCGAAGGCCGATACGAGTCCGGGCAGGACGACGGCCTGCAGCTGGTTGACCCAGTGGAGCCGGGCGATCAGCATGAAGAGCGGGATCACCGCGAGCTGCGGCGGGATCATCATGGTGGACACGGTGAGGGTGAGCAGCAACCCCCGCCCGCGGAAGCGCAGTTTGGCGAAGGCGAAGCCGGCGAGGGTGGAGCACAGGACGGTGCCGACGGTGATCGAGCCGGAGACGATCAGGGAGTTGAGCAGGGCCTTGCCGATGTCGGCCTCCTCCAGGACCTGCCGGAGGTTGTGCATCAGGTGCGGGCCGGGCAGCAGCGAGGGCGGGGTCCTCGCGAGGTCGGCGTTGGAGCGGCTGGCGGCGACGATCGTCCAGTAGAACGGGAACGCCGAGACCAGCACGGCCGCGGTGAGGACCGCGTACGTGAGCCGGCCGCCGCGCCGCGGTCCGCCGGTCCGGCCGCGCCGGCGGACGGGGGCGGTGGGGGGCCCGGCGGCCGCGCGGCGCGAGGGCGGGGCGGTGACGGCGGTCATCGGGCGGCCTCCTTGCGGGAACGGCTGCGTACGAGGAGGGCGTTGGCGCCCACCAGTACCAGGATGAGCAGGAACGTCACCCAGGCGATCGCGGCGGCGCGGCCCAGGTGGAAGAAGCCCCAGCCCTGTTCGTACAGGTAGAGGCCGAGGGTCTGATATTGGTGCGAGATGCCGCCCGAGACGGAACCCTCGAAGAGCAGCGGTTCGCCGAAGAGCTGGGTGGCGCCGATGGTCGAGACGACGGCGGTGAAGACGATCGTGGGGCGCAGTCCGGGCAGGGTGACGTGGACGAACTGCCGCCAGCCGGAGGCTCCGTCCAGCTCGGCCGCCTCGTAGAGCTCGGCCGGGATGCTCTGCATGCCGGCCAGGTAGATCAGGGCGTTGTAGCCGGTCCAGCGCCACACGACGATCGAGGAGACCGCGAGCTGGGAGGCGACGGTGCCGGTCTGCCAGTCCACCGGGCCGATGCCGGTGAGGCCGAGGAGGTAGTTGACCATGCCGAAGTCGCGGCCGAAGAGCTGGGCGAAGACGAGGGTGGCGGCGGCGACGGAGGTGGCGTACGGGAGCAGGACGGCGGTCCGGAAGAAGGTGCGGGCGCGCAGGCGGCGGTTGAGCAGGTGGGCGAGGCCGAGGGCCATGGCGAGCTGGGGAACGGTGGAGAGGACCCCGATGGTGAAGGTGTTGCGCAGCGCGGTCCAGAAGTAGCTGTCGGAGAAGAGCGCCGCGTAGTTGTCCAGGCCCCTCCACTGCATCGCTCCGGGCGTCTGGAGTTCGACGCGGTAGAGCGAGACGTAGGCGGTGTAGAGGAGCGGGAAGAGGCCGAAGGCGGCGAAGAGGGTGAAGAACGGGGCGACGTAGGCGTACGGGGCCAGGGAGCGCCGGACCCGTCGGGCGGGTGGCGGGCGTCCGGTACCGGTGGTGGTCGATGGGGCGGGGCGGGTCATCGGCGGGCCCTTCGGGGGCGACGGCTGGGGGGCGGGAGGGGCGGCGGCGGTCAGCCGGTGGCGTTCCGTACGCCCTTCCCGGCGGTCTCCCACGCCTTGTCCGGTGCGGTGCCCTTGCGCTCGACCTCGCTCAGCGCGTTCGTGATCTGGTCCGCGATGGTCTTGTCGGCGGCTCCGAGCACCTGGACGGGTGCGGCCTTGGCGGCGTCTCCGAAGATCCGGCCGGTGGGGGCCTGCGAGAAGTAGGGGTCCTTGACGTCGGCGACCTTGGCGATCGCGCCGGTGGAGGAGGGGAAGGAACCCTGCTTCTCGAAGAGGCGGGCCTGCTGTTCGGGGGCGGTGAGCCACTGGATGAGCGCGTAGGCCTCCTTCTTGTGCTTCGCGGCGCGCGGGACCGCGAGGTAGGAGCCGCCCCAGTTCCCGGCGCCGCCCGGCAGCGCGGCGACGTCCCACTTGCCCGCGCCGGCGTCGCCCGCCTGGCCCTTGATGTAGCCGAGCATCCAGGCGGGGCACGGGAGGGTGGCGAAGGAACCGGCGGCGAAGGCCTGGTTCCACGGCGGGGACCACTGGTCGAGCTTGGCGCTCAGTCCGTCCTGGGCGGCGCGCACGGAGGTGTCCCACGCCGTCCTGACGGCCGGGTTGGTCTCGTACACCAGCGCGCCGGAGGCGTCGTAGTAACGTTCCTTCGCCTGTCCGGTCATGACGGCGTAGAGGCTGCCCACGCTGTCCAGCCAGGCACTCTTGTCGGGGGCGTGGTCGCGGTAGCGCCGGCCCAGCTCCAGGTACCCGTCCCAGGTGGACCACTGGGCGGCGAGTTCCTCGCGTCCGGTGGGCAGTCCGGCCTTCTCGAACAGGTCGCGGCGGTAGCACATGGCCTCGGGTCCGACGTCGGTGCCCAGGCCCAGTACCTTGCCGTCCTTGGTGGTGGCCGCCGACCACTTGGCGTCGGCGAAGGAGTTCCGCAGTGCGCCCGCCCCGTAGGCGGTGAGGTCCTCGAACCTGTCCGACTGCTGCTGCGTCACCGCGGCGATCCGGCCGACCTCGATGCCCTGTACGTCGGCGAGGCCTCCCCCGCCCGCGAGCCGGGTCTGCAGGGACTTCCAGTAGTCCTGCTCGTCCTCGGTGTCCGTCTGCTTGACCGTGACCTCCGGATGCAGCTTCTCGTACTCCGCGTAGAGCCCGGCCTCCTTGTAGCCGAACGAGCCGAAGAGGTCGACGGTGACGGTGACCTTGCCCCCGGCGCCCGCGGCGGCGCCCTGCGGTTCCCCACCGGATCCGCAGGCGGCCAGCAGCGCCCCGGCGAGGGCGACCGCGCCGAGGCGGAGGGCGACGCCCCGGGTTCTGGCGGGGGTGGTGCCGGCGGGGATGCCGGCGGTGGTGGCGGCTCGGGCTGTGGGCATGGCTGATCTCCCCTGGGCTTCGGCGTACACGGCTGAGAGCGCTCTCAAGCGCTGCGTCTGGAGAGTGCCCCGCCCGGATCTTCCCGTCAAGACCTGAACGCGTAACGGCTGTGCGGGCAGGCGTGGTTGACGGCCGGAAGGCGGGTCCGGGGAGGCGGCCCGGACGGCGCGCCCGTCCGGGTGCCCGGAGCGGACGCCCGGACCGGGACGCCTTCCGCACCCGGTCAGGCCGAGTCGCGGCGCACCAGCCCGGTCGGGGTGATCAGGGAGGTCGGGGTGAGGATCCCCCCGCGGTCCCGGTCCAGAGCGCCCAGCAGCAGCCGGGCCATCATCCGGCCCATGCCCTCGATGTCCTGGTGGACGGTGGTCAGCGGCGGATCGGCGCACTCGGCCACCGACCGCATGTCGTCGAAGCCGACCAGGGCGACGTCCTGCGGTACGCGCCGGCCCCGCTCCCGCAGGACGCGCAGCGCACCGACCGCCATCTGGTCGCTGGCGGCGAAGACGGCGTCGAGCCGCGGATGCCGCTCCAGCAGGTCCGCCATCGCCCGCGCCCCGCCCTCCACCGTGAAATCGCCTTCGGCCACCATCGGCGGGCAGCCGGGCGGCAGGGCGTCCCGGTAGCCGTCCAGGCGGTCGGTCGCCGAGGTCATGTCGTCGGGGCCGGCGATGTGCGCGATGCGGGTGCGGCCGGTGTCGGTGAGGTGGCGTACGGCCAGCCGCGCCCCGCCCCGGTTGTCGGCGTCGACGTACGTCACCCCGGCGGGTCCGCCCGGGGCCGGGGTCCACGCGGGTCGGCCGCCGTACACGGTGGGCAGCCCGATGCGGGCCGCGATCGCGGGGAGCGGGTCGTCGGTGTGCAGGGAGAAGGCGAGCGCCCCGTCGACGTGGCCGCCGGCCAGGTACCGGGCGATCCGCTCGTAGTCCTCCGGGCCCTCCACCAGCAGGAGTACCAACTGGGTGTCGTGGGCGGTGAGTTCCTTGCTGATACCGCGGACCTGCTGGGAGAAGTAGGGGTCGGAGAAGATGCGGACCTCCGGCTCGGCGATGATCACCGCCACGGCCCCGGTGCGCCGGGTGACGAGGGTCCGGGCCGCCGGGTTGGGTACGTAGCCCAGCTCGGCCACGGCTTCGCGCACCTTGTCCGCGACGAGCTGCCGCACCCCCGCCCCGCCGTTGACCACACGCGAGACCGTCGCCCGGGAAACCCCGGCGCGCGCCGCGACGGCTTCCAGAGTGGGTCGGTGTCCGGTGGGCTGCTCAGGCACGGCGGGCTCCATTCCTGTCGCGGTCGGCAGCAGAGCGGCTGCGTCGGGATCTGCAGGGTATCCGGTGCCCTCCGGCCCGGAGAGCGCTCCCGTGACAACGGTCCGGGCTCGTGCTTTCGGGGGAATCGGTGGCGCGCGCCGGTGCGGAGGCGCCGCACGCGCGCGGCGGGGTCGGCACTCTTGGCAGTCGGCCGTCGGCTGTCGGCCGTCGGGACGCATACGGGAGGACGGCGCGTGTTCAGCGACACCAGGGCATTCAGCGGTTTCGCCGTGGACGACATCCAGCGGGCGAAGGAGTTCTACGGCGAGACCCTCGGCCTGCGGGTGACCGAGGAGCACGGCCTGCTCACCCTCCACATCGCGGGCGGCGCGGAGATCCTCGTCTACCCGAAGGACGACCACGCTCCGGCCGGTTTCACCCTGCTCAACTTCCCCGTCGAGGACATCGACGCGGCCGTCGACGAGCTGACCGGGCGGGGCATCCGCTTCGAGCGGTACCCCGGCTTCGAGCAGGACGAGAAGGGGGTCGTCCGCCAGGGGGGCCCGCTCATCGCCTGGTTCACCGACCCCGCGGGCAACATCCTCTCCGTCCTCCAGCCGTCGTAGCGGGCGCGCCGCACGGACGACGGCCGCCGTACCGCCCCGGTTGGGGGGCGGTACGGCGGCCCGGGTGGGGGAGGAAGCCGGGATCAGCAGGCGAAGTCGACCCGGCGGAACGAGGCGTAGTGGTCGGCGGTGTAGTAGTCCTCCTGCCACTGCTGCCCGGTGATGATCCGGCGGGCGCCGCGCGTGGGCGAGCCGGGGGTGATGACGGTGTACTCGTGGTAGTAGCCCGTGCTGTGACCGGGCAGCAGACCCTCACGGTTCTGGAAGACGACGCCGTCCTGGGAGTACGGGAACGGTCCGCCCTGGTCTATGAGGTCGAGGGTGTCATGCGCCTGGGAGGGCAGCGCGGAGTAACAGACCCTGCCCACCGCCTTCACCGATACGGAGGAGGCGGAGGTGACTGCGGAGGCGGGGGAAACGGGAGCCGCGGCGGCGACGGGTCCCGCGATGAGGGTGGCGGCGACGGCTGCGGCGCCGGCGAGGGCGACGAGGCGCGGGGGGATTCTCATATCGCCATGATGACGCGCGTAGAGCCGTGGCCGTCAACGCCAACTACGTTGATTTTCTTACCTGTTCACGACAAGGGCATCTACCGGAACGCGGGTGCCCCCGGGCCGTAACCCGTGCGCCACCCGGGGTGCGGTCCGGGGCCCGCACGGCGGCGCCCGGGATGCCCGGGTCGCGGGTCTCGGGCAGGCTGGGGCCATGGAGCATGCGCCGATCGTCGTGCACAGGATCGCGCCGTCGGGTGGCCGGCGGGTGACGATCCGGGTCCAGGGCCACGAGACCGCCCTGGGGGTCGCCCACGCGGATTCCGACGTGATCGAGTTCCTGCGGCGGATCGAGGTGCCCGATCCGGACGAGCTGGTCCTCGGCGACGCGCGGGTGATCGAGTGGCAGGGGGACTCCCCGCACCAGTACGAGTCCGAGACCGGGCCGCCGCCTCCCGACCTTCCTTAGGGCGTGAGGATCCTGCACCGACCGCGCGCGCCCGTTGAACCGTTCGCGCCCGGTCAGTGCAGGATGCTCACGGCCCGGGCGATGACGAGGAGGGAGGTGAGCAGGGCCGCGACCGACTGGACGGCCATCAGGAGCTTCGCGCGCGGGGAGAGCGGCATGGTGTCGGTCGGGCTGAAGGCCGTGGAGTTCGTGAGGGACACGTAGAGGTAGTCGAGCAGGGTGGGGACCCAGTCGGAGGCTCCGCTCGCACCGGCGGCGACCTCGCCGACGGCGTCGTCGTTCTCGTCCTGGGAGAACCGGAAGTCCGCCAGCGGCAGCTCCTCGCGCGGGAGTTGGGTGCGGCTGACCGGGCCGCCGCGGTCCAGCTCCCAGAAGGCGAGTCCGAAGGCGATGACGTTGGTGAGCCAGACCTGGAACGCCGCCACCAGTAGGGAGCGCCCGTCGGCGACCTGGGCGTGGAGCAGTTCGTGGACGAGGATGCCCAGTGCCACGAGGTTGCTGGCGACGATGACCAGTACCAGCGCCAGGGACAGGACGCGGAAGGTGCCGGTCTGGCGGGTCAGCCGTCTCGGGTTGATGGCGATGAGCGGGAGCAGGAGCAGTATCTCCAGGGCGGGCACCAGGTACCGCGGGGTGATCAGCAGCTGCTGGGGCAGGACCAGGTACAGGGCCATGGCGGTCAGCGTCGCCAGCACGGCGGGCCACCTCACCTCGCCCCGGCGCTGGTGGCGGGGGTGCAGGGTGTGTGCCTCGGCGCGGGTTCGCGGCATCGGTCCCCGTCCTCCTCGTCACTCGCAGCGGCGCCCCGCGCGGTGCACGGTGCGCCCAGTGTGACGGTCGAGCGGCCGCGCGGCCCGGCACGGCGCGGCCCTCGCGAGGACGGTTCAGTACTGGGTGCGGTGCCGGCCGCCACGGGGCGCGGGGACGGTGGTCAGGCGGGTGCGGGTGCGGCGGACGGAGGGGTTGCGCCTCGCCGGGATGTCGGGGCCGGCGGCGATCAGGGCGATGACCACGACGACCAGACCGATGATGAGAACGGCGAACAGGGACATGTTCCTGCCTTTCGTCGCATTGTGATGACGTGTCACTACTTCGTGTCACCAAATCCACGGGCGGTAAACACGTCGGGTGAGGAAACGCGTGTACGCCCCCTCACCCGTACCGCTGCCGGGGCCGCTCCGCGCGTGGGGCATGATCGGGGCATGTCTGATCGCATCATTGCCGCCTGCGACGGGGCGGCGAAGGGTAATCCCGGGCCGGCCGGATGGGCGTGGGTCGTCGCGGACGCCCAGGGGCGCCCGGAGCGCTGGGAGGCCGGCCCACTGGGCCGGGCCACCAACAACGTCGGCGAACTCACCGCACTGCAGAGACTGTTGGAGGCGCTCGCACCCGGAACCGCCGTCGAGGTGCGGATGGACTCGCAGTACGCCATGAAGGCGGTGACGCAGTGGCTCCCCGCGTGGAAGCGCAACGGGTGGAAGACCGCGGCCGGGAAGCCGGTGGCCAACCGGGAGCTCGTCGAACGCATCGACGGGCTGCTGGGCGAGCGGGACGTGGAATTCCGCTACGTTCCCGCCCACCGCGAGGACGGTGACCACCTCAACGCCATCGCCGACCAGGCGGCCAGCGACGCCGCGGTCACCCAGCAGGCCGCCGGTACCGCCCTCGGCACCGCGGACCTGCCGGTCCCGGCCCCCGCGCGCAGCACCCCGGCCCGCAGTGCCCCGGCGCGCGGCGGATCGGTCCGCCGGGCCCCCTCCGGCGCGGCGAAGGGGGCGGCGGCCTCCCGTACCGGGGGCGGCGCGGCCCGCGGGCGGGCCTCCGTCAAGGCGAAGTTCCCGGGGAGCTGCCCGTGCGGGCAGCCGTACGCCGCCGGGGACACGATCGTCAAGCTGGCCTCGCGCTGGGGCCACCCCGACTGCGCCGGATCGGAGGACTGAGGCGGCGCGGGCCCGGGAGGGCCCCGTCCGCCCGCGGCGCGGCCGTCGTGACGTCCGTACGCCGCCCCGCGGAGGGGCCTCCTGCGGTCCGGAGCCCCGGCAGATCCCCCGTGGGATAGTGGAACGGGGTCGAACCGACATCGAGCGGGGTGGCCGGATCCTGGCGCCCCCTGTCGGGGGGTGGAGCACGCATGAAGGGCACAAGGAGAAGCGGCGCGGCCAAGGCCCCGCTCGCGTTGCTCGCGACGGGCCTGCTCACCGCGGGTCTGCTGGCCGGCACCGGTACGGCGACGGCCGCGGCCAAGGCCGCGCCCGGAGCTCGGGCGCCGGCCGCGGCCTGCACCGGCGCGCAGCTCACGGCCGGCAGCGCGCAACGGGCGGGGTCCAACGGGGTACGGGTGACCGTCACCAACACGGGCTCCACGCCGTGCACGCTGAAGGGCTTCCCGACCGTGGGCCTCGCGGGTCTGGGCTCGCCCGGCAGCAACAAGGGGCTGAGCGTCGTCCGCCAAGGCCAGGCGCGCACCGTGCAGTTGCCGGTGGGCGGCACGGCCACGACCCAGCTGACCTTCACGCCGGTGCTCGGAGAGGCCGACGGCTACTGCGCTTCCGGCGGGAAGCCGATGGTCGCACCCACGATCGTGGTGGGTGTCGCGGGAGGGGGCACCCAGCTGGCGCCGGACGACGGCGGCGACTTCGCCCTGTGCGGCAACAGCGTGCGCGCCACGGCGTTCCGCTGACGTCGCCCGGCCGGGTCCGGGGCCCCGGCCCCTGACCCGGCCCCGGGTGCGTCAGTCCACCACCAGGTCCGCCCGGTGGCGGCCGGCCTCGATCAGCCGGGCGTTGGCCTCGTCCGAACGGGAGACCCACCGGGCCGCATCCGCCTCGCTCCTGCCGTGCAGCACGTGCCGGGCGACGAGGCGGCGCACGCGCAGGCCGTCGTCGGGAGCCAGGTACCAGGTCTCGTCCAGCAGGGGGCGCAGCCCCGCCCACTCCCCCGCCTCGTACAGCAGGTAGTTGCCCTCGGTGATCACCAGCGGTACCCCGGGAGGCACCGCGATGCTGCCGGCGACGGGTTCCTCCAGGGCGCGGTCGAAGGCCGGGGCGTAGACCACCTCTGGGGCCGCCGCGCGCAGCCGGCCGAGCAGGGCCCGGTATCCGGCCGCGTCGAAGGTGTCCGGCGCCCCCTTGCGGTCCGCGCGCCCCAGCCGGACCAGCTCGGCCTGGGCGAGGTGGTACCCGTCCATCGGTACGACGACGGCCCGTTCGGGGCCCAGCGCCCGCGCGAGCCCCTCGGCCAGGGTCGACTTGCCCGCTCCCGGCGGTCCCGCGATGCCGAGGATCCGCCGTCCGCCCGCGGCCGCCAGGGCCCGGGCACGGTCTTCCAGTTCCGCCCACTCCATCCGCGTATCGTGCCACCGCGGCGAGCCTCCGCGTCACACGGTCACACGGTCACGCGCTCACCACGGGAACGCCGTCCGGGCGGTCGCCGAGGAGGGCAGCGACGTGGTCCGCGCAGCGCAGGGCCGCGGTGCTCACGGCGCTCCGGGTCATCCCGGCGACGTGCGGGGTCAGCAGGGCGTTCGACAGGCCGGCCAGCGGGGACTCGAAGGCCGCGTGCTCGTGGGCGAAGGTGTCCACCGCGGCGGCCGCCAGGGGATGTCCGGGGTCGCGCAGGGCGTCGGCCAGGGCCTGTTCGTCCACGATCCCGCCGCGGGCGGTGTTCAGCAGGATCGAGCCGGGGCGCATGAGCGCCAGCTCCGCCCGCCCGATCATCCCCCGGGTGGCCGCCGTGAGCGGCAGGTGCAGGGAGACCACGTCACTGGTCGTGAGGAGGGCCGTGAGCGAGCGGACCGGGCGTGCCGGTGCCCCGGCCCGGTCCTGCCGGGACAGGCCCTGGACGTCCATGCCCAGGGCGGCCGCCCGCCCGGCCAGCGCCGAGCCGATGCGGCCCAGGCCGACGATGCCCAGGGTCAGCTCCGACAGCTGCACGGCCGGAGCCGCCGGGGCCCGCCAGACACCCCGGTGCGCGGTCGCGTTGTGGGCAGGCAGGTCGCGGGTCAGGGCGAGGAGCTGGGCCAGGGCGAATTCGGCGACGGCGCCCGCGTTGGAGCCGGGGGTGTGGGTGACCGTGACGCCGTGACGGGCGGCGGCGGGCAGGTCGACGTGGTCGGTGCCCGCCCCGGCCCGCCCGATCACGCGCAGCGGGCGGACGAGCGCGGGATCGGTGGCCGCGGCGAGGAACCCGGCGCGCAGGGGCACGCCGGCACGGGACTTGAGCGCGTCGTAGCCCTCTCCGCCGCGGACGGTCGCGGCGGTCAGGGCGGACTCGTCGAAGGCGTCGAAGTCGGTGAACTCCACCCGGTCGCCCCAGACGTCCCGGGTCCCGGTGTGGTCGGTGACCCTGCGGAGGTTCAGCGTGATCGCCAGCCCGTGGCCGAGCAGGCGGTCGACCTCTCGCGCCATCAGGTCCCCGGGAGCCGCGTCGAGCAGCAGGATCCGAGCCTTGTCCATGTGCGTTCCCCCCTTCCCCGTGCGCACACCCTACGACGGCCGCTCGCCGTGGGCGGGAGCGGCCGTCGGCCGTACGGGCTCGGGCTCCGCCCCGACGGCACGGGCCTTCGCTCCGGTTCAGGTCAGCAGGGCGGCCACCGGTGACAGGGGCTCCCATGCCGGGTCCCGGCCCGTGAGCCGGTCGGTGACGCGCCGCCAGGCCTGCGGATCGCTGCCGAGGCGGGCGGCCACGAGGCCGGTGAGGGCCCGCAGGGCGGCGTGCGCCTGCTCCGGGGCGTCCGTACGCCGGGCCGCGCCGCTCAGGTAGGCCAGCATCAGCGCCGCCGGGGCCGCCTCGTGCAGCAGGTCGGTGCCGGTGAGCATGCCGGAGGCGAGCAGTCCGTCGAGCTGGTTCGGCAGCGGGCAGTGGTACAGCCCGCCCAGCCCGTACCGGGCGCGGGCCCGGGTGAGTTCCGCGCCGTCGGGCAGGCCGTCCGGGCCCGGCTCCCGTACGAGGGCGGCGTTGCGCAGGCGCAGGCCGGCCGGGGCGGCGGCGCTGTTGACGACCCATCCCCAGTTGGGCAGCGGCTCCTCGGTGTGGGCGGCCTCCACGGCCTCCCAGTCGATGCCGCCCGGCACGGTGGCCGCGCCGCCCGGGGCCTGCCAGGCGGGACGGTCGCGCCGCAGCCGCGTGATGAACTTCTCCGGGGCGAGTTCCCGGGCGGCCCGGGTCCTGAGCACGGCTGCCGGGTCCGTGGACGCCAGCGCCTTCGCGCACAGGGTGGCCGCCGCCCGGCCGAGCAGATCGCGTCGGACGAGGGCGGCGAGCCGGTCGGCGCCGCCGTGTTCGAGCAGGTTCAGACAGCCGAGGACCTGCTGGAGGAGGCTCAGGTCGCGCCCCTCCCTGGCGAAGACCTCCTCGATCAGGTCCGGTTCGGCCGAGTGCAGCCAGAGGGCACCGCCGGCCAGCCGTCCGGACGGGTCCCTGCGTGCGTCGGCCAGCGCGAGCGCGCCGACCGAGACGGTCCCCGCGCCGGTCGTGCCGTGGGGACGGGAGCGGGCCACGATGCGCCGGCCCGTCGGTGTGGTGCTGCCGTAGCGCAGGAGGGTGAGGTCCACCTCCGGGTCGTCGAGGTCGGCGAGCAGTACGTCCGCGCCGGCCTCCAGTCGGCGTGTGCGGGCGGCGAGGACGTACAGGGCGTGCGGATCGCGTCCGGCCAGCAGTCGGCCGAAAGCGGTACGGGGGGTCCGCTCGTGGCGCGTCAGGTACGCGGCGAGCAGCCAGGGCCCGTCGGGGCCGAGCCGGGGCAGGACCGCGTCGACGGTGTCGGCGTCGGCCAGGCAGAGCAGGGTGCCGATCGGCCAGGTCCAGCGGTGGTTGCCCACTCCCACGAGGCGGACGGCCTCCTCCGGGGTGGTGGGGCGGGGGGTGGCGGACTTCGGGTCCTCCAGCGGCCGGTACGCGGGGTTCTCCATGAGGGCGTCGGCCGGTCCGGCGGAGAGTTCCAGCAGCTCCGCCCAGGTGGGTCCGCCGGCCGACCGGGGATCGGCACAGCCGGCGGCGGCCGACGCGGTCTCGGCCAGCCGCAGCCAGGCGTCGGGGTCGGTGCCGAGGGTCGAACGCAGCAGGCGTCCGACCGCGGCCCGCCAGGCTGCGGCGAAGGCGAAGCGGCGCCAGTCGGACGGGAGGCCGAGCAGGCGGCGGGCCGGCAGCAGGCCGGGAAGTTCCTCGGCCGGGAGGAGACCCTGGGTGTAGGCCATTTCGATGGGTGCGGCGGTGGAACCCCAGCTCTGGGGGAGTTCCGCACGCACCTCGGCGGGGCCGGGCGCGGTGGGCCAGGAGCCGTCGTGGGGCGGCTCGACGCCCTGGTCCGCGCAGGCGCGGACGAGCCAGCGGGGCGTGGTGAGACCGGGGGCCTCGTCCTGCCGGTGGTGCGCCAGGAACCGGAGCACACCGGGGTCGGTGGGGTCCGGGACCTCGTCGGGGGCGGCGGCGAGGGAGCGCAGCAGATCGAGGGCCGCGAGCGCGGCCCGCTCCTCCCGCCGCGCCGGAACCGCGGGTGGCTCGAAGCCGGGGGCCGCGGGCCGGGCGGTCCCGGGCTCCGCCCCGGCACCGGTCCCGGCCGAGGCCTGCGGGCGGCCCGCCGGCGCGGGAGCTGCCGGCGGAGTGCCGCCCGCCTCGGTGATCAGGGTGTGGAGGGTGCCCTGGTGGCCCGGCAGGAGGGTGTCCAGGGCGGTCCAGGCCTCGGGACGCTCGCCGAGGTGGGCCTCGGTCAGCTCGCGGAGGGCCGCCGGGGCGGCGTCACCGAGCCGCCCCCGGCCGGCCAGCCGGGTCAGCGCGCCGAGCGCGTGCACGGCGGGGTGTCCGGTGCGGACCAGTTCGACCGGGTCCAGCAGCCCGGCGGCGACCATGCCCTCCGCCCAGAGGGCGGCGGAGTCGTCCAGGGGTTCCCGGGCGAGCCGCAGCTCGGGCGGGTGCGTGTTCCCGGACCGGCGGCCGCCCGCGCGCCAGGGCTCGTTGAGGACGCTGAGCCGGAACGCGAGGCGCTGCTCGTCGCTCGCGTCCTCGTGGCGGGCCAGCTCCTCGCACGCCTTGGGCATGAACGGGGTGGCCGCGTGGGCCTCGGCCAGGGCCGTCAGGTCGTGCGCGTACGGTTCGGCGAGCAGGTCGCGCAGGGTGCTGGTACCGCGGGCGGTGGCGAGCAGGGCCGGGAGCCGTGCGGGGTCCGCGTAGGGCTCGCACCCCTCGCGCAGGCTTCGCAGCGCGGAGCCGTCGTTCGATCGGGCTTCGGCCGCGAGCGCCTTCTCTACGGCCGCGACGACGGGGATGCTCAGGTTCCATGTGAGGGCCGGTTCGTCGAGGACGGTGCGTACCGCCGCGGGTCCGGAGCATTCCCACACGCGGACGAGGGCGTACCGCACGACGGCGCCCCGCCCGGTGTGGAGCAGCAGGGCGCGGACGGTCAGCTGCGGGTCACCCGAGCCGAGCAGGGGCGTGAGCCAGGTGGCCGGCGGATACCCGGCGGGGTCGGTCAGTTCGGCCCGCAGGTCCGCGTCCATCGGGACCCGGTCCAGGCGGTGCGCGAGGGTGCGGCGCAGGGATGGGGTGCAGCGCGGGTTGCGGTAGACGGCCGCGCCGACCCGGGAGTCGCCCGTGGCGAGCAACCGGGCGAGGACCCGGGAGTCGATCCGGCTGTGGCGGGCCAGGGCGGTACGGGTGCGGGTGTCCCCGTGCTCGGTGACGGCGGCGACGAGGCCGGGGCCCGGGAGCGGACCGCCGGAGAGCAGCGCCTCGACCGTCCGGTCGGGCAGGGCGGCCAGCACGGCAGCCGCTTCCTCGGGCCCGGCGTGCTCCAGGAGCAGCTCCAGGGTGAGGTCGACGCTGCGGGGCACGGGTCTGGGGACCGCGCCGGGGCCGGCCACCGGTGCCGGATCGGGTACGTCGGCCAGCAGCGCGGGCAGGGTGCCCCGGTGCGTGGCCAGTGCCTCGCGGAGGGCGAGCCAGCGGTCGGGACGGCCCGCGAGGTGACCGCGTATCAGCTCCCGCAGGCGGGACGCGGCTTCGTCGTCCGCCCCGCCGGCGGCGGCGACACCCGCGCCGACGGTACGCGCGGGGCGTGCCTCCTCGACCACCCGGAGTGCGGCGCCGTCCGGGGGCACGCTCTCGGGGGTGGTCGCGGCGGAGGGCGCGAGGAGGCCCCGCACCACGTCGGCGGTCGAACTGCTCTGCGAGTGGCTCATGATCGCCATGCTAGGGCGGGGGTCCGACAACCGGTGTCCGCCGGCGGTCGGCGGCGGGTGCCGGGCGAGCCGGGGAGGCATGACGGCCGGGTGCCCGGCCCACCTGCGGAGTCTTCGGTTCCATGAGGGAGGATGGCAGCTCGCCCCGGTGCGCACACCCTTGCGAACGGGGTCGGCACGCAACACGACCTGACAGGTGACATCGTGACGACACAACACATACGGCGAGCGGCGGCCGCGCTCCTCGCCGCCGCCCCGGTCCCGTCCCCGGCGTCCGCTCCGGACGCGCGAGGCCCGGAGGACGTCCGTTGACCCGTGACCTCGTCCTGCACGACTGGGTGGTCGCCGCCATCGCCCTGGCCTCGGGCTGCGTGGCGGGGCTGCTGGTGCGCGCCCTGCTGAAGTGGCTGGCCAAACACGCCCTCCGGACGAAGTGGACCGGGGACGACCTGATCGTCGACTCCCTTCGCACCCTCGCGCCGTGGGCCACGGTCATCGCCGGCGTGGCCGTGGCGGTGTCGGCGCTGCCCCTCACCGCCCGGATCGGGGGGCTGGTGAACCAGTCCCTGACCGCCGTGCTCATCCTCATCGCCACGGTCACCGCGGCCCGGGTCGTCGCGGGTCTCGTGCAGTCGGTGGCGCAGTCCCGGACGGGGGTCGCCGCCTCCGCGTCCATCTTCGTGAACATCACGCGGATCGTGGTGCTGACGATGGGCGTGCTCGTGGCCCTGGAGACCGTCGGGGTGTCCATCGCCCCGCTGGTCACCGCCCTCGGCGTCGGCGGTCTCGCGGTCGCCCTCGCGCTGCAGGACACCCTCGCCAACCTCTTCGCCGGCGTCCACATCCTCGCCTCGAAGACGGTCCAGCCGGGCGACTACATCCGGCTCAGCAGCGGGGAGGAGGGGTACGTCGTCGACATCAACTGGCGCAACAGCGTGGTGCGCAACCTGTCGAACAACCTGGTGATCATCCCCAACGGGCGCCTGGCGCGGACCAACATGACCAACTACACGCAGCCCGAGCAGAAGCTGTCGATCCTCGTGCAGGTCGGGGTGGGCTACGAGAGCGACCTGGAGCACGTCGAGGCGATCACGCTCGACGTCGTGGACAGTGTGATGGCCGACATCACCGGTGGTGTCCCCGACCACGAGGCGGCGGTGCGCTTCCACACGTTCGCCGACTCCAGGATCAACTTCACCGTGATCCTGGGCGTGGGCGAGTTCAGCGACCAGTACCGGATCAAGCACGAGTTCATCAAGCGCCTGCACCAGCGCTACCGGGCCGAGGGCATCTCGATCCCCGCCCCCGCGCGGACGGTCTCGCTCCGCCAGGACGGCCCCCTCGTGGAGCCCTCCGGGCCTCCCCCCCTCCCGCTCCCGCACCAGCGCGACGCCCCGTCGGACGCGCTCCTGGCGGACCGGTAGCCCTAAGGGTCGCGGCGACGCCGGCGGCGGGCACGGCTCCGGCCCCGGGGGCACTCCCCCGGGGCCGGCGGCCGTCCCGGGGACGGGTGGTGCGGCGCCCCGGTACGGGGGGGGTGGCCCGGGACGCGGTTCAGCGCTGCGACAGCTCCGAGGGCGCCTCCTGGACCGTCCAGCCGTTGCCGTCCGGGTCCTCGAACGACATGAAGGAGTTCCAGGTCTCCCCCTTGCCGTCCGCCCAGCCCGTCGCGCCGATGTGGCGGACCGGGGAGACGTCCACGCCCCGGGCCACGAGCTCCGCCCGGGCCGCCTCGATGTCCGTCACGCAGATCTGCAGGCCCTGGAGCGTGCCGGGAGCCATCGCCTTCGTGCCGGGGGCGGCGGGCATGCCCTGGAGCATGGCGATCGAACAGCGGGAGCCCGGCGGGGTCAGCTGGATGACGCGCACCCCGGGCGCCACCTCACTGTCGAGGTCGACGGTGAAGCCGGCCTTGTCGGCGTAGAACTCCTTCGCCCGGTCCATGTCGGTCACGGGGACCGGAACCACTTCCAGCGTCCAGTTCACGGGGATCTCCTCACGCGCGTGTGCCGGTCGGCGCTTTCGCCGGGGGCCGTGTCGGGTCCAGCCTCGCGCAGCGGGCGGCGGAGCCGCACGCCGCAACGCCCGTACACGGGACGGGAGAAGCGGGAGGGGAGGGATGCCGGTGGTCACGATTGGGTGGAGACCCCCGCAGAACCGGATGTCCGTTCCTATGATGTTGCTCCTTTAACCAAATCCAGACGACCAACTTCAGGTGGGGGCACGGATGTACGGCGCGAACGACGACCGGGGCAGAACGACGGCGACGGCGAACGGCCGCGGGGCGGGGCGGCGGGCGGGGCGGATCCGGCTCGCGTTCGTCGGCCTGTTGGCGGCGGGCGTCGCCGTCGCCTGCGGACCCGCGGAGGGCAGCGGTCCGGCCGTGAGGCCGCCGGCCCCCGCCTCGGCGTCATCGTCGCCGACGACGGCCTCCTCCCCCACCGCCTCCCCGACGCCGACGCCGACGCCGACGATGACGCCGACGGCCCTGCCGAGCCCGTCCGCCACCACCACCGGCCCGGACGCCAAGGCTCCCGAGGCCCCCACCCCGACCCGGGCCGCCACCCGGCCCGCGCCGGAGCCGACGACGAAGGCGCCGACCACGGCCCCGGAGGAGCCCGCGAAGGCCGACTGCGAGATCGTCTCCAACGCGGGCAACTGCTACAACGCGGGCCAGTACTGCCGCAAGGCGGACGTGGGACGCTCCACGCACGCCGGGAACGGCCGCATGATCCACTGCCGGCAGGACGGCGGCCAGCCGCGCTGGGGCTACTGAGCCCGGCCCCGGCGGCGGTCCCGATCCGGACCGCCGCCGGGATGAGGGACCGTCAGAGCGGCCCGTCCGCCCGGGGGATCCCCCACCAGCTCCGCCGCGGCCCGGGAGATGATCGGCCCATGAACGAAATCATCCTGATGTCCGACCCCAGGGTCGCGGCCGTCCCCGTGGCCGAGTGCGGTGAACGGCTCGTGGACGTGCGCGCCGGGGGTTCCTTACTGGTCGATTCCCGCAAGCAGGACCCCGCCGGGGCCTTCTCCCGGCTCCGCGAGGGCGTCCTCGACCGCCTCCTCGCGGCCCAGGGCGCGCTGCCCGCGGGAACCCGGCTGCTGTTCGTCGAGGGGTACCGGCCCCCCGCGCTCCAGCGCCGGTACTTCGAGGAGTACGCCGCCACCCTGCGGGCGGAGCACCCCGACTGGTCCCCCGAGCGGGTCCACACCGCCGCGAGCCGCTACGTCTCCCCGCCCGGCATCGCCCCCCACAGCGCCGGCGCGGCGGTGGACCTGACCCTCGCCGATGCCGACGGCCGGGAACTCGATCTCGGTACCCGGATGAACGCGAGCCCGGAGGAGAGCGGGGGCGCCTGCTACACGGACGCCCCCGGCATCACGGCGGCCGCCCGAGCCCGCCGCGCGACCCTCGGAGCCGCCCTGTCGGACGCGGGCCTGGTGAACTACCCGACGGAGTGGTGGCACTGGTCGTACGGAGACCGCTACTGGGCCCTGGCCACGGGCGCCGTCTCGGCCCCCTACGGCCCCCACGGGCCGGCGTAGGCCTCCGGCGGGCTCCGGTGCGGGCACAGCGGCCGGGCCGCCGCGTGTCCGCCGCCGCCGTCCCGACCGGGCTCCGAATCGCCCGGACGGCGTAATCTGGTCAAAAGGTGGCATACGGCGCGCGTCATGCGCGCCGTACCGCGCCTCGTACCCGCTCGCACGTGGGCCAGGGAGGCGGCGCGTGACCGATCCGTTCGGCTTCCTCAGGATCCCCCGCAAGGCCGTCGCGGCGCGGCCCGTCGAGGAGCGGCTCGGGGACTGGCGCGAGGTGTACGCGGGCCAGGCGCTCCTGCCGCTCGTCCGCGAGCAGGCCGACCGCTGCATGGACTGCGGCATCCCCTTCTGCCACACCGGCTGCCCGCTGGGGAACCTCATCCCCGAGTGGAACGCCTACGCGGCGCACGCGGACTGGAGCGCCGCGTACGAGCGGCTGCACGCCACGAACAACTTCCCGGAGTTCACCGGCCGGCTCTGCCCGGCGCCCTGCGAGGACGCCTGCGTCCTGACGATCAACGCCGATCCGGTGACCATCAAGAACGTCGAGCAGACGATCGCCGACGAGGGCCTGCGGCGCGGCTACATGACCCCCCGCCCGCCGGAGCGGCGCGGCGGGAAGTCCGTGGGCGTGATCGGCTCCGGGCCGGCGGGGCTCGCCGCGGCGCAGCAGTTGACCCGGGCCGGGCACCGGGTCGTCGTCCACGAGCGGGCCGACCGGATCGGGGGCCTGCTCCGCTACGGCATCCCCGAGTTCAAGATGGAGAAGGTCCACCTCGACCGCCGGATCGAACAGATGCGGGCCGAGGGGACCGTGTTCGTGACCGGAGCGGACGTCGGCGGCGCCGAACGGGCGGACGAGCTGCGCGGGCACTACGACGCGCTCGTCGTCGCGGTCGGCGCCGGGGAGCGCAGGGAGCTGCCGGTCCCGGGGCGCGCGCTGCTCGGCATACACCAGGCGTTGGACTACCTGACCTGCGCCAACCGGGTGCGCGAGGGCGACTGCGCGGTGTCCCCGGTGACGGCGGACGGTGCCCACGTCGTGATCGTCGGCGGCGGGGACACCGGCTCGGACTGTCTCGGTACGGCCCTGCGGCAGGGGGCGCTCTCGGTGGTCCAGCTCGACATCAACCCGGAACCGGGGCCCGCGCGCCGCGACGGCGAGCCGTGGCCGGTGTACCCGAAGGTGTACCGGATCTCCCACGCCCATGAAGAGGCCCGCGGGCAGGCGGGCGGCGACCCCAGGCTCTTCTCCTGCGCCACCCTGCGGTTCGACGGGGACGCCGACGGCCGGGTACGGGCGCTGCGCCTGACCGCCGTCGAGCCCCGGGCCCGGCGGCCCCTGACGGGGACCGAGCGCGTGATCCCGGCCGGGCTCGTCCTGCTGGCCCTGGGATTCTCCGGTCCCGAGCGGGCGGGCGGACTGAGCGGGCAGCTGGGGCTGGAGTTCGACGAGCGCGGGAACTTCGCCCGCGACGCGGGCTTCGCCGCCGCCGGCGGACGGGCCCCGGGGGTGTTCGTCGCCGGGGACGCGGGCCGGGGCCAGTCGCTGGTGGTGTGGGCCATCGCCGAGGGCCGGTCGGCGGCCTCGGCGGTGGACCGCTACCTGACCGGCTCCACGGCCCTGCCCGCGCCGGTGGCCGCGCACGACCTGCCCATGACGGCCCTGGGACGGATGCGGTACGGGGACCTGTAGGACCCTCGGGATCCGTCGGCGCTCAGGGCCGGGCCTCGTAGTGGATGTGGTGCCGGGAGGCGATGGGGTTGATCTTCACGGGATCCAGTTCCCCGTCCGTGAGCACGGCGGGGCCCGCCTCGATCAGGTCCTCGACGTAGCACTCCCAGCCGCCGGGCGAGGAGATCTGCAGCACCCGCGGGGGCGGGTCGGAGGCGCGGCGCAGGGCGTGCGGGACGCCCCGGGGCAGCAGGACGAAGGTGCCCCGGGGCGCCGAGTGGGTCCGGTCGTCGAACTCGACGTCGAGGGTTCCGTCGAGTACGTAGACGCACTCGTCGGCCCGGTGGTGGGTGTGCCGCGGGATGTCCTTCGCGACGGTCACCTCCAGCAGCGACAGCCGCCCCTCGGTGTCGGCCGTCGTGGCCTTGACGGCGAAGGCCGGGGGCAGCGGTACGCGGCCCGGCCGGGCGGCGCCGGGCCCCAGCAGGAGGAAACGTTCCGCTCCGGACGCCCGCCCTTCGGACGTGACCGGCTCCGGTGTGTCGTCTTCTCGGTGCATGACGCGGACCCTCCTCGCATGGCACAATGTGAACCGGAATCCGGTTCCGTTTACTGACGGGTCCAATGTACGTGGAGGAGTGGTCGGATTGTCAACGCCCCCGGCACCGGGCGGTAGCCGCAGGCCGCGCGCCGACGCGGAGCGCAACCGCGCCCTCGTGCTGGCCGCCGCCCGCGCCCTGTTCGAGGAACACGGCGAGGAGGTCCAGATGCCGGAGGTGGCCCGGGCCGCCGGGGTCGGCATCGGCACCCTGTACCGGCACTTCCCCTCCAAGCAGGCCCTCGTGGAGGCGGCGGCGGAACAGCGGTTCGCCGAGATCCTCCGGCTCGCCCTGACCGACTGCCTGCGCGAACCCGAGGCCGGCCGGGGGCTGGCCCGGTACCTGCGCCACGTCGGGGGGATCCTCGCCGAGGGCCGGGGCCTGACGGCCTCCGTCGCAGCCGCCCTGGGCTCCTCGGCGCCCGGAGGGGAGACCCTCGCGCACCTGGAGGACGCCGTCTCGGCCCTGATCGACCAGGGGCGCACCGCCGGCACGCTCCGGGAGGACCTCACCGTCACCGATGTGTACATGCTGGTCGGCGGGCTGTCCGCGATCATCCGTACGGGGAGCGGGGACTGGCACCGCTTCCTCGACCTCGCCTTCGACGGCCTGCGCCCGCGCGGGGGCGGAGCAACGGATCCCGACGGCGGCGGCTCCCGCTGAGGCGGGGCCCGGCCCGAGCGCGGCAGGCCGGCCTCAGTCCGCGGCCGGGGGCTCCGCCGAAGGGGTCGCGGGGGCCCGGGACTTCGAGTGGGCGCCGTCGCAGAGCAGGGTGATGACGACCTGCGCGGTGGGGAACTCCGCAGCGGCGGAGCCGGTGAGCTCAGTGGTCGCGGTCCAGTTGGCCTTGCGGAGGCTGAGCATCCCCTCCATGGGGCTCCGGGAGTCCTTCCAGCCGTGGCCGGAGCGGGCGCGGGCGAACCCGGCCCGCAGCGCCGCGTCCGCCGTCGCCGAGGGGTACTCGGCGCCCAGGGTCTCGTGGCACTCGATCGGGCTCGTGTGCTGCGGCATCCGGCGCACCGTCACCCCTTCCTCGGCCATCGCCGCCGTCAGATCGGCCACCGCCTCGTCCGTGGCCAGCGGTGGGCCCGAGTACCGCGGGGGCAACGGCCCCAGATCCTGGAGGGGGTGGCCGCAGCCCGTCACCGCCACCATGACCAGTACCGCAGGCACCCAGCGTCCTCGCCCCCGTCGCACGTTCCCGCCCTTCCGCTCTCCGCCGTTACGGCCGCCCAGTCTCGCACCGGCCCGCCTCCCGCGTCCCACCGGGCCCCCCGGCCGGGGGCGTTCACTTCCCGGCGGTGATCGCGATGCCGTTCGGCACGCGCCGTTCCTGGCCCTGCTGGAGGTGGTTGCGGATGGCGACCTTCCCGGTCGCGGGGTCGCGTACGGCGAGGGTGGAGGAGGCGCCGCCGTCCATGTAGAGGCCTTCGACGCAGCCGAGCGAGCGCAGCACGTCGGCGAGTTCACGCACGGTCAGACCGGTGGAGGTGCCCTCCCGGCCGTCGGTGACCAGCAGGAACAGCGTGTCGCCGCCCTCGCCGACGCCCACCGCCGAGCGGGGCTCCGCGGTGCGCGCGTCCAGGCCCGGCAAGGGCCGGTGGTCGCGCAGCACGGTGTGCGCGCCCAGCGCGAAGCGGAAGGGGACCCCCGGGCCGGAGTCCAGGTCGTACGCGATCCGGACGCGCGTGCCGGGGACCAGGGCGCGGAGCGCGTCCGCGCCCGCCTCCCGGCCCAACAGGATCTGGGTGTCGGCGTCGACGGGCCCGCTGCCGGGGGTGTCGGAACCGGAGACCACCTCGCCCCGGCGGACGGTGACCTCGTAGACCTCTTCCGAGCAGGGCGCCGCGCGGCTCCTGTCGGTGCCGCACACCGCCCGCGCGCGGGACGCGGAGCCCCAGTGCGAGGTGAACAGGCCGACGGAACCGACGGGCAGGGCGTACTGGTTGTACCCGCCCAGGGCGAGCCGTCCCGCCGGGGTCTCCACGCGGCCGACCAGCTTCAGCCGGCCGCTGCGCGCCTTGCCGTCGGTGCCGACGCCGACCACGTCCCGGGCGCTGTCACCCGCCGGGGGCTTCCAGCCGAACCGCTGCCCTTCGGGTACGGCGGCCTTGAGCGCGCGGCCGTCCTTCACCTCCGGGCCCGACGGGGAGCCGGTGGCGGCGATCCCGGGGTGCTGGCTCTCCACCATGTGGAAGAAGTCCCCGTTCACCGCGGCCACGGCTCCCTGCCGCCGGGCCATCTGCGACACCGGGGCCCGGCCGCTGACGGAGCCGGGGTACAGCAGGTCGGCCCGCACTCCGGGCGTACGCAGATCGACTTCGACGAGATGGAGGCGGGCGCTGCCGTGCGAGGTGGGGACGGTGAACTCCCGGTAGGTCACGCCGGGCGCCGGGTGCTCGGGGCGGGTCGCCTCCGGTCCGGGCGCTGCCGGGCGGGCGGTCTCCGGGCGGGCCGCCGCCGGCCGGGCCGGGACGGCGGCGAGACCGACCGCGGCCAGGACCGCGACGGCGGCGAGGCGGGGGAACCTCTTCATCGCGTCATCGTGGGTGATGGTCCGTGAGCAGGCCCGCAGACCCGCCGGGTTCGGGCCCGGTTCACACCGACGTGTGCCGGCGCGGGGTCAGGGGAGTTCGGCGAGCCGTCCCTCGCCGACGATGACGACGCCGCCGCCGACCTCCACCGTGCGCACGTCCGTCCCGTGACCGTGCGCGCTGATGGTCATCTCGCTGGGCCGGCCGGTGAAACGTCCCTGCCGCAGCACGGCCCGCTCCCCGTCGCCGAGCCGGCCGTGGCGGCGCAGGTACGCCGCCGCGCAGCCCGCTCCGCTGCCGGTGGCCGTGTCCTCCAGGAGGCCGTCGTTGGTCCAGTGCCTCCCTTCCATCGCGGTGACGTCGAGGAGGTAGGCGTACGCGGCCCCCAGGCGGGCCAGGGGCGCGTCGAGCGGGGTGGCGACGCGGGCCCGGGCCAGTGCGTCACCCCGCACGGGAACGACCAGGTAGCGCAGTCCGGCGGACACCGTCTCCGGTGGCAGCCGCGGGTCGAGGTCGTCGGCGCCGAGGGAGAACCAGGAGGCGATGGCGGCCCGGGTGGCCCGGTCCGGGCCGTGCGGGCCGCGGGTGAACTCGGCGGGACCCTGGTCCAGGGTGCCCTCGTAACGGCGCGGTCCGTTGCGGCGGGTGACGGCCTCCACCGTGCGGGAGCGCAGCCGCAGGGTCCACCTGACACGGTCGTCGGGAACGCCGTCCGCGGCGTCGGCGGCGTGCTGGTCGTGGAGCACGCCCGCGGCGCCGAGCAGGGGGTGTCCCGCGAAGTCGAGTTCCCCCGTGAGGTCGAAGACCCGGGCCCGGTGGGTGCGCGGGCGCGCCGGGTCCCGTGCCAGGAAGACCGATTCGAAGTGGCGCAGTTCCCTGGTGATGCTCAGCATCCGGTCGCCGGTGAGGCCTTCGGCCTCGGGGAAGACCGCGAGGCTGTTGCCGCTGTAGGGGCGGGCGGTGAAGACGTCGACGTGGGTGTAGCGCACGAGGTGCTCCCTGTGGGATTCGGGCGGGCGGGGTCGGGGGCGCGTGGGGCCGGGGCGGGTCAGGGGCGCGAGGCGGGCGCGGGGTCGGACCGTTGCGCGCCGGACGGCAGTTCGCGGGCCGTGCGCAGCGGCGAGAGGAGGAGGGGAAGTACGGCCAGGAGTTCGCCCAGGGCCCCGGTCCACAGGGCCGGCCGGGCTCCGAAGTACCGGCCCAGCAGCCCTCCGGCGAGCGCGCCGACCGGCATGGACCCCCAGACCACGAAGCGGAAGGTCGCGGTCATCCGGCCCAGGAGCGGTTCGGGGCACAGCCGCTGCCGGTAGGCGACCGAGGTCACCTTGAAGGTCATGAAGGCCGTCCACCCCAGTCCCTGGAGGGCCACTGCCACGGCGAACCGCCAGTCGGCCCGGTAGAAGGGCAGCGCGAGCACCCACAGCAGCCCGCTGACGACCACCGACGCGCACATCGCGCGTCCCTGGCCCCATCGGGCGGCGATCCGGCCGGTGAGCAGGCTGCCGATCAGGCCGCCCACGGCTTCGGCGGTGAACACCGCGCCGCAGAGCAGCGGGGGCAGCCCGAGGTCCCCGGCGAGCAGCACCAGCAGCATGGAGGCGCCGATGGTCCCGCACAGGTTGGAGACGGCGGCGGCGAGGGTGAGTGCCCGCAGGACCGGGTTCCGGAAGACGAGGCGGAGCCCTTCCGCGATCTCGGCGCGCAGTGTGGTGCCGGGCCGCTCCCCGTCCCGCCGGCCGAGGGGGCGCACGCGCGAGAGGAACAGCGCCGAGACGCCGTAGCTGAGGGCGTCGGCGGCGAGGGCGAGGGGCGCGGTGAGGGCGCCGACGAGGGCTCCGGCCAGGCCGGGGCCCCCGACCTGGGTGATGTTGCGGCCGGCTTCGAGCCGGACGTTCGCCCGCACCAGCCCGGTCCCGCCCACCAGGCGCGGCAGTGCGCTCTGGGCGGCCACGTCGAAGAAGACCGTGCACACCGACATCCCGAAGGCGACGGCGTACAGCTGAGGGAGCGTCAGCGCGTCCCGCCACGCCGCGACCGGGACGGAGAGGAGCAGGGCGGCGCGGCCGAGGTCGCCCGCGACCATCACGGGGCGCAGCGGCAGCCGGTCCACCCAGGCACCGGCGGGCAGGCCGATGAGGAGGAAGGCGAGGTACTCGGACGCGACGAGCAGGCCGACCTCGAACGGGGTGGCGTCGAGGGTGCCGATGGCCACGAGGGGCAGCGCGAGCAGGGTCACGGCGGATCCGCACTGGCTCACAAGGTCGGCGATCCACAGCGGGCGGAAACCGGAGCCGAGGGCCGGACCGGCTCGGCGGGGGCGCGGGGCGGCGCCGGGGCGGGGGTGCGTCATGGATGCGAAGATCACCGGCGCGGGGGCGGCGCGGCCATTGTTTTAGTCTGGGCCGAAAGCTGGTGCGGGCGGGCGTCCCGCCGGACGGGGGCGCGGGCATGGGTGAGGTGCGGTTCGGGGTGCGGGACGTCGCGGGCGTCAGGTTCGCGATCTCACCGCTGTGGGAGACCGTCACCAGCTTCCGGGCCGTGGCGGATCCGGGCCGCTACGCCGTCCACCTGCCGTGGCTCACCTCGGTACGGGCGCTGCGGACGGACCGGGCCCTGGCCGTGCGGACCGCCCCCTTGCGGGCCCTGACCGCCGTGGACCGGCCCGGGGCGCGTCCGCCGGCGGACGTACCGGCCTTCCTGACGCCCCCTCCGCGCTGCCCCCTGGCCGAGTTCGAGGAGGAGCTCGCGCTGCTGGCGGTCCCACCCGCCGGGGTGGCCGGGATGGCCCCGCCGGACCCGGCGGACGCCCTGCGCGCCTGGTGGGAGGCGGCGGTCCGGCCCTGTTGGCCCCGCGTCCGGGCGGTCCTGGAGGCGGACATCGCCTACCGGACCCGGCAGTTGGCCGAGGACGGCATCCAGGAGGTGCTCTCCCGGCTCCATCCCGCGCTGCGCTGGACGGGCGACCGCCTGGTCTCCCCCGAGCTGGGCCCGGCGGTCCTCGACCTGGACGGCGGGGGGATCACCCTGGCCCCGAGCGCCTTCGCGGTCCGCTGCCACCTGCTGACCGGGCCCGGGCCGACACCGCCGGCCGTCGTCTACCCGGCGCGGGCGGTGGGCACGCTGTGGGAGCGGCGCGGTGTCCCCGGCGAGGGGCTGGCGCGTCTGCTGGGGCGCAGCCGGGCCCTGCTCCTCTCGTGCACGAGCTCGCCCGCCACCACGACCCAGCTGGCGGCCCGGACGGGGCTCAGCCTCGGCGCGGTCTCGCAGCACCTCGGGGTGCTGCGGGACGCCGGTCTCGTCACGAGCCACCGCTACCGGCGCGAGGTGCACTACGCGACCAGCGAGCTGGGCGACGCCCTGCTGGAGCGGGCGTAGGGTCCGGGCCCTCCCCCGGCCGGGCCCGGCCCGTTCACCGGGCCCGGCGGCCGGCGGTCAGCCCGACCGGCCGGACGGCGGGCCGGACGGACGGGTCGCCGGGGCGGCGGGCCAGGGGGGCGAGGGAGGCGCAGAAGAGGGCCGCGGCGAGGGGCATCAGGTCGAGGCCGCCGGCCGCCGCGGTGGCGGTTCCGGCCACCGCCGCCAGGGGGCTCCAGAGGCTGACGCGACGCCGGGCGGAGAGCTGGACGAGGATCCAGATCAGGCCGACGTAGAAGAGCAGCGGGCCCACGCCGTACACCGCCGGCACCACCCCGGGGTGACTCTGCACCTGCTCGAACAACCGCTCCATGCCGGGCCGGTCGGTGGCGCGGAGGCCGACGTACAGGTCGATGCACGACTGGACGGTCACGGCCAGGGTGCCGGCCAGCCCGAGGGCCGTCGCGGCGCCGGCGCTCAGCCGCCCGGCGGGCCCCGCGTCCGGCCGTGCCAGCGTCCACAGCCGGGCGAAGACCGGCACGAACAACAGCATGGCGACGGTCAGCGCGAGGTGCCCGGTGGTCCATACGGGGCCGGGGCCGTGGTCCGGATCGGTGAGCCGGATGGCACCGTAGGCGAGGATGAGGAGCGGCGCCGTCACGAAGGCGGCCCGTGTCAGGGCCGTCCGGGCGGAACGGCGGGGTCGACGAGTCATGAGTCGATCTTGTCCGTGGGGCCGGCCGCCGGACATCGGGCATCACCCCGACCCCACCCCGAACCGACCCCGAGCCCGCTCGGGGCTCACAGCTCAGGGCTCACCGCCCGGAGCGGAAGGAAGCACCATGAGCGGCGACATCCCCGCCAGGATCCTCCTGATCGTGAAGGACCGCAGGCTCTGGGGGCTGCTCGAACGGCTCCTCGTCTCCGCCGGCTACGTGGTCCTCGACGGCGGGAGCGGCCGGGAGACGGTGGCCCTGCTGGAGCGCGAGGCGCCCGTGGGCCTGGTGGTCTGCGAGCGCACCGGTCCCGGGCTCGACGAGGTGGCACTGTTCGAGGAGATCCGGCGGGATCCCGGACACGGGCGGGTCCCGATCCTCGCTCTGCCCCCGGCCGACCCGGAGTGCACCGTCCAGGCGTTGAAGGCGGGAGTGGACGAGGTCCTCGCGAAGCCCTTCCATCCGAACAACCTCCTCGACCGCGTGCACCGCCTCACCCGGGGCGGGCGCGACTGACCCGGGGCGGGACGGTGGCGCCACGGGGCGGCGGGGCCGCCGGGCGCCACGGGGTCAGGCGATCAGCCAGCTCTGGAACGCCGACCCGGTCGCGGCCTGCTGGGTGACGGCGGCCCCGTCCGTTCCGGAGGCGGTGGTGAGCAGGAGCCCGCTCTTCCCGTTCGTCACCGAGGAGCCGCCGCCCGGCAGCCCGGCTGTCCTCCAGCGCTGGCCGTCGCCGCCGGTGCAGACGGCCTGGACGACGGCCGCGCCGGCCGAGGCGGAGCCGCCCTCGATGTCCGCGCAGAGCCCGGAGGCCACGTTGACCAGGGTGTGGGTGCCGTCGGGGCCGGGGGTGAGCCGCCACTGCTGGTTGGGGCCGCCGTGGGGTGTCCAGGTGATCAGCCGGGTGCCGGGGGCGGTGGAGCCCGCCGGGTCGTCGAGGGCCTTGCCGGCGGCCGTGAGGGTGCGCGGGGCCGGCGACGGGCCGGCGTAGACCTCGAACTCGTGGAGGGAGTAGCCGTAGGCGGTGCCGCGCCGGGTGCCGAGGACGCGGATGTACCGGCCGGTCCCGGTCAGGCCGGTGAGGTCCTGGACTCCCCCGGTGCCCGTGGTGGTGGAGTGGATGGTGCGCCAGGTGGTGGCGTCGTCGGAGAGCTGGATCTGGAAGGACTTCGCGTACGCCGCCTCCCAGCGCAGGACGACGCGGCCGACGTCGCGCGGGGCGCCGAGGTCCACCTGGAGCCACTGGGGGTCGGCGTAGGCGCTGGACCAGCGGGTGCCTGGGTCGCCGTCGGTGGCGGCCGCCGCCGGGAAGTCCGCGGTCTCGGTGCTGGAGGCGGTGGTCGGGCGGCCCAGGGCGAGGTTGCCGGGCAGGGCGGCGCCGGGCCAGGCCGGGTTGTGGCCGACGGCCGCCACGATCGGGGTGAAGGCGGCGTACGTGGGCACCGGCTTCGGAGAGCCCCAGGTCTGCTGGGCCAGTCCGCGCAGCGGGTACATGATCCCGGCCGCGATCTGGTCCTCGGTCTCGGCGGTGGGGTTGTCGCACCAGACGTGGAGCAGGGAGCCGGGGTTGCGGGTGGGGTCGGAGAGGGTGGCTCCGCCCTCGAAGCGGTCCGCGGTCCAGGTCTCGTACATCCACTTGGTGTCGGGTTTGGCTCCGCCGAGGACGTAGTAGGTGGGCGTCCAGGAGGCGTTGGCGACGGTGTGCCCGGCGGCGGCGAGCTGCTGCGGGGTGAGGCCGTAGGTGTACCAGTACTCGACCAGGATGCCGGGGTGCGGGGTGAGGGTGCCGTCGCCGGACTTGATGCCGTCGTTCCACATCCTGGTGGTCTTGCCGGCCGCCCGGACCAGGTCGTCCGCCCAGTTGACGAACCCGTAGTAGGTGTCCTTGGCGGTGGCGCCGGCGCCGTAGTGGGCGCGGGCGTAGGCGAGGAGCTGCGGGTACTTGGTGTAGTCGGTGACGTATTCGTCCGCGCCTATGTGCCAGTACGGGGCCGGGAACAGCGGCAGGTACTCGGTGACGAGGTCCTTGACCAGCGCGTACGAACCGGGCAGCGAGAGGTCGATGAAGTCGGGGCTGGCTGCTCCGGAGGCGCTCGTGAGCCTGAGTTCGGGGTGGGCGGCGAGGACGGCGTTCATATGGCCCGGGGTGTCGATCTCCGGGACGATGGTGACGTGGTACTTGCGGCCCAGGGCGACGAGGTCGGCGATGTCCTGCTTGGAGTAGTGGTCGGCGGAGACGACCTCCGGGTGGGTGGAGCTCTCCAGGCGGAAGCCGAAGGTGTCCGACAGGTGGAAGTGGAAGTAGTTGAGCTTGAGGTAGGCCAGTTCCTTGATGTGCCGCCGCAGCCATTCGACGGTGAAGAACTTGCGCCCCTGGTCGACCATGAGCCCGCGCTCGGGCTTGTCCGGCCAGTCGACGGCGGTGCCCGCCGGCACGGCGGCGGACCGGTGGAGCAGTTGCAGGACGGTGCGGGTGCCGTTGAAGGCGCCGGTGGCGGTGGCGGCCCGGAGGGTGAGGGCCGGTCCGACGGTCATCCGGTAGCCCTCGGGCGGCAGGGCGGGATCGTCCAGGCCGATCCCGATGTCCCCGGCGGCCGGAGTGCCGGTGACCACGGGGACCTGGTGCCCGGTCAGCGCCGTGAGGTCCTCGGCGAAGGTGGCGGCCTCGCCGGAGAGCCGGTCGGCCGCTGCGGGGTCGACGACGATCCGGGCGGCGGCGGTGAAGGAGTAGGGATCGGCGGCCGACGCGGTCCACTCCCGCAGGGCGGGAACGGTCTGCGGCGGGGTCACCGCCGAGGCGGCCTCACGGTCGGCGACGGCCGCGGGACGCGTGTCCGCGGCCGCGGAAGCCCCGTGGGCCGCGGCGCCGGGCGCTGTCAGTACGGACACCGCGCAGGCGGTGGCGACCAGGAATCCGAGCGGGCGCATGGCTGCCTCCAGCCGGGTGGGGCCGCGGAACACGGGTGCCCAGTGCAGCGCAGCGTCACGTACATGTCAAGAGATGCTCGGAACGGCGCGGAATCGAGCACCCTCGCGCATTTTCCCGCCGATCGCGCGGATCCCGCCGCCCCGCACGGGCACGGGACCCGCGACGGGAAACGTCGGGATCCGTCTTCGGCCGGGGCGGCCACGCGCCGCTCTATGGTGGGCCCATGACGGAACAGAAGGCGTTCGGCGTGGGCCCCTCGAAGATCGAGATCGCCTACGAGCGTTTCGGTGATCCGCGCGATCCGGCGGTGCTGCTGGTCATGGGCATCGCCGTGCAGATGCTGGGCTGGCCCGAGGGATTCTGCGCCGAGCTCACCTCGCGCGGGGTGCAGGTGATCCGGTTCGACAACCGCGACGTCGGGCTGTCCTCGCACTTCCCGGACGCACCCGTCCCGGACGTCCGCGCGGCGCTCGCCGGGGACCTGTCCTCGGCCTCGTACACCCTCTCCGACATGGCGGCCGACGGCGTCGGCCTGCTCGACGCGCTGGAGATCGACGGCGCGCACGTCGTCGGCCTGTCCATGGGCGGTGCGATCGCCCAGACGATGGCGCTCGAACATCCGGGCCGGGTGCGTTCGCTGACCTCGTTGATGTCCACGACGGGCGACCTCTCCGTCGGACGGCCGAGGCCCGAGGCGCTGGGGGCCCTGGCGGCGCCGGTCGCGACGGCGCGCGAGGAGGTCGTCGAGCGGATGGTGCGGACCGTACGGGTCCTCGGGTCGCCCGGTTTCCCGTTCGACGAGGCGGCCGTGCGCGACCGGGCGGCCCGCGCCTACGACCGGTCCCACGACCCCCTCGGCGTCGCCCGCCAGGCGGTGGCCTCGATCGCGGCCGGGGACCGTACGGAGCGGCTCCGCGCGCTGGCGGTGCCCACCCTGGTCATCCACGGCGCCGACGACCCGATGTGCGACGTCAGCGGGGGGCGGGCCACCGCCGACGCCGTCCCCGGCGCCGAGTTCGTGACCTTCGAGGGGATGGGCCACGACCTGCCGCGCGCCCTGTGGCCGGAGATCGCGTCGCTGATCACCGGGCTCGTCCGGCGCGCGGAGGCGGTCGCACCGGTCCGCTGAGACGCCGGGCGGCGGCGGGGTCAGGGCCGGTCGAACCAGGAGAAGGCGGCGATCCGCCAGCCCTGCGGGGTGCGGACGAACTGGATGGTCTTGGTGCCGCCGCCCTCGAAGGGTTCGCCGTCCAGGGTCCCGGACTTGCGGTACTCGCCGAAGCGTGACGCGATGCCACCCTCGATCTCGGTCCGTTCCGAGACCTCCCACTCGCTGAACCCGACCAGCCGGCCGTCCTTCAGGAGGCGCTCGCGGGGCTCGATGAACTCGTCCACGGTGTACACCGTGAACTCCGGTCCGGTATGCACGATCACACCGCCGGGCAGGATCAGCCGGCGGAGCCGGGCCACGTCGGCGCCCCCGCCGTCCCGGTTGTCGAAGGCGGCGAAGAACTCGGCGGTCAGCGCGTCTATTTCGGTCTTGGACATGGGCGCGACGGTAACACCGGGAGGCCTCGGGTCACGGGGGAAGGCCGGGTTTCCCCCGGGCGGAGCCGGGCCTCAGCCACGGCCGGGATGGTGGGCGAGGGCGGCGTGGGGGTCGTGGCCGCCGGCGTGGACGTGGTCCGTGTGGACCGTCGCCGCCGTCAGCCTCGGCACCGCGTGGATCAGGGCGTGCTCCGCGGCGACCGCCAGGCGGTGGGCCTGGACGACGCTCAGGTCGGGGCCGACCACGATGTCGGCCTCGGCGCGCAGGGCGTGACCGATCCACCGCATGCGCAACTGGCCGACGTCCAGCACCCCCTCGACGCGGCGCAGCGCGCGCTCGGCGGTGTCGACGAGGGCGGGGTCGACGGAGTCCATCAGCCGTCGGCCGACCTGGCGGGCGGAATCACCCAGGACCAGCAGGATCGCGAGGGTGATCAGCAGGCCGACCACCGGGTCGGCGCTGCGCCAGCCGAGGGCGGACCCGCCTGCGCCGAGGAGGACGGCCAGCGAGGTGAAACCGTCGGTACGGGCGTGGAGCCCGTCGGCGACCAGCGCGGCGGAGCCGATCCTGCGGCCGGTGCGGATGCGGTGGCGGGCCACCCATTCGTTGCCGGCGAACCCGGCCAGCGCCGCGGCGGCGACGGCCCACAGGTGGCTGACGTCGCGGGGGTGCAGCAGCCGGTCGACGGCCGCCCAGGCCGCGAGGGCCGCGGAGGCGGCGATGGTGAGGACGATCAGCACGCCCGCCAGGTCCTCGGCCCGGCCGTAACCGTAGGTGTAACGGCGGTTCGCCGCCCGGCGGCCGAGGACGAAGGCGATGCCCAGGGGGACGGCCGTCAGGGCGTCGGCGGCGTTGTGCACGGTGTCGCCGAGGAGCGCCACCGACCCGGACAGGACCACGATCACCGCCTGGACGGCGGTGGTGACGCCGAGGACGGCGAGCGAGGCCCACAGGGTGCGCATCCCCTCGCGGGAGGTCTCCATCGCCGCGTCGACCTTGTCCGCGGTCTCGTGGCCGTGCGGGGTGAGCAGGTGGGTGAGCCGGTGCCGGAGGCCGTCGCCCCGGCCGTGCCCGTGGCCGCCGGCGTGGTCGTCGCCGTGGCCGTGGCCGTCGCCGTGGCCGTCGCCGTGGGTGGGGCCGTGGTGATCGCCGTGGTGGTGTGCGGGGGTGTGGGTGCTCTCGTTGGCCTCCATACGTTCACCGTGGCACACGGAGCCGATTGCGGCTACGGCCGTCGTACGCCCCGTGACCAGGTGCGACGTCCTCGCAACTACGCTCCGTGGGACGGACGGCGGGGCGCGCTCAGCGCAGCACGCGCGGCAGGCGGAGACTGAGGAGCACGGTGACCGCGATCATGCCCAGCTGGACGAGCAGCGCCACGGTCAGGGCCGTCCCCATGCCCGCCCCGGGCACCAGGGCGAGGAAGAGGCTGCCCAGGGTCGCCACGCCCAGGGCGAGCGCCGACTGCTGGGTGGTGACCATGACCCCGCCGCCCACGCCGGCCCGGTCGGCCGGGACGTCCGACAGCATCATCCGCATCAGCACGGGCAGTTGCAGGCCCTGACCGAGGCCCGCCACGGCGACCGCGGGAGCGAGGGCGGCGAGGCCGACGTCCGGCCAGTCGGCGCGGACGGTCAGCAGGAGCAGGCCGATGCCCAGGCCCTGGAGCAGCCCGCCCGCGGTGACGACCCGGCTGCCGAAGCGTCCGACCAGCTTCGGGCCGGCCAGGGACGCGGCGAAGAAGGCCACGGCCATCGGCACCAGCGCCAGCCCGGCGGACACCGGCCCCATCCGCAGGCCCTGCTGCAGGGCGACGGCCACGACGAACATGAAACCGCTGAAGCCCATCGAGAAGGGCACCATCAGCACCAGGCCGCGCCGCAGCGACTCCAGCCGCAGCAGGCTCGGCGGCACGAGCGGGGTACGGCCCAGCCGGTCCGCGCGCCGCTCCGTGAGGTAGAAGGCCGCGGCCGCGAACGGGAACACGGCGAGCGAGAGCCAGGTCCACAGCGGCCAGCCGGTCGCCCTGCCCTCGGTCAGCGGCAGCAGCAGGGACACCAGCGACAGGCCGAGCAGCAGCGTGCCGGGTACGTCGACCGAGGCCGGGCGGTCCGAGCGGGTCTCGGGGACGTACCGCGCGGCGAGGACCAGACCGAGGACCACGACGGGCACGTTCACCAGGAACACCGAGCGCCAGCCGGACCCGGCGAGGTCCGCGGCGACCAGCACCCCGCCGAGGATCTGCCCGGTGACCATGGACAGCCCGGCGGTGGCCCCGTAGAGGCTCATCGCGCGGGCCCGGCGCGGGCCCTGGGTGGTGGCCTGGATGGTGGCCAGCACCTGCGGCAGCATCAGCGCCGCGGCCGCTCCCTGGGCCACCCGGGCCCCGACCAGGGTCCATGCCGTGGGGGCCAGTCCGCAGGCCAGCGAGGTGAGGCCGAAGGCGGCCATGCCGATGAGGAAGAGCCTGCGCCGCCCGGCGGTGTCACCGAGGCGGCCGCCGAGCACCAGCAGGACGGCGTAGGCGACTCCGTAGCCGCCGACGATCAGTTCCAGCATCGCGGGGCCGGCGGCGAGGTCGCTGTCGATGGCCGGCAGCGCCACGTTGACGATGAAGAAGTCGATCAGAGGCAGGGCCGCGCCCAGCAGTACGGTGAACAGGCCCAGCGGGTTCAGCGCCGCGCCCGTCCCGGCGTCCGGGTACGTGGGGCGGGAGGGGGACGGATGGTTCGTACGTACGGTGGTCTCACTCACACCCAGGACGATCCTCCAGCACCCAGTCTGGTACCAGAGTCTTCTTATCCTGGTATTGGCACTACCTGGCACCCGGATGCCGGCTGCGGCACCCTGGAGTCATGACCACTGTGGCCCCCGAGAGCGACGTACGCCGGCACGAGCTGGCCGATTTCCTGCGCAGCCGCCGCGAGCGGATCACGCCCGAGCAGGTCGGGCTGGTGCGCGGCCGCCGCCGGCGCACGCCGGGGCTGCGCCGCGAGGAGGTGGCCCAGCTCTCCGCGGTGGGCGTCACCTGGTACACCTGGCTGGAGCAGGCCCGCGCGATCCAGGTGTCGCCGCAGGTGCTGGACGCCCTGGCGCGCGCCCTGCTGCTGGACCCCAGCGAGCGGGCGCACCTGTTCGCGCTGGCCGACAGCACCGATCCGGCGTCGCACACGCCCTGCCCCAGTGTGACCCCGGCCCTGCGCGCGATGCTCGACCAGCTGGATCCGGTTCCGGCCTGCGTCCAGAACAGCCGGTACGACATCCTCGCGTACAACACCACGTACGGGCGGCTGTTGTGCGATCTGGACCGGCTGCGGCCCGAGGAACGCAACTGCATGTGGCTCGCCTTCACGAACCCGGACTGGCGGGCGGCCGTCGTCGACCTGCCCGAGGTGAACCGGATGATGGCGGCCAAGTTCCGGGCGTCGATGGCGGAGCACCTGGCCGAGCCGACGTGGAAGGCGCTGCTGGCCAGGCTGGAGGCGGCCTCGGCCGAGTTCCGGGAGATCTGGGCGCGGCACGAGGTGGTCGGGCCGGGCGGGAAGGCGAAGTACATCTTCAACGCCCACGTGGGCCTGCTGCACCTGGAGCACACCAACCTCTGGCTGGGTCCGGCGGCCGGACCTCGGCTGGTGACGTACGTCCCGCTGGACGAGGAGAGCCGCGAGCGCCTCGAACGCCTCGGTTCCCTCCGGTCCCCGGACACCGCCGCCCCGGCGGTGGCAGCCGCCCTCGCGTCCTGAAGGCTCCTGCCCTGAAGTCGACTTGACGGCGGGCGGCTGCGGCGAAAGCGGCCCGCCCCGCCGTGCGGGGGGCCACCATGACGGTGCGGCAGTCCCCGACACGACAGGAGCGCGACCGTGGCCCGTCCCGGCGACCTCACCGACCCCTACGCACCGTCCGCCCTGCACGACGTGATGTTCGGGCACGTACACGCCGCGGCCCTGCGGGCCGTGGCCGTCCACCGGATCCCCGACCACCTCGCCGACGGCCCCCGCACGGCCGAGGAACTCGCCGCCCGGACCGGCACCGACGCCGCTGCCCTGCGGCGCCTCCTGCGTCTGCTCGCGGTCCGCGGGCTGTTCCGCGAGGACGAGCGGGGCGCCTTCCGGCTGGAGGAGAGCGGGCGCCCGCTGCGCACCGACGCGCCGGACTCACAGCACGCCGGCGTGCTCATGATCACCGATCCGATGTTCGCGCGGTCCGCGGCCGAGCTCCCCGGGACGCTGAGCACCGGGGAGTCCTCCTTCGAACTGGCCCACGGCGTGCCCTTCTTCGAGTACCTCCTCAAGTCCCCCGCCGAACGGTCCGTCTTCGACGCCGGCATGGCCTCGCTCTCCGGCCCCGCCGACGAACTGATCGCGGGGAGCTACGCGTTCCCCGAGGGCTCCCGCGTCATCGACGTCGGCGGCGGGCGGGGCGGGCTGCTGCGGGCCGTGCTCGGCCGGTGGCCCTCGCTGGAGGGCGTCCTGTTCGACCGGCCCGCCACGGTGGCCGAACACCTGCTGGACCAGCCCGGTATCGCGGGGCGGTGGCGGGTCGAGGGCGGGGACTTCTTCACCGCCGTACCGTCCGGCGGCGACTTCTACGTCCTCAAGCACGTCCTGCACGACTGGAGCGACGAGGACGCCCTGCGCATCCTCGAATCCGTCCGCCGCGCGGCGGCGCCCGGCGCCCGGCTGCTGATCGCGGACGCGGTGCTGCCCGGGAGCGGCGTGCCGCATCCGGCGGTGGAACTGGACATCGTCATGCTGATGGTGGTCCGGGGCCGCGAGCGCACCGCGGCCGAGTTCGAGTCGATGCTCGCACGGTCCGGGTTCCGGCTGCACCGGATCCTGCCGACGCCCGCGCTGCCCTCGGTCATCGAGGCCGTCGCGGTGTGAGGGCGCGGGCGCTGTTACCGTGCGGGCATGCGTGCTCCCATCGGCTCCTTCGACCTCGCCCGGCCCGCCCCCGACTGCCTGGAAGAACTCGTCCCGCCCGTGGCGGCGGCACTCCGCGCCCTCGCGGCGGACCTGCCCGTCGAGCGGATCGTGTACGTCGACACGGATCCGGCCGTCGCCGACACGGCCGCCTTCGTGGAGCACTACGGGCGCGACCTGCTGGCCCGATCGGCGAACTGCGTGGTGGTGGCCGCGCGGCGCGGGGGCGAGACCGCGCTCGCCGCCTGCCTGGTGCCCTCGGCGTCCCGGGCCGACGTCAACGGCGTGGTCCGGCGGCACCTGGGGGCCCGGAAGGTGTCCTTCGCGCCGATGGACACGGCCGTGGAGCTGACCGGGATGGAGTACGGGGGCATCACCCCGCTGGGCCTCCCGTCCGACTGGCCCCTGCTGGTGGACCCCGCCGTCGTCGACATGCCGTACTGCCTGGTGGGCAGCGGCCGCCGCCGCGGCAAGCTCATCGCCCCGGGCGACCTCTTCGCCCGACTGCCCGGCGCCGAGGTGATCGAGGGCCTGTCGGCCTAGAACCCCGGGGCCCGGCCCTGCCCCGCCTGACGGGCCGGCCGGCTGAGGCATCCGCAGAACGGGATCGTCCACCGCCTCACCCGGCGGCGTGCCGGCGCGGTGCAGGCGCCACCCTTCGCCATCGGCCATTCGGGTCGCCGCCGCCCCCCGGGTGTCCGGGGCGCTCCTAGGATGGGGCGCGCCGCGGCTCCAGGAGCCGCGTTTCGCGTTCACGAGCGGGGAGTTGAGGCATGAAGCGGTTGCGGGTGCTGGTGGCGATCGGGGTCCTGGCACTGGGTTCGGCCGGTGCGGGGACCGCCCAGGCCGCTCCGGTGTCCCGATCCGGCTGTCCGACGGCGGAGGTCTTCGCCACGGACAACACGGCGGTCATCACGGATCCGGCCGACCCCCGGCTGCGGACGCGCCTGACGCGCTTCGACCACGAGGTGCGGGGCATCGTCCGGGCGCACGGCGCGCTGACGGCCGGCTCGACCCTGCTGGACGGGGTGTTCTGGTCCGGCGAGCAGAAGCAGACCACGTACGAGCGGTCGCGGGAGTTCGACGTCGAGCGCGTGGGGCGGGACGGTCTGCACCACATCGCCGACGTCATCCGCAAGCAGTACGACCAGGAGTCGGTGCTGACGTTCCGCTGTCTGCCGCGCACCTCGCCGGAGACCGACGCGGTGGAGGTGCGGGCCGCCGGGGTCAGCCCCACCCGGCTGCGCGAAGCGCTGGTCGCGGACCCCGAGGCCCGCGAGCGGCTCGGCGGCGGCTCGGTCACCCTGGGCGGGGAGCTGATCCTCATCGCCCCGGTGTCCGACCTGCCGCTGGCCCGCAGGTTCACGGCCGCCCTCGGGGTCGACTGGAGCCGTGCGGAAGTGCGTTACGGTGACGAGGAGTTCGTGGCCTGATCCGTCGGCCCGCGCCTGACGCCCGCCCCGGGACGGCGGCCGCGTCCGGCTGGGCTGCGCGCCACGGGGGAATCCGCAGACAGGCAGGGTGAACATGTTCGAGTCGGTCCAGGACAATCCGTACCCCGACACCCACGTCCTCGGCGAGGGCCCCGAACCGCACCCGCTGCTGCGGCCGGTGCTGCCGCTGATCGGGCGTTGGCACGGGCGCGGGGAGGGCGAGTACCCGACGCTGGAGCAGGACTTCCGGTACGAGCAGGAGCTCACCTTCAGCCACGACGGCCGTCCGTTCCTGCGCTACGAGGCGCGCGCCTGGCTGATCGACGGATCCGGGGCGCCGGTGCGGCCGGCGGGGCGGGAGGCCGGGTGGTGGCGGGTGACCCCCGACGCCTCCCTGGAGGTGGTGCTCGCGCACCCGACCGGCATCGTCGAGACCTACGTCGGCCGGGTGTCCGGGACCGAGGTGGAGATCGAGACGAAGGACGTGGCGCTGACCCCGCTGGCCAAGGAGGTCACGGCCACCCGCCGTCACTACACGCTCGACGGCGACCGGATGACGGTCGTTCACGACATGGCAGCCGTGGGCCGGCCCCTGCAGCACCACCTCACCGCGCACCTGCGCCGCCGCCCCTCCTCCTGACCGGCACGCCCCCGGGGGTGGCACCAGCACCACCCCCGGGACGGATGCCAGGGGGATCGCCGCGGGACCCCCGGGGCGGAGAGGGTGGGGTGACCGATCCACTCCACCGGGGGGAACCCGACCGTGCACCTCTTCCGCAAGCCCGCGCGCTGGGCCGCGACCGCCGCCTGCGGGCTGCTCGCCCTCGCAGCCCTGCCCGCCTCACCCGCCGCCGCGGCCGCTCCGCCGGCCGGCGCGCCCGCCGTTCCCGGGCGGTACGCCCACCAGCGGCTCGACTGGCGTCCCTGTCCGTCCGGTTCGCTCGAATGCGCCTCCATGACGGTGCCGCGCGACTGGTACCACCCCGGCGAGGGAGCGGACCTCACGGTCACGGTGTCCCGCCACCGGGCCGCCGGTCCCGCCGCCCGGCGCGGTGTGCTGATGATGGCCGCGGGCGGGCCCGGCGCCTCGGGGCTGGGCCGGCCCGAGGGGCTGGCCTCTTACGCCCCGAAGCTGGCGGCCGCGTACGACATCGTCGGCTTCGACCAGCGAGGGGTCGGGGCCAGTACGAACGTGGTCTGCTCGGACCAGGACGCCGTCGACGACATGTTCGGCGGCGGCGACCTGCGCGACCGCTCGCCGGAGGCGGTGAACGGCACGCTGGAGCGGGCGCGGCGGTTCGTTCGGGACTGCCGGAACAACTCGGGCGGTCTGCTGCCCTTCATCACCACCGATCAGGCCGTGCGCGACATGGACCTGTACCGCGCGCTGCTGGGGACCGAGCGGATCTCCTACTACGGCCCCTCGTACGCCACCTTCCTCGGTGCCCAGTACGCGCGGACGTTCCCGCGCCGGGTCGACCGCATGGTCCTCGACAGCGCCATCGACGCCACCGCCGGCTGGGAGGAGTTCATGACGGGGCAGCCGCTGAGCTTCCAGCGGCGCTTCGAGGAGGACTTCCTGCCCTGGCTGGCCCTCCATGACGACGTCTACCACCTGGGGCGGACCCCGCAGGAGGCCAAGGCCGGCTACGAGCGTCTGCGCGCCGCGCTCCGCGACCGCCCGCTGGACCTGGAGGGGACGCGGGTCACCCCCGACCGCCTCGACGCGGCCACGACGTCGATCATCTACAGCGGCAGCCGCTTCCCCGACCTCGCGGCCGTGCTCGGCCTGCTCCAGAACCCGGACGCCGCGCCGCCCGCCGCCCGGCAGGCCCTCGCCGCGAAGCTCAGGCATCCGCTGGGGGCGGCGTTCGCGGCGGACTTCTTCTCGGTCGTCTGCCAGGACTCCCCGTGGGACCGTGACCTCGACCACTGGGTGGCGCGCAGCGGGGCCGACGCCCGCACCCACCCCATGATCGGGGCCCGGGAGCTGTCGTACGCGGCGGTCTGCGCCCAGTGGCCGCGCTCGCGCGCGCCCCGGCCCGCAGGGAACGGCCGGGAGCTGCCGCCCATCCTGATGCTGGGCTCGACGCACGACCCGGCCACCTACTACGAGGGCGCCGTACGGGCACACCAGCGGCTGGCGGGCTCTCGCATGATCACCGTGCACGGCGGCGACCACGGCGTGTACCAGGCGGGCAACGCCTGCGTCGACGGGTACGTGGAGGGGTTCCTGGCCGACGGCCGGATGCCGGCCGCGGACGCCGCCTGCGAGGGGAATCCGCTGCCGGTCCCCGCGGCGCCGGCCCGGGGCTGATCCGGCAGGGGCCCGGCGCACGGCGCACGGGCCCCCAGCCGGCCCGGACCGGCTCGCCCCGGGGCCTCAGGGCCTCGGGGCCTCAGGGCCTCGGGGCCTCAGGGCCTGGGCTCAGGGCCTCAGGCCGAGGAGCCGCTGTCCACGACGAGGTCGGACCCGACGACCGCGCCGGCGGCGGGCGAGGCGAGGTAGAGGACGGCCGCGGCCACCTCCTCGGCCTCCGCGGCCCGCCCGAGCGGGGTCTGCGTCTTCATCCGCCCGGTGCGCTCGGCCTCCGTCTCGCCCGGCAGCAGTGACATGGGCGCGACGGAGGCTCCCGGGCTGACGGCGTTGATGCGGACGCCGTCCTGGACGTGGTCGAGGGCGGCGGCGCGGGTGAGGGCGGAGACGGCGGCCTTCGAGGTGATGTACGCGGCGGCGCCGGGGACGCGGCGGTGGGCGCCGAGGTTGGAGGAGATGTTGACGATGGCGCCGCCGCCGTTCTCCCTCATGTGCGCGATCTCGTGCTTCATCGCCAGCCAGACGCCGGTGACGTTGGTGCGCAGCACCGCGTCCCAGTCCTCCTCGTCCACGTCGGCGACGGGGCCCGCGCCGCGCAGTATCCCCGCGTTGTTGACGGCGATGTCCAGGCCGCCGAAACGGGTGACGCTCGCGTGGACGAGGTCGCGCAGGCTGTCGGAGTCGGTGACGTCCGCGGTGACGGCGGCCGCGGCCCCGCCGGCCGCCCCGATGAGGGCGACCGTCTCCTCCAGCGGGGCCGCGGTGCGTCCCGCGGCGACCACTGACGCGCCCTCGGCGGCGAAGGCCAGGGCGATCGCCCGGCCGAGGCCGGAGCCCGCGCCGGTCACCAGGACGGTCTTGCCGGTGAAGCGGTGCTGCATGTCGATGACTCCTTCGAGGGAGGGGCACCCGCCCCATATTTGACTGATCGGTTCAGAATTCGGTGCCGCGGAAGGGGAGCCCGAAGGCCCCCCTTCCGCACGGTCTTCAGTCCAGCAGGGCCAGGGCCTGCTCGGCGGCGTCCCGCACCCTGGCGGGGTCCCCGCAGGCCTTGCCCACGATCCGTACGCCCTGGAGCAGCACCAGCAGCATGCGGGCCAGCGCGCGGGGGTCGCGGTCCGGGGCCAGCTCACCCTGCCCCTGGGCCCGTACGAGGGCCGAGTGGAGCAGGGTTTCCAGGCGGTCCCAGCCCGCCTCGACCCGGCGGGCCGCGGCCGTGTCGTGCGAGGCCAGCTCGGCGGCGGTGTTGGTGACGAAACAGCCGTTCAACCTCTCCTGCGGCGCGCCCGCCTCGGCGGCGAAGCGGCGCACCACCGCCCTGACCGCGGGCAGCGCGGGCCCCGGCCGCGACAGCTCCGCGAGGAGCAGCAGGTCACGGGATTCGGCGTAGCGGTCGAGCGCCTTCAGGTAGAGCTCGTGCTTGCTGCCGAAGGTCGCGTAGATGCTCGCGCGGCCGATGCCGAGGCACTCGACGAGGTCGGTCACCGACGTCGCCTCGTAGCCGCGCCGCCAGAACAGCTCAAGAGCCGACTGCAGCACGGCGTCCGGATCGAATTCCTTGGTCCTGGCCATGCCCAAGATCATAGAAGATTCTGGAACGAACAGTCAATAAATCGGGGCCGGGGCTCGCCTCCCCGCCCCGGCGCGCCCCGGCGGCCCATCCGTGCTGTGCTCGTAAGAGGAGGGGCAACGGGAGGAAGGTACGCAGTCACCGACCCAGAGGAGGAACCATGACCAGGAACCTGCGGGCCCGGGACATCATGACCGGGGACGTGCAGTGCGTACGGGAGGACCAGTCCCTGCTGGACGCGTCGCGCATGATGCGCGACCTGAACGTCGGCGCCCTGCCCATCTGCGGGAACGACGGACGCCTCCAGGGAATGATCACCGACCGCGACATCGTCGTGAAGTGCTGCGCCGAGGGCCGGGAGCCGGCCGGGGTGCGTGCCGGTGAGCTGGGCGGGGTCCTGCACTGGGTGGACGGCGAGACCACCGCCCAGGAGGCCCTGGACACCATGGAGGTCCACCAGATCAAGCGGCTGCCCGTCATCGACATGGCCGGGGGCCACCGGCTCGTGGGCATGATCACCGAGGCCAACCTCGCCAAGAACCTCTCCGACGCGGACATCGCGGAGTTCGCGGTGCGCGTCTACGCCGCCAACTGACGACCGCGCCCGGTGCCACCGGGCGGCCGTCCCCGCGGGCCGTCGCCAGGGCCTAGAGGGGGTGGCCGTCCGGGCCGGTGTGGTCCGCCTGGCTGGTGAACTTGTTGAGGAAGACGTCGTAGAGGCCGTCGGGGCGGCGGGTGAAGGTGGCCCCGTCCTGCCAGGTGCCGTTGTCGGGCCACCACTGGCTGCCGTAGGGGTCGCCCTGGTTCTGGTGGATGTTGTGCATGCCCAGGCCGCCGTGGTCGAAGGGCTGGCCGAGGATCAGGATCGGCCGGCCGATGACGAGGATCGGCTCCAGCGCCCCCGCGGCGTCCAGATTGGAGCCGGAGATCCACGGGCGGGGAGGGTCCAGCCGGTCCAGGAGGTGCTGGATCCACGCGGGCGGGCGGCGGACGAAGAGGCAGCCGGGGCTGTCCACGAGGGCCGGGTGGCGCAGGTAGTCGACGGCGCCCGAGCCGGACGACATCGACAGGTCGTGGTAGCCGGCGGCCAGCGCGGGCAGCGGGTCGAGCTGCGAGGCGGACAGGGTGAAGGTCTTCCACCGGACGCCGGTGGCGGACTCCTTGCTGTCCACGTCGACGGCGCACCGGTAGCGCCCGGCGGGCGCGTCGACCTCCAGGTTGACGTGGAACCAGTGCCCCTGGGTGTCGGGCTGGTCGCGGAAGTGGCTGTGCAGCGTCCCTGACAGCACGCCGTAGGAGTCGAGCGGCATGACCGTCAGTCAACCACCGCCGGCCCGTCGGCCGGGGGGACTCGCTCGACTGCCGCCGCCCGTGGCCACGGGCGGCGGTACCCGGTCACCCGCCGGTGTGGTCGCGGTCGGCGGCCGGCCGGCCGGATCCACCGGCGGACCCCCGGCGCGGTGGCCGTCAGTTGGCGCAGTCGGTGTCGCGGGCGGGGCGCCGGCCGGTGGTGAGGAAGGTGGTGACGGTGCGGTCCGCGCAGGCGTTGCCGTTGCCGAGGTAGAGGCCGTGGCCGCCCTGCTCGACGGTGACGAGGACCGCCCGGTCACCCAGGGCCTCGCGCATCTTCAGGCCCTTGGAGTGGGGCGTGGAGGGGTCGCGGCGGCTCTGGACCATGAGGATGTCGGACGGACCGTTCGCGGTGATCCGGGTCGGCTTCTGCTCCGGGGCGTCCTTCCAGTAGGCGCAGGGCAGCACGTTGACGGGCATGCCCGCGGTGAGGGGGTGGCGGGCGCGGTCCTCGTCCACGGCGCGCTGGCCCGCGGCGGCGCCCTCGCGCGGCCAGGCCACGTCGTTGCAGAGCACGGCGACCAGCTGGGCGGCGTCCTCGTCGCGCAGCGGCTGGGCCAGCTCCGGCGGGAGGACGGGGGTGGCCGCCGGGTCCCGGAGGGAGACGAGGAGTTTGGCAAAGGCGGGGAAGGCGGAGTCGCCGTACAGGGCGTTCTGCAGGGCCTGGCGCAGGCCGTTGCCGGTCAGGGGCACGCCCGGGGTGGTCGTCGGCCGCGGGGTGCGGTCCAGGGAGGCGGCGAGGGCCAGCAGCTGCGGCTCCACGTCCCCGGGGTCGCGGGCCAGCCGCAGGCCGTCGCGGTCCCGGTCGGGGTGGGCGGCCCAGGCGGCGAAGTCGGGGAAGCGGTCGTCGGCGCCCTGGCCCATGTTCGCCAGCCAGCCCCGGGCGAGGCGGGTGGGGTCGGGGTCGCCGCTGCTGTCCAGGACCCAGCGGTCGGTGCGCTCCGGGTGCTTCTGCGCGTACACGGCGCCGACGTAGGTCCCGTACGAGACGCCCCAGGCGGAGATCTTGCGTTCGCCGAGGACCTCGCGGAGCCGGTCCATGTCGGCCACCTCGTTCGCGGTGGTGAAACTGCGCAGCACGGGGCCGCCGTTGCGGGCGCAGGCCTCGGCGATGCGCTCGGAGCGGGCGACGTTCTCGGAGATGTCGCCGTTGGGGGCGGGCCAGGCGCGCAGGCTGGTGAGGTAGCGGTCGCCGGGGGTGAGACCGCAGGAGGCGGTGGTGCTGCCGCCGACGCCGCGGGGGTCGAAGGCGACGAGGTCGTAGGCGCCGGCGAGCTGCTTCTGGAGCGCGGCGCCCTTCTGCGTGAGGCGCTGGACGCCCGAGCCGCCGGGTCCGCCGGGGATGACGACCAGGGTGCCGCGCCGGGCCTCGGGGCGGTCGCTGCGGACGCGGGAGACGGCGACGGTGATCTGCGGGCCGGCCGGGTTCGCGTAGTCGAGGGGGACGGGCAGGTCGGCGCACTCCTGGGTGGCGGGGCCGCCCGGCTTCGCGCAGGGGTGCCAGACGAGCCGGGGAAGCTGCGCTCCCGCCCCGGGAGCCGTGGCCGCCGCCGGGACGACGGCGCTCAGGGTGGTGGCGGCGGTGGCGGCGCAGAGGGCGAGGAGGAGGGCCTTGTTCCTGGAATTCGTCATGGGGCAAGCCTCGTTGTCCGCGGCCCCGGCTCCCATCCGGCAGCCCGGTCGCCCCGGGGTGGGGATAACCCCCCTGGTCCGTCAGGCCTGGTGACCGTGGGACCGGTGGGTGCAGCAGCCGTCCCTGAGCATCTGGCGCAGGACCGGCTGCCAGTCGGGGCCGGGCCCTGCGGCGCGGGGGTGGGCGGCTTCGAGTGCGGCGCGTTCGTGGAGGGTTCCGGCGCGCACGGCGGCCCGGACGCGGACGAGGTCGGCGAAGTCGGTGAAGGGGTCGCCGTCGACGAGGGTGAGGTCGGCGAGCTTGCCCGGTTCCACCGTGCCGAGGTGGTCGGCGACGCCGAAGACGCGGGCCGGGGTGCGGGTGGCGGTGGTGAGGGCCTCGGCCGGGGAGAAGCCGTACCGGTGCAGGGCGCGCAGGGCGAGGTGGAGGTGGAGGCCGACCGGGGTGAGGGGTGCGTCGGTGCCGAGGGCGACCCGGCCGCCGCCCGCGAGGACCCGCCGGTAGACGCCGGTCTCCCGTTCCAGGGCCGTGAGTTGTTCGGCGGTCGGCGGCAGGGCGGCGGCGGCCCGGACGGCGCTCGCGTCCCAGGGGGGCATCAGGGCGGTGACGCGGGGGTCGTCGGCGAGGGACGGGTCGGCGCCGATCAGCGGCAGGGCCGCGAAGGGGGTGGCGATGAGGTCGAAGCCGCCGTGGGTGTAGAGCGCGAGGGTGTCCTCGTAGGTGTGGCCGGCCGGGGTGGCGCCGTGGCCGTGTTCGGCGCGTTCGGTGGCGACGAGGTGCGTGGTGAGGTCCTGGCCGGAGGTGATGCCCTGGGCGCACAGGTGGGAGCCGGCCAGGACGCCGAGCCGCTCGTGCGCGAAGCGGGCGGCCTGCTCCATGAAGGCGTACGGGGCGCGGACGTAGGTTTTGACGAAGTCCCAGTCCAGCGCCTGCGCGCGGGCCAGGGAGCGGGCGAGGCCCTCGGCGGTGCGGTGGGCGCGGCCCATGCTGTAGGCGACGCGGGAGCCGTCGAGGAGTTCGCCGCCGGCCAGCAGCCGGGGGGCGGTGAGCCGGCCGGCGCGGATGTCGTCGCGCAGGCGGGCCTGTTCGTGGGCGGAGCCGCCGAGGGAGACGGTGGTGGTGACGCCGTAGGCGAGGTGCAGGAGGCCCTGGCGGGCGCCGTAGGTGTACGGGTACGGGTGGACGTGGGCGTCCCACAGGCCGGGCAGGACGGTGCCCCGGGAGGCGTCGACGGTGCGGGCCGCGCGGCGGCGGGGCCGGTGTGCTTCGACGGCGGTGACGCGCCCGCCGCTGATCAGGACGTCGACGTCGGCGCGGGGCGGGGCTCCGGTGCCGTCCCAGAGGAGGCCGGCGTGCACGACGGTGTCGACGGCGGAGGGGCGGCGGTGGGTCAGCGAGACCGGTACGGTGCGGGGCGGGCGCGCGGGGGCGCCCTGGGCGTCGAGGGTCAGCAGGCGCAGCCGGTCGCCCGACTGGTAGAGCAGGGTGCGGGAGTCGGCGGCCCAGGAGGGGTGGTCGGCGCACTCGTCGGTGAGGCGGCGGGCGGTGCCGGTGGGGGTGCCGTCGGGGGTGACGGGCAGCAGCCACAGGGCGGATTCGGCGACGCAGGCGAGGAAGCGGCCGTCGGGCGACCAGACGGGGCCGCTGGCGTAGCTGTCGGAGAGGGAGGCGTGCGGGGCGAGGGCGTGCAGCCGGGCCGCGCCGGTGGTGGTGTCGACGATCCGGATGAGGTTGTGGCCCTCGCGGAAGCGGTGGCTGATCCGGTTGCGGTCGCAGAGGGCGACGTGGCGGCCGTCGGGCGACCAGCTGGGCGGGCTCGGCAGTCCGCCGCCGCCGAGGGCCGCCACGAGGGGGGTCTCGGTGGCGGTGGCGAGGTCGCGGACGAGGAGGCGTCCTGAGAGGTCGAGGCAGGCGAGCCGGGTGCCGTCCGGCGAGAGCGAGCCGTAGACGCGGCCGTCGGCGGCGAGGACGCTCTCGTGGCCGCCGGCGAGTTCGCGGCGCCGTACGGTGTTGAGCCCGTCGCGGTCGTCGGTGTAGATCAGCGCCCGGCCGTCGGGGGTCCACACCGGTCCCTGGACGTAGGCCGTCGCGGGGGCCTGGGCGATCCTGCGCGGGGCTCCCCCGCCGACGGGGACGGTCCACAGGGCGTTGAGGGCGACGAAGACGACGGTGCGGCCGTCGGGCGAGAGGCGGGGCAGGTGGACTCCGCGTACGGGGCGTCCGGGCTCGGCCTCCAGCGCGTACTCCTTGACGCGGTAGCGGGGGCGGGGCACTTCGAGGGTGGCGTCGAGGGGGATCTCGCGGCCGGTGGTGTCGCGGTGCGGGCGGATCACCCGGAAGCGGCCGTCGAGGGTGACGAGCAGGCGGTCGTCACCGATCCAGCGCGGGGGCGCGGGGGCGACGTCCCCGTCGAGGGGGACGGGGCGGCCGTCGGCGTGGAGGGTGAGGATCTGGGTCTTGCGGGGTCCGGGGGCGGCGGACAGCCAGGCGGTGCGGCCGGCCGGGGAGAGGGCGGGGGTCAGCAGGCTGCCGTCGGCGACGGTGTGGTCCACGCGTACGGGGCCCCGTCCGTCGGCGGCGACGGAGGCGAGGGTCCGGGCGGTCAGGGTCTCCCCGTCGACGGTGGCGCGGACGAAGAGCACGCGGGCTCCGTCCGGGGTCCAGACGGGGTCGAAGTCCTCCCAGGCGCCCTCCTGTCCGGGACCCTGCTGCCCGGGGAGACCGGTGAGGGGGACGGGGCGGCCGCCCGTGAGGGGGACGGTCCAGATCCGGTACGGGCCGCCGGCGACGGGGTCCCCGCCGCGCTCGGAGCAGAAGGCGAGGTGGCGGCCGTCGGGCGACCAGGCGGGCGCCCGGTGGTCGAAGGGGCCGTCGGTGAGCCTGCGCAGGCCGGATCCGTCGGCGTCCATCACCCAGATGTGGAAGGCGCCGCCGCGGTAGGCGCTCATGGCGATCCGGTGACCGTCCGGGGAGAACACCGGGCGGCCGGGCTCCAGGTCGGGCGGGGTGAGGCGGGTGGCGGGCGCGCCGTCGGGGGGCAGCGACCACAGGACGCCCTGCACCTCGGCGACGACGCGCTCCCCGGTGGCGGTGGCGGTGGCCGCGCCGTTGGTCGCGCGGGTGAGGCGGATCCGGGCCGTTTCCCCGGCCGCGTACGCGCCGGCCGCGGCCGGACCGGTCACGGCCGCGGGGGCCGTGACCGCGCCGGCGGGGTCGGGGCCGGCCGGGGCCGTGGCCGCCGCGGCGGCCGGCGGGTGGCCGACCAGCGCCGCCAGCGCTCCCGCCGAGCCCGCCCGTAGAACCGTCCTGCGCGCCACCCGCACCCCGACCACCCGTCCCGTGTCTCGCCGTCCGTCCGACGGCCCGTCAGGCAGCCAAACGATCAAGACCGGGTTCCGGCAACGGCCTCGCCCCGGCGGGCCGTACGTCCGCCGGGGCGAGGGATCCGTGGTACTTCAGGAGATGCGCATGTTCGCCATCATGCCCATGGCCCCGTGGTCGAACAGGTGGCAGTGGTAGACGTAGGTGCCACGGTAGCCGGTGAAGGTGGCCTGGAGCTTCACCGTTTCGCCCGGCTTGAGCGGGACGGTGTCCTTCAGGCCCGTCTCGGAGCCGGCGGTGACCGGCTGCCCGTTCCGCTCCAGCACCCTGAACTGCACGAGGTGCATGTGGAAGTTGTGCGGGGCGAACTGGTTGGAGTTCTTCACGGTCCAGATCTCGGTGGCACCGTAGGCGATCTCGGTGTCGATCCGGTCCATGTCGTACGTCTTGCCGTTGATGTACGCCTGGCTGCCCGGGCTGCCGGTCTCGTCCATCTTCATGTCGAAGCTGCGGTTGACGGTGGCGGCGGGCAGCGGCGGGAGGGTGCGCAGGGTGTCCGGGACGACGCTGTCGTCCCGCGCGGTGCGGGTGACCCGGAACTGGATCACCTTGCCGACCACGTCGGCCGATTCGAAGGGGGCGACGTCCTTGTTGACCAGTTCGATGGTGGTGCCGACCGGGTAGCGGGAGAAGTCGATGACGACGTCGGCGCGCTCGCCCGGGCTGATCGCGACGGTGTCGGTGCGGTGCGGGGCGGGGAGCAGGCCGCCGTCCGTGCCGATCTGGACGATCTCGGAGCCGTCGGCGAGGCGGAGGGCGAAGAACCGCTGGTTGGCCGTGTTGGTGAGGCGGAAGCGGTACTTGCGGGCCGCGACCTCGAAGTACGGCCAGGCCCTGCCGTTGGCGAGGATGACGTTGCGGTGCTTGAAGTCGCCCATCTCGTAGATGAGTTCGCCGTTCTGCGCGAAGCGGGCGTCGCGCAGCGAGACCGGGACGTCGTAGGCGCCGGAGGGCAGGCGCAGGCGGCGCTCGATGTCGTCGGTGAGCACGTAGGTGCCCGTCATCCCGCGGAAGACGTTCTCCGACTCCATGTGGTGGGCGTGGTCGTGGAACCACAGGTTCGCGTGCGGCTGGGTGTTGGGGTACGTGTACGTCTTGGTGCCGCCGTCCGCCTCGATGAGGTCCATGGGCGAGCCGTCGCTGTCCTGCGGCACGTGGGCGCCGTGCAGGTGGATCGAGGTGGGGACGGAGAGGGAGTTGGTCTGGCGGACCACGACCCGGCGGCCGGACTCGGCCTTGATGACGGGGCCGGGGAAGGATCCGTTGAAGGTGCGCAGCCGGGTGGTCAGGCCGGGCACGATCTCCTTCGAAGCCTCCTTCAGGTTCATCCGGTAGTAGCTGGTGGTGCTCGTCGTCAGGTACGGCTGGAGGACCGGGGCGAGCGGCATCCTCTGGGTGAACTTGGCTATGCCCGCGGCGTCGAGCTCGGCCGCGGGGGCGGGGGGCTCGGTGGCGACGGCGTTCACGACCGGCAGCAGCATCCCGCCCGTGCCGACGATGCTGGTGGCGGCCACGCCTGCCCTGAGTGCGGTCCGTCGAGTGATCACTGTTCCCCCGTGGGTGGTTGCCCGGCGGCTCACGGCCGCGCGGCTGGGCGCGTGGGTACGCGGTTGTGGACGCGGGAAGCTTGTTCGATCACGGTTGTGCCGCGCTCGTGCGGCCGTGGGGCGCCCGCCCTGCTCCGCTGGAGCCGCGGGGCGCGACGCCGGGCGGTCCGGGCACGGGGGCCGTGCCACGGACCGTTGGGCCATACGGGCGACAGTGCGGGTGTCCTGCGCGGCAGGAGCGGTAGCGTCCACGCCGTGGCGCCCCGGCCGGGTCATATTGACTGAACGGCGCGCCGAGTGCGCGACGCGAACTGCTTCATGACGCTTCATCACTGTGGAGGCCATGCGTGATGCGTATCCGGTCCGTTCTGGTGGCCACCGCCCTGCTGGCGACCCTGTCGCCCGCCGTGTACGGGCGGGCCGCCACGGGCGGGCCCCTCTCCTTCGACGGGCAGCCGGCTCACGACGTGGCCCTGTACGGGATCGCGGGGTCCGGGACGACGGGGCACGCGGGGGCCCAGGAGTTCGTCTCCGACGGCTCCCGGCTGACCCGGGTGAGCCTGTACCTGAGCAGCCGTGCCGGGACGGGGACGGTGGACGTGCAGGTTCGCGGCGTCCGCGACGACCCCGCTTCCGCGGTCGCGTCCGGCCGGGTCGACCTCGCGGGGCTGGGCGGGCCGGGCGCCGGCTGGGTGGAGGTCCCGCTGGAGGCCGCGCTGCGGCCGGGCGCCAGGTACTACCTCTTCGCGCAGGCCGCCACGGCCGGGGGCCGGCCGGTCGTCTGGCACGGCACCCGTGCGGCGTCGCCGGGCCTTCCGGCCGCCTCGCGGTACGACGAGGAGCTGGGCGGCTGGCAGGAGGACGAGGGGCGGCTCGCGTTCTACGTGAACCCGGAGGGCGGCGAGCGGTGCGGGGAGACCGAGGCCTGCTACGTACCGGACACGATGCGGGGCGCGCGGACCGCCGGGCTGCTCACCGACGGGAAGGCGGTGGAGGCCGTCGACCCGCCCTTCGCGGTCGGCGCCCACTACGTGGAGGGCAGCAACGTGCTGGCGCTGCCGTCGGGCCGGTGGCGCTACCTCCCGCCGGGGGCGGCGAAGTCGCGCGTCGTGGCGGCGGACGACCCCGGCGCACTGGCCCAGATCTCCGAGTCCCGGCGCTGGCTGGCCTCCGGCGCGGTCCCGGGTTCGGCCGGGGCGCGGCGCGCGGGCGCGGAGCGGGCGCTGCTGTCGATGCGGGCGCTGCTGCGTCCCAACGGGGCCTTCGCGGCGGCCTGGTCCCCCTTCTGGGACTTCTCCTGGCCGCGTGACTCGGCCTTCGCCGCGGCCGCCTTCGCACACACCGGCCACGACGAGGAGGCGTACCGGATCCTGCGGTACAACGCGGCCACGCAGCGGGAGGACGGCACCTGGGAGGCCCGTACCCGCCTGGACGGCTCCGGGCCGCCCGACTCCCGGACCTGGCAGCTCGACGCCAACGGCTGGGTGCCCTGGGCCACCTGGCAGTGGTACCGGGCGGCTCCCGTGGCGGACCGCGACGAGCGGCTGCGCGCGCTGTACCCGGCGATCGCCGGTGCCGCCGACCACACGTCCGGGTCCCTGGACGCGGAGGGGCTGCCGCCGGCCTCCCCCGACTACTGGGAACTGCCCACCGGCACCGCCAACATCGGTACGGCCGCCCCCCTGCTGGCGGGGCTGAACGCCGCTGCCGACCTGGCGGCCCGCCTCGGGCGGGCGGAGGACTCGCGGCGGTGGGCGCAGGCCGCCGGGCGGCTGGAGGCGGGGATCGCGAAACGGTTCGCGCCGCTCGGCTACCCGCGCACCGTCGACGGGCTCCACGGCCGCGACAGCGCGGCCGCGTTCATGGCTCCGCCCTTCAACACCGCTCCCGCCGGTCTGCCCGCCGCCCTCGACGACACCTACCGGGCGCTGCTGCGCCCCAACGGCGGTGTGGTTCCGGGGAACGACCCCGACGCGCCGTGGGGGAACGTCTCCTGGACCGCGAGCACCTCCTTCTTCGCGCTGGCCTGGTCGACGACGGGCCGGCGGGACAAGGGCGGCGCGGTGCTGGACTGGGTGCTGTCCCGGCGCAACCTGCTCGGCGAGCTCCCCGAGACGGTGGACGAGAAGGGCCTGCCGAAGGCCGTGGTGCCGCTGGGCTGGACGGACGCGCTGGTGCTGCTCACCCTCCTGCAGCAGGACGGCACGACGCTGCCGACCCCGCCGCGGCGCTGACGGCACGGCGGCCGCTCGCGCGCCGGTCCCCGATGGTGAGTACGCCCGGCGGGCGGCTGACGGCGGGCGGGAGCGCCAGGGGGCGGCGGCCGGGGGTGAGGGAACCGAGGACGCGGGGGCCGCGGGCCCCGGTGCAGTCGGGTGCGTTGCCGGGGAGGCCGTGGACGGTGAGGAAGCCGAGGACGGTGAAGGCGTACGCCTCCTTCGCGGCGGCGGGCAGACCGAGCGCGTCCGAGGTGAGCAGGGCGGTGCCCGGGGGCAGTTCCTCGCGCAGGGCCGCCATCAGGGCGTGGTTGCGGGTGCCGCCGCCGGAGGCGATGACCTCGGTGGCGCCCAGGGGCCGCAGGGCGTCGGCGACGGTGCGGGCGGTGAGCCGGGTGAGGGTGGCCAGGACGTCCTGTGGTGGGAGGCCGGGGTGGGGGGCCAGGGCGGCGCGCAGGTGGCCGGGGTGGAAGAGCTCCTTGCCGGTGGTCTTGGGGGCGGGCAGCCGGTAGTACGGCTCGTCGAGGAGCCGGCGCAGGAGGGGCGCGTGGACCCGTCCGGCCGCGGCGAGGGCGCCGTCCGCGTCGTGGTCGAGCCGCCCGGCGGTGAGTTCGCGTACGGCGGCGTCGAGGAGGGCGTTGCCGGGGCCGGTGTCGAAGGCCACGGGCGGGCCGGCCGACGGGAGGACGGTGAGGTTGGCGATCCCGCCGATGTTCAGGGCGGCCGGGACGCCGGGGCGGCCGCGCAGCAGCATCAGGTCGACGAGGCTGACCAGCGGGGCGCCCTGGCCGCCGGCGGCGACGTCGCGGGGCCGGAAGTCGCTGACGACGGGGCAGCCGGTGGCCTCGGCGATCCAGGCCGGGCTGCCGATCTGCAGGGTGCCGTGCACCCTGCCGGCGTCCGCCCAGTGGAAGACGGTCTGCCCGTGCGAGGCCATCAGCTCGGCCCGCCCGGCGCACAGTTCGCGGTCGGCGCGGACGGCCAGCGCGGCGAAGGCCTGTCCGATGCGGGTGTCGAGGCGGCACACGTCGGCCAGGGTGGTGGCGGCGGGCGGCAGGGCGGCGGTGAGGGCGGCCCGCAGGGTCTCCTCGTAGGGGGCGCTGACCATGCCGAGCGGGACCAGGCGCAGGGCGCCGTCCTCGTCGAGGGCGATGTCCGCGGCGGCGGCGTCGACGGCGTCGTAGGAGGTTCCGGACATCAGCCCGACGACCCTCACCGCAGCGGTCCCCGGTGGTCGTCGCCGCGCAGGCCGGACAGGGCGAGGGCGCTGAGGGCGCAGAGGCCGCCGGCGTAGTAGGCGGGGACGTCGGGGTCGCCCGTGGCCGCGGTCAGGGCGGTGACGATCAGGCCCGCGCAGCCGGAGAAGACGGCGTTGGCGAGGGCGTAGGCGAGTCCGAGTCCGGTGCAGCGCACGGAGGAGGGGAACATCTCGGCGAGCATGGCGGGGCCGGGGCCGGCGAGCAGCCCGACCGTGGCGCCCGCGGCGAGCAGGGCGGCCGCCTTGGCGGGTGCGGCGGCGGCCGGGTCCCGCAGGAGGTGCAGGAGCGGGAGCGCGCACAGGGCCACGGCGAGGGCGCCCGCGAGCATGACGGGGCGGCGGCCCACGCGGTCGCTGAGCCGGCCGGCGGGGAGGATCGAGGCGGCGAAGCCGAGGTTGGCGAGGGTGGTGGCGATCAGTGCCTCCCGGAAGGACGCGCCGAGCGTGGACTGGAGGTAGGACGGCAGGACGACGAGGAAGGTGTACCCGGCCGCCGACCAGCCCATGATCCGCCCGACGCCGAGCGCCACGGCCCGCACCGTGCCGATGCCCGGGGCGGGGGCGGGTTCCGGGACGGGGGCGGGTTCCGGGGAGGGGGTGCGGGGGCCGGGTCCGGGGAGGGCGGTGCGCAGGCCGAGGGCGGCCAGGCCGAGCGGCAGGGCCAGCAGGAACGGGATCCGCCAGCCCCACGCGGACAGGGCCGCCGGGGGCAGCAGCGAGGCCGTCAGGGCGGCGGCCGCGGCTCCGGCGAGCAGGCCCAGGGCGACGGTGAAGGACTGCCACGCCCCGTACCGGCCGCGCTTCCCCGGGGGCGCGTGCTCGGTCATCAGGGCCACCGCGCCGCCGAACTCCCCTCCGGCGCACAGGCCTTGTACCGCGCGCAGCAGGACGAGCAGCCAGGGGGCGGCGGCGCCGGCCGTCGCCCGGTCCGGGAGCAGGCCGATCAGGGTGGTGGCGAGGGTCATCAGGGCGATCACGAGGACCAGCGCGCGGCGGCGCCCGGCCCGGTCGGCGAGGCGGCCGAAGAGGAGGGCTCCGGCGGGCCGGAAGAAGAAGGCCACGGCGAAGGAGGCGTAGGCGGCCAGGAGCGGGGCGGCCGGGTCCGTGCCCTCCGTACCCGGAGTGAAGAAGCGGTCGGCGATGACGGTGGCGAAGCAGCCGTACACGCCGAACTCGTACCACTCGACGAAGTTCCCGGCCGCGCCGGCCAGCAGCGCCCGGCGCGGCGGGACGGCCCGGCCGGTGGGCCCGGTGGCGGGGGGAGCGGCGGGCGGGCCGGGCGCGGCCGCTCCCGGCGGCCCGGTCACGTCGTCGGGTGCAGCCGGGAGGGGGCGTGCGCGGCGAGGGGTGCCGGGCGGGCGGCGGCGGAACTCAGGGCGCTGCCCGACAGCCAGGTGCGCCAGTCCACGTTCCAGTCGCCGAAGCCGTTGTCGAAGGGGGCCATCGGCGCGCCGCCGCTGTTGACCACCTCGACGATGTCGCCCTCGCGGACCGTCTCGAAGAACCAGGCGGCGTCCTCGGTGGACATGCCGGTGCAGCCGTGGCTGACGTTCTCCTCGCCCTGCGCCTCGACCGACCAGGGCGCGGCGTGGACGTACTCGCCGCTCCAGGTGACCCGGGTCGCGTAGAGGACGGGGAGGTCGTAGAACTCCTTGGTGCCCTTCTGGATGCCGACGGTGTCCCCGCGCATGCGGACCTTGGCCTCCTTGCCCAGGACGACCTTGATGCCGCTGCGGGTGAGGAAGCCCGCCTTGCCGGTGGTGACCGGGATGGTCCGGATGACCCGGCCGTTGCGGCGTACGGTCATCTCGTGGGCGGCGGAGTCGGTGACGGCCTCGATCCGGTCGGCGACGGTGAACTCCAGGGACTCGGAGGGGCCTCCGTACCCGTGGCCGCCGAGCTCGACCCCGTCGAGGCCGCTGCGGACGCGGACCACAGTGTGGGCGGGCCAGTAGGTGCGGGGCCGGAAGTGCAGGGTGGTGTCGTCGACCCAGTGCCAGGCGCCCTCGACGTGGGGCTCCGAGGTGACCTGGAGGCCCTGTTCGACGCGGGCCCGCGCGTCGGCGTCCCCGGCGGGGACCGGGCGGCTCAGGACGGCCGTCACGATCTCCCCGGCCCCGTACGTGCCCGGGCGGGGTCCGAACTCGGCGGTGAGCCTGCCGCCGTCGGCGGGGGGCGCGGTCCGGAAGGCCATGGTGACGCCGACCGGGGTGCCGTCCCCGTCCTGGGCGCCGACCCGCACGGTGTAGCTCTCCCCCGCCCGCAGCGGTTCGGTGTTGCGCCAGTGGCCGCCGCCCGGGGCGAGGGCGCCGGCCAGGTGGCGGCCGTGGCCGTCGTGGACGGTGACGTCGGTGAGGCCGCCGGCCTGCGAGCGGGCGAGGGCGATCTCCAGGGGCCCGCCCGCGTCCGTGGGGAGGGCTTCGGGGCGGCGGAACGCCGGGTCGGGCAGGACGGAAGCGGCTCCGCGGGCGGTGGCCAGAACCCGCTGCTCCCGCCAGGCACCGCAGGGCCCGCCCCGGAAGGCTCCGGCCTCGCACCAGCCGGCGGTGACGGGGCCGCGGTCGCCGTCCTCCCCGTCGACGGCTCGGCCGACCAGCAGGGTGACCGCCGCGTCCCGGGCCGCGCCCGCCGCCGTCCGGCCCAAGGGGCCGTTCCCCGCGGACGGTTGGCCGGGGGCGGCGGCGACGGCCAGCAGGGCGCCCGTCACCGCTGCCGCCGCACTCCACGCTTGAGTCCGTGACTTCGCCACGCAGCCCTCCCAGGTCGCACACGCCGGATGGCAGCATCAAAACGACCGGATCACGAAACGATGATCATAAACTCGGCCCTGGGGCCGAACGGGCACGCCAAGAGAACCCGGACGGAGCAGAGCGCGCCGTCCGCCGCCCCTCACGGCCGCCCGGCCCATCGCACCGGAGCACGATTTCCGGCCACCCCCTACGGGGTCGCGGGAGGGCGCCCTGGGGTTCGCGGGTGGCGGAGGGTGCCGGTCCGGTCCCGTAGGCTCGACGGATGGCGAAGTATTTCGACGTACACCCGGAAAACCCCCAGCGGCGCACCATCAGCGGCGTGGCCGACAGCATCCGTTCGGGCGCGCTCATCGCGTATCCGACGGACTCGTGTTTCGCGTTGGGCTGCCGGCTCGGCAACCGCGACGGCCTCACCCGGATCCGTACGATCCGCGACCTCGACGACCGCCACCACTTCACCCTGGTGTGCCAGAACTTCGCCCAGCTGGGGCAGTTCGTACAGGTCGACAACGACGTCTTCCGCGCGATCAAGGCGGCGACGCCAGGCCCGTACACCTTCATCCTGAAGGCCACGTCGGAGGTGCCGCGCCAGCTGATGCACCCCAAGAAGAAGACGGTCGGCGTCCGGATCCCCGACCACCTCGTCACCCAGGCCCTCCTCACCGAGCTGGGCGAGCCCCTGGTGTCCAGCACGCTGCTCCTGCCGGACGAGGAGGAGCCGCTGACGCAGGGCTGGGAGATCAAGGAGCGGCTCGACCACGTGGTGGACGCCGTGCTCGACTCCGGGGACTGCGGGACCCGGCCGACGACGGTCATCGACTTCTCCGGCGGCGAGGCCGAAATCATTCGCCGCGGCGCGGGCGACACGGACCGTTTCGAGTAACAGCGCCGGACGCACCTTCTCGCACGAGGGCGGATTCCGTTCCGGGAAACGGAATCCGCCATCCCGGACGACTGGATTCGGCCACGCGGAGGATCTCGCCCCATCCCGTTTCGACCCGCGGGTAATGCGCACTCAATTCAGACTCAAGCGAGCCGACCATCGGGACTCGTTTACTCGTGAACAGCATTGACGCGCCGACAGTAACCCCACGGGACGTCCGGGTGACGGAGAGGAGAAGGCGCGCCCGTGCGCCGGAAATGTTGCGGTCGACGCCTCGACTTTCGCAAGATCCGTTATGTAGGGTTCCAGATATTCACCGCCCGACGGGGAGCGGCGAGCATCCTCAGGCCATGGTCCGGACTATTTCCGGAACATGTCCGGCACGGAAGCTCCGCAGACCACCGCACCCGTCACACCCGTCTGCGAAACACGTGACCCGACACGGGGGACCATCATGCGGTTCCAGCTATTGGGGCCCCTGAGTATTGCGCACGGCCCCGAGACAGTGGTTCTCAAACCGTCCAAGCCCACCAGTCTGCTCGCGGCGCTTCTCCTCCATCCCGGCGCCGTGGTTTCCACCGGCTATCTCCTGCGCGCCGTTTGGGACGAGGAGCCGCCCGCGACCGCGCGGGCCGCGCTCCAGACGTGCGTACTGCGCCTGCGCAGGTTATTCGCGAAATACGGTATATCCGCGACGACCATAGAGGCCGTACCGGGCGGGTACCGGATGCGCAACGACACCGAGACCCTGGACCTGGTGCTGTTCCGGTTACTGGCGGCGCAGGCCCGCGCCGCCGCCGGCACGGACGGGGAGCTGCACCGGCTGCGCGAGGCGCTCTCGCTCTGGCACGGCCAGCCCCTGGCCAACGTGGCCTCGCGGATGCTCCAGCGGGACGCGGTGCCCGCGCTCGAACAGGAGCGGCTGCGGGTGCTGGAGCGGGTATGCGACCTCGAACTCGCCGCCGGCAACTGCCATCAGGTGCTGGTCGACCTCTACGGGAGCGGCCGCCGGTACCCGCTGCGCGAGCGGTTCACCGAGCAGCTGATCGAGGCCCTCTACCGCACCGGACGGCAGGCCGAGGCGCTGGCCGAGTACCGCACCGTGCGCGACCGGCTGCGCGAGGAACTCGGTGTGGACCCGGGACCCGGACTGCGCCGCCTGGAGCTCGCGATCCTGCGGGCCGAGGAGCTGGGGCCGGCCGTCCGTGCCGAAGGGATGGCCGAACTCCCCTCGCGGCAGGACCCGCCGGCGGTCGGCGGCCCGGTTCCGCCCCGGGGCTCCGGCGCGGGCGCGGGGCACCCCGGCGGCGCGGGTACGGCCCACCCCGGCCGCGCGGGCTCCCCGGCCGGCGGGGCGACGCCGGTACGCGGCTTCGCCGGACGCGAGGCGGACCTGCGGGCGATGGCCCTGCGGCTCACCGACGCGGACGGGCCCCGGGTCGTGGTCGTCTCCGGAGCACCCGGCATCGGCAAGTCGGCGCTGGCCCGGCAGAGCGCGTACGAGGTCCGGGACGCCTTCCCCGGCGGGGTGACCGTCGTCGACCTGGCCCGCCCGGACGGCAGTGCCCTCGGCGTGGAGGAGGCCCGCGAGCTGCTACCCGAGCCCGACGGCGGCGGGCGGCGGCTGGTCCTCCTCGACAACGCGGCCGGCGCCGGACAGGTGCTTCCCCTGCTGTCCGGCACGGGCGACGCCTCGGTGCTGGTGACCAGCCGGCGCGGGCTCGCCGCGGTCGTCGCCACCCACGGCGGGGCCGTGCACCGGCTCGACGTGCTCGGGACGGGCGAGGCCCACCGGCTGCTCGCCGGGCTGGTCGGGGCCGAGCGGATCGGCGCCGAGGAGGCGGCCGTCCGGGAACTGGCCGCGGTGTGCGGCCACTTCCCGCTCGCGCTGAGGATCGCCGCCGGGCGGCTGCTGACCCGGCCGGGCCTGTCCGTCGCGGACTGCACGGCCTGGCTGGCGGAGGATCCGCCGGGCAGGCTGGCGCTGGCCGAGGACCCGCGGCTGTCGGTGCCGGAGGTGTTCGGGCAGGCCGTGAGCGTGCTCCCGCCCCCGTTGCGCGAAACGTTTCTGCGGGTGGGCTCGCTCGATCCCGCCGAGGGGCTGTGCGCGGCCGGGAGCGAAACCGTCCTCGAACAGCTCGTGGAGGCGGGGATGCTGGAGGACGGGCCGCCCGGCCAGCCGTACCGGATCCATGCCTTCCTCCAGGTCTACGCGCGGTGGCTGGCCCGGGACGGCGAGGACGCGGCGGCGACGACGTCCCTCACGCGCTGATACGCCGCCCCGCCCGACCCCGTACCGCCCCGGCTGCCCCAGGGCCCACGCCCGGTCCGGCAGCACCGCTCGTACCGGCAGCCCCACTTGCCCGGCAGCCCCATTCGCCCGGCAGCCCAGCTCCGTCACGCCCACACCGTTCGTCCCGCACGCACCGCCCGGCCCGCACGCGCGCCGTCGCGCACCCCCACCCGCCCGCGACCCGCTCCTCCCGGCCCCGCCCGACCCCTGCGGTGGGCGCCGGCCGCGCACCCCCCACAGCCCGCCGCCCCTCCCTCCCCTCCCGCCCCTCCCGCCCCGGCATTTCCCACCTCACGTCTCCGACCCCACCAGACCGCAAGCAGAGGTGTTCCATGTCCCAAGCCAGCTTCGACGACGTCGCCGCCACCCGGCCCCGGATCCGCCGGGACGTGCTCTTCACCGAGACGCCGGACGGCGTGCTGTTCCACAACTCCGACGGCGGGTTCCGCCTCACCGCCCGCGCGGCCTACCGCTTCGCGACGCTGATCGTCCCTCACCTGACCGGCGAGCACTCCGTGGCCGAGCTCTGTCAGGGGCTGGGCGCACCCCAGCGCGCGATGGTCGGCGAACTCGTCAGAACCCTGTACGACAGGGACTTCGCCCGTCCCGTGGCCGAGCCGGAGTCCACTTCCCCGGCCGCGGTCCCCGAGCCCGACGTCGCACGGCGGTACGCGCCGCAGATCGCCTACGCCGACCACTACGCCGACGACGCCGAGGCCCGCTTCCTGCGCTTCCGCGGCACCCGGGTGGCCGTCCTCGGCGAGGACCCCGTCGCCCGCTGGTGCGCGGTCTCCCTGGTGCGCAACGGCTGCGCGGCCGTGGCTCTGCCGCCGGGGCCGGCGGTGGCCGAGGTGGAGGCCGAGGCCGCGGAGGCGGTCGCGGACGGCTGTCCGGTGGAGGTCCGCACGCTGGCCGCCCTCCCGTCGGGGTGGGAGGAACTGGCCGGCTACGACTTCGTGGTGGTGACCGGCGGGACCGACGCCCCGGCCCGGCTGCTCCCGCTGCTGCGCGCCGGGATACCCGAGGGCCGCTCGCTGCTGCCCGCCTGGACGTACGGCGGCGACGCCGTCGTGGGCCCCCTGATGACGCACGGCACCGTCGGCTGCTGGTCCTGTGCCGCGCTGCGGCTGGGCGCGGCGCGCGGGGGCGCGGGCGCGGCCGAGCTGTGGAGCGCGCTGGCGCTGCCGGGCAGCCCCCCGGCCGCGGGGCCGGTGCCGGGCCGGCCGCTGGCCGCGATGATCGGCAACCTGCTGGGGTACGAGGTGTTCCGCGCGACCTCGGGGACCCTGCCGGCCGAGACCGCCGGGCGGCTGCTCGTCCAGGACATGGCCTCGCTGGACGTGACGGCCGAGCCGCTGTTCCCGCACCCGCGCTGCCCGTTCTGCGCGCAGGAGGAACCTTCCCCGGTGTCCGTGGACCTCGCCGCCGCGGGCCGCTCGGGCACGCCCGCGCTGCCCACGCTGGAGACGGCCCGGGAGGCGGAGGAGCTCGTCGAGGAGCTGAACCGGCGTTCCGCGGCGGTGCGGCCGTACGCGGGGGTGTTCACCCGGTACGCGGACGAGGAGCTGACGCAGATCCCGCTCAAGCTGGGCGTGGTCGAGCTGGGCATCGGGCACGCCGGGCCGCGCGCGGTGGCCGCCTTCGACATCCACCACGTGGCCGGGGCGCGGATGCGGGCGCTGGACGCCGCGGCGCTGGTGTACGCGGAGCACGTGGTGCCGGCGCGCGGGCTGACCGCGGGCGGCTGGGGCGACGCGGTGACGGCGGCCCGGCTGACGACGGCCTCCGGGATACCGGGCGAGGTGTCCGCGTACCAGCGGGCGGTGTCCCTGCTGACGAAGGAACCGGCGCTGGTCCCGGCGGGCGCGGTGCGGCCGTTCGGCCCGCACAACGCCGACCGCCTCTTCGAGCGCACCCGTGCCGGGGCGGGGGCCGGCCCCTCCCCCGCCGACTCGGCCGCCGCCGGTCTGCTGTCGGCGCTCGGGCACAGCGCGCTGCTGCGGGCCGTGCGCGGCGCCGCGGCGGCCCCGGTGGCGCTGCCGGAACCGCGGGAGGGGGAGGACGCCGAACTCGTCTTCCTCGTGCGGTCGGCGGAGCGGCTCGGGCTGGAGCCGGAGGTGCTGGACCTCGGCGAGGGCGCCCGCAGCGGGGTCGAGGTGCTGCTGGCCCGGTCCGGGGAACACTGGGCGCTGGGCGAGGGGCTGGACCGGCGGTCGGCGGCGGTCGCGGCCCTGCGGGAGCTGCTGGGCGCGGTCCAGTACGCCGCCGATCCGGCGGCCGGAGGCCCGGCCGACACGGGCGATCCGCTGCTGCGGGACCTGGACCCGCGGGCGCTGACGGTCTCCGGTGCGGCCCCCGTGCCGGCGGCGGGCCCGGAGACCACCTGGGACGCGGTGCTGGAGCGGCTGGGCGCCGGCGGACGGGACGCGTACGTGGTGGCGACCGGGGCGCCGGAGCTGGCGGGCGCCGGTGTCCACACCGTGCGGGTGCTGCTCACGGCGGAGCGGGAGCCCGGCGATGACGCGTGACGCCCCCGCCCGCCGGGTGACGGCCGCCGCCTCGGTGTCCGAGGGGCTCGGCCCGGAGGCCGCCGGACGGTTCGCGGCCCTGCTGGACCGCGCCCTGACGGACCTGGACGCTCCCGCGGTGACCCTGACGGCCCTCGGCCTGCGCGACGCCTTCCACGCGCCGGCCCCGGACGCGGCGGTGCCGGGCGGGGCCGGGGTTCCGGTGAGCCTGTACGGGCACCAGGCCGTCGTCGGACCCGTGACCGTGGCGGGTCCGGGGTGCGCGCGGTGCCTGGAGCGGCGCTGGCAGGCCGTCCGGTCCGTCGCGCTGCGGGACGCGCTGGAGCTGGGTAGCGGTACGCGGGCGGTGGGCGGGTGGCCGTACGCGCACCCCTTCGCCGCCGACGCCGTCGCCGCGCTGGTGGCGGCGGTCGCCGGGAACGGTCCGGGGGCGGGCCCGTTCCCCGAGGTGCGGTCGCTCGACCTGCGCACGGGCGCGGTCCGGCGCTACCCGCTGGTGCCCGATCCCGAGTGCCCGGTGTGCGCCACGCCCACCGCGGACGGGCCCGCACCGCCGGGCCTGGCGCCGGCGCCCAAGTACCGGCCGGGCGCCTTCCGTACCCGTCCCGTGGAGGAGTACGCCATCGAGGTGGCGGCCTTCGCCAATCCGCTGTGCGGGGCGCTGGGGCCCTCCCTGGTGCAGGACGTCTCCTCGACGTCCACCTCGGCCACCATCGGCTGCTTCTCGATGCGTTCGGGCGAGTACCTGCGCGAGACCTTCTGGGGCGGGCACACCGACACCTTCGACCGCAGCGCGCGCGTCGGGGTGCTGGAGGGGCTGGAGCGGTACGCGGGGATGCGCGCCCGCTCCCGTACGACCAGCGTCACCGGCTCGCTCCGGTCGTTCGGCTCCGAGGCCGTGGATCCGCGGGAAGTCGGCCTGTACGGGGAGCGGTTCCACCGGGACAACCCCCGGGTGCGGCCCTTCGACCCGGACCGGGAGATCCCCTGGGTATGGGGCTGGTCCCTGCGCGACCGGGAGCCGCGCCTGGTGCCCGAGGTCCTGACGTACTACCACGCGCCCGGCCTGGAGAACCGGTTCGTCCAGGAGAGCTCGAACGGCTGCGCCTCCGGCGGGAGCCTGGCCGAGGCCTGCTACTTCGGGCTGATGGAGGTCGTGGAGCGGGACGCCTTCCTGCTCGCCTGGTACGGGCGCCAGCCGCTGCCGGAGATCGATCCGGCGACCAGCTCCCGGGCCTCCACCCGGGCGATGGTCGACCGGCTGGCCCTGTACGGGTACCGGGCGCGGTTCTTCGACACGCGGATCAGCTTCCCGATCCCGGTGGTGACCGCCGTCGCGGAGCGCTTCGACGGGGGCACGGGCCGGATGTGCTTCGGGGCGGGGGCCGGGCTGGACCCGGAGTCCGCGCTGGACTCGGCGCTGTGCGAGATCGCCACGGACGCGGTGAACCTGCCCGGCCGCACCGAGCGGGACTCAGACCGGCTGCGCGCGATGGCGGCCGACTTCGACCTGGTCACCGCCCTGCACGACCACCCGCTGGTGTACGGGGTGCCGCAGATGGGCCGGCACGCCGACTTCCTGCTGCGCACCCCGTACCCCGGGCCGCCGCGTCCGGTGTCGGCGCTGCTGGGCCCCGACGGGGTGTCGGACGACGTCCGCGAGGACCTGGCGCGGTGCGTCGACGCCGTCGCCGCCCGGGGGTTCGACGTGGTGGTGGTCGACCAGACGATGCCCGAGCAGCGGGCGCTGGGACTGCACACCGTGAGCGTGCTCGTACCCGGGCTGCTGCCGATCGACTTCGGCTGGTCGCGGCAGCGGGCCCTGGGCATGCCGCGGCTGCGGACCGCCCTGCGCGAGGCCGGGCTGCGCGAGCGGGACCTGGAGGACTCCGACCTCAACCCGGCCCCGCACCCCTTCCCCTGACCCGGCCGCCGGCACGCTCCGGCACGCTCCGATCGACCGAGGAGGACCCGTGGGCTACGCCCATGACTACGCCAGCGCCATCATGTACCGGGGCCGGATCCCCATGGAGCCCGTGGACTTCGTGCCCGACTGGGCCGACCGCCCCCGCAAGGCCAAGTTCTACCCGGAGGCGGAGACCCTGCCGCTGCCGGATCCGGCGGACGGGCCGCGGCCCGCGCCGGGGTTCACCCTGCCGCTGCTCTCCGGGATGCTCCAGGACTCGTACGGGCTGACCGGCCGGCGCCTGGGGGTGCAGGCCAACACCGACCTGGCGGCGCTCCCCCACTACACGCAGGCCAACTGGTCCCGGGGCACCGCCTCCGGCGGCGGGCTCTACCCCGTCGGCGTGTACTGGGCCGCCGGGGCGGGCGGCCCCCTCACGCCGGGGGTGTACCACTACGCCCCGCACCAGCACGGGCTGCGCCGGCTGCTGACCGGCGACGTCACCGGTGAGGTCCGCGCGGCGCTCGGGGCGGGCCCGGACGGCTGCACCCAGTACCTGGTGCTCGGCGTCAAGTACTGGCAGAACGCCTTCAAGTACAACAGCTTCTCCTTCCACGCGGTGAGCATGGACGTGGGCGCGCTGCTGCAGACCTGGCGGCTGTGGGCGCGGGCGTACGGGCTGCGGATCGCGCCCGCGCTGTGGTTCGACGAGGAGCGGCTGGCCCGGCTGCTCGGCGTGGTCCCCGAGGAGGAGGGGATCTTCGCCGTGCTCCCGCTGGAGTGGGAGGGCGACGGGCCCCGGGTACCCGCAGCGGCACCCGCCGTCCGCCTCCGTGACAGCGAGCGCTCCCGGACCGTGCTCGGCTTCGAGACGCTGCGCCGGATCCACGGCGCCACGCTGGGCCGGGCGGGCGGCCGGCCGGCTCCGGGCGCGCTGGACGCGGCCGCCGCGTACCCGCCCCGGGGCGGTCAGGGCGTGCCGCTGCCCGTGCCGGACGCCGCCCCGCTGGAGCCGGCAGCGGCGCTGCGGGCGCGGCGCAGCAGCTTCGGCCGGTTCGACGCGAGCCGGCCGGTGACGGCGGGGCAGCTGGCGGCCGCGCTGGCCGACTGCGCGGCCACCCGGGTGGGCAGCGACGCGGAACGGCCCGAGGGGCCGCCGCTCACCTCCCTGTACGCCTTCGTCAACCACGTCGAGGGCATCGCCCCCGGCAGCTACGCCTACGATCCGGCGGCCCACGCCCTGCGCCTGGTGGTGGCCGGGCCGCCCGGCCCCTTCCTCCAGGCCAACTACTTCCTGTCCAACTACAACCTGGAGCAGGCGGCGGCCGTGCTCGTGCCGACCGTGCGGACCACCGCGGTCCTCGACGCGGTCGGCGACCGCGGCTACCGCCTCGTCGGCGCGGCCGTCGGTGCCGTCGCGCAGACCTTCTACGCCTGCGCCGCCGCCCACGGGCTCGGCGCGGGCGTGGCGCTCGGCTTCGACAACGTCTCGTACGCCGAGCGGCTGGGGCTGGAGGACACCGACGAGGCGCCGCTGCTGATCATGCTGCTCGGTCACGAGCGGCCGCGCCCCGCCGACTTCCGCCACGAGATCGCCTGACCGGACGCGAAGTGCCCACCGAGAGAAGCGGAACGATCAGGATGAACACCACCACCCAATGGCGAGCGGGCGACCGCTTCATGCTGCGCGTGGCCGGCCTGCCCCTGACCGCGGCCGACGCGCTGCGCTGCGCGGACACCCGCCGCTGGGCGGCCGACGTGCTCACGGCCGAGGACGCGCTGCGGGCGGACGCCCAGTGGCTGAGCGAGGTGCTGCACCGGGCGGTCGGCGCGACCGACCCGGATCCGGGCGGACCGGACGCGGCGGGGCGCCGCGCGTTGCTGCGGCTGCGGCGGCAGATCCACAACGGGCGGCCGCCCGCCGACCCCGAGGGCGCGCTGCGCACGCTCGCCGACTTCGGCGGACCGGGGGCCGGCGACGCGGTGGAGCGGCTCGGCGGCTGGCTGCTGCGCGCGGGCGAACTGGCGAAGCTGCTGGCCGAGGGCGAGGCCCTGCTGGCCGCCGATCTGGGCCGGGGCCGGGCGGCGCTGCGCGAACTGCTGGCGGACGAGCGGCTGCGGCACGGGCTGCTGCTGGCCTCGCCGGTCCTGGAAGGGCAGCTCGACGCGTACGCGGAGGCCACCGCGGACGGCGCGGTGCCGCGGGGCCGGGCCCGCAAGGCCGAGCGCTCGGTGCTCTCGTACCTCTTCCGCACTGCCTGCAAGACCAGCCCCTTCAGCACCTTCACCGGGGTGGCGACCGGCCGGTTCACGGCGGAGGGCGGGCCGGAGGGGATCCGGGTGGAAGACCACTGGAGCAGCCACGTCCGGCTGAACGTGGTGGTCCTGGCCCGGCTCGCGGAGCTGGTCCTGGCCGATCCGGTGCGCCGCCGGGACCTGCCGCTGCGCCCGGCGCCGGGCTGGGGGCGCGAGGAGGACCGGATCCGCTACGTGCGCCGCTCGGTCACGGCCGGCGACGACTCGGCCGCCGTCACCTTCGACGCGGTCAAGGACCGGCTGTTCTTCCTGCGCCGCAGCGGCACCCTCGACCGGCTGCTCGCCCTGTTCGCGGAGCGGGAGGAGGCCGTCGGGCAGCCGGAGCTGCGCCACCGGGAGCTGGCCGACTGGCTGGCGGCGGAGCACGGGGCGCCGGCGGCGGAGTGCGAGGCGTACATCGCGGCCCTGCTGGAGCTGGGCATGGTGCGCGTGCCGTGCCTGGACACCCAGGTGCACAGCGGGGATCCCGTACGGTCCTTCCAGGGTGCGCTGCGCGCGCTGGAGCGGCCCTGGGCGGAGGCACTCGCCGGACTGCTGGAGGAGCCGGCCCGGGTGCTGGAGCGCTATCCGCACGCGGACCGGGCGGAGCGCGCGGAACTGCTGCGCGCCCTGCGCACCGGGCTGCGCCGGGCGCAGGAGGAGCTGGGCGCGCCCGCGGACGCGCCGCTGCCGCAGACCCTGGTCTACGAGGACGTGAGCGCGGGCCGTGAGCTGCCGGCGCCGGCGCCGGCGTGGGCACGGGAGGGTTCCGGCGGGGGCGCGCTGCGGTCGGTGGAGCGGATCCTGCCGGCCTTCGACCTGACCCTCGCCCAGCGGATCACCTTCGAGGGCTTCTTCACCGCCCGCTACGGGCGGGGCGGGCGCTGCGAGGACCTCCTGGGCCTGGTGCACGACTTCCACGAGGACTTCTTCGACCAGTACCTGTCCTTCACCGCGCGGCGCACCCCCTTCGACGCGCGCGGCGAGTACGTGCCGGAGGAGAACTGGCTCGGGCTGCCCGGCATCCGGGCCCTGGACGCGGCCCGGCGCGCCTTCACCGGCCGGATGCGGGAGCACTGGGCGGCGTACGAGGAGCGGGGCGGCGGCGCCGAACTGCGCCTGACCGAGGACGACGTCGAGGCCGTGGCGGGGGAACTGGAGCCGGTGGTACCCGGTTTCGCGCCGCGCTGCCACCACGTGCAGCTGGCCCGCGACCCGGCCACGGGCGCGGAGCTGACCGTGCTGAACCGCTCCTACGGCGGGCTGTCCTTCCCCTTCAGCCGTTTCACCCACGTCTACGGGGACCGGGACGGCCGGCCGTCCCTCGACGGGCAGTTGCGCGCCACGGCCGCCGCGGTCACCCCGCCGGGCGCGGTGTTCGCCGAGGTCACCGGCGGGCCGGTGACCACCAACCTGAACCTGCACGGACGGCTCACCGACCACGAGATCGTCTGTCCGGGCGAGAGCGGCACCCTGCCGGAGGAACGGCTGCTGCGCCTGGACGACCTGTACGCGCAGCACGTGCCCGGGACGGGCCGGGTGGTGCTGCGGTCGCGCCGCCTGGGCGTGGAGGTGATCCCGGTGTACCTCGGGTACCTGGTGCCGCTCGCGCTGCCCGCCGTACCGCGGACCCTGCTGCTGCTCTCACCGTCCTCGATGTCCCCGCTGGACGTGTGGGCGGGGGTGCCGGACGCCGCGGCGCACGGCGGGGTGAGCGCGCGTCCGCGGGTGGTGCACGGGGACGTGGTGCTGAGCCGGCGCAGCTGGACCACCACGGCGGGGCGACTGCCCGTCCACGGGGCGCGGGAGGCCGCGCACTTCCTGGAGTGGCAGCGCTGGCGACGGGCCCACGGGCTGCCGGAGCGGGTGTTCGCGACGGTGTCGGCGGGTCCGTCGGCGCTGGGGGCGAAACCGCAGTACGTGGACTTCGCGAGCCTGCTGTCGCTGGCGGCCTTCGAGCCGCTGCTGCGGGAGGGCGGCCACCGGGTGGTCTTCCGCGAGATGCTGCCGGACCCCGGCGCGCTGCACACCTTCTCGGAGCGCGGGGCGCACGTCGCCGAACTCGCCGTCGAGACCTTCACCACGACCGCCCCGGGCGCCACGGCCACCCCGTCGGGCCCGGGCTCCCCGTTGTCCTCGAACTCCCCTGATCCGGAAGGCGTTGCCAGATGTCAGAGCTGACCCCGACGCGTGGCGCGTGGCAGGCCATGCACATCTTCTACGCCGCCAACCCGCAGCCCCTGCTGGTGCGGTGCGTGCGCGCGCTGATCGCCTCGCTCGCAGAGGACGGCCTGCTGGCGGGCCACTTCTTCATCAACTACTGGCTGGAAGGGCCGCACGTGCGGCTGCGGCTGTGCCCGGTGGCCCCCGAGGCGGAGCCCGAGGTGCGGCGGCGCACCGAGGAGGCGGTGGCCGCCTTCCTGAAGGCCCGGCCGGCGCTGTACGAGGTGGACTCCGGATTCCTCAACGAGTTCTACAACACGCTCTTCGACATCGAGTTCCCCGAGGGGGACCGGGCCGCCTTCATGGGCGCCGACGGCCGGATGAACCTGCGCCCCAACAACTCCTTCTCCTGGGAGCCGTACGAACCGGAGTTCGGCAAGTACGGCGGTCCGGCCGGGGTCGAGCTCGCCGAGTGGCACTTCGCCCGCTCCAGCGATCTGGTCATGGAGGCCCTGGGCTCGATGAACCTGCACCTGCGGACGGTGCTGCTGGGCACGTCGGCGCAGCTGATGATGGTGATGGCGGGGGTGTTCCTGCCCGACCGGGAGGAGCTCGGCGGCTACCTCGACCGTTACTACGAGTTCTGGCACCGGGCCTTCCCGGGCACCGGGTTCATCGGCTCCTCCGAGTACGACCGCACCTACGAGCAGACCGCCCCCGGGCTCGCGCGCCGCTTCGCGGGGGTGCTGGCGGCGCTCGGCTCCGGGGAGACCGGCCGGCTGCCCGCCTTCCTCGCCGGCTGGGCCGAGCACTGCCGGGAGCTGCGGCGGCGGGCCGAGGCGCTCGCCGTCGGCGGGGAGCTGGTGTTCCGCTCGTGGGACGGGACCCGCGACGAGCGGGTGACGGATCCGGCGGTGGCGCTGCCGCTGCTGCTCTCCCCCTACATGCACATGACGAACAACCGGCTGCACGTGACCATCCGGGACGAGGCCTATCTCGCGCACCTGCTGGGCCGGGTGCTGCGGGAGGGCGTGCCCGGGGGCGCCTCGCCGGACCCGGCCGGGGCGGAGGTGGTCGGGCCGTGAGCACGCCCTCGGGGATGCTGGAGCACCGGCCGGCGCTGCGGCCGGGGATCCTGCTGTCGCCGCCGCTGCTGAACGGCCCGGCCGTGGTGCACCTGGTGAAGGATCCGGTGTCCGGGTCCTCCTTCGAGATCGGGCCGAAGGAGTACTTCCTGGTCTCGCGGCTGGACGGCTCGCGCAGCCTCGCGGAGATCGGCGAGGCCTACGGCCGGGCCTTCGGGCGCCGCCTGGGCGAGCGGAACTGGCAGCAGCTGCTCGGGCTGCTGGGGAGCCGGCGGCTGCTGGCGGACGGTCCGCTCCCGGAGCCCGCGGCCGGACCGGGACCGCAGCGCACCGGGACCCTGCTGCGCGGGACCCTGCGGCTGGTCGCGGACGCCGACGCGACGACGGCGCGGCTGCACCGGTTCCTGCGGCCGGTCCTGCGGCCGGTGGCGGTGGGGGCGCTGATCCTCGTATGCCTGGGCATGGAAGGGGTGCTGGCTCTCGCGGCCGGGGAACTCCTGGAGGACCTGTGGTGGTTGCTGTCGCGCCCGGTGCCGCTGCTGGCGGTGGCCACGCTGCTGTGGTTGAGCACCGCCCTGCACGAGTTCGCGCACGGCATCGCCGCCCGGCACGTCGGCGGTACGGTCGGGGAGATCGGGCTGCGCTGGCGGCTGCCGGTCGCGATCATGTACTGCACCGTCGACAACTACCGCTACCTGCGGCGTCGTCGCCAGCAGCTGGCGGTCGCCGGGGCGGGCGCCTTCGCCAACCTGTTGTTCCTGCTGCCCTTCTTCGGCTGGTGGGCCGCACTGCCCACCGACGACGCCACCGGGCGGGTGCTGGGCGCGCTGCTGCTGCTCGGCAGCGCCCAGGCCCTGGTCAACCTCGTCCCGCTGCCGCCGCTCGACGGCTACGCGCTGCTCGGGCACGCCCTGCGCGTGACCCGGCTGGCGCCCGCCAGCTCGGCCTACCTGCGGCTGCGGATGCGCGACCGCGCCGCCGCGGACGCGTACCCGCGCCGGGCCCGGCGGCTCTACCTCGGCTACGGGATCGGCTCGGCCGTGCTGGTCCTGCTCCTGGCCGGGGCCGCGGCGGCCGCCGTGGTCCTCACCGTCCGTACCTGAACCCGAACCCCTACCTTCCACCCGCTCCGTCTCCGATGCCGCCACCGATACCGATGTCGCTACCGATACCGAGGGAACCGCACCGCCCATGACAACTGACCGCACCCCACCGCCCGAGGCACCCGTCACGGGCCCCGTCGCCGTCTCCGTCCAGGAGGTCCGCAAGCGCTACGGCGACCGCCAGGCCGTGGACGGCATCTCCCTCGACGTGCGCCGCGGCGAGTTCTTCGGCCTGCTCGGCCCCAACGGCGCGGGCAAGACCACCCTCATCGAGATCGTCGAGGGCCTGCGCCAGGCGGACTCCGGCACGGTGGAGGTCCTGGGCGAACGCCCCTGGCCCCGCAACACCGCGCTGCTGCCGCGGATCGGCGTCCAGACGCAGGCGTCGGCCTTCTTCGTGCGGCAGACGGCGCGCGAGCACCTGGCGACCGTCGCCGGGCTGTACCGCAAGGACGCGGCCGCCGCGGACCGCACGCTGGAGACGGTCGCCCTGACCGAGCAGCGCGACGTCCTCGTCGAGAACCTCTCGGGCGGGCAGCGCCAGCGGCTCGCCATCGCCTCGGCGCTGGTCCACGACCCCGAACTGATCTTCCTGGACGAACCGACGGCCGCGCTGGACCCGCAGGCCCGCCGTGACCTGTGGGAGGTGCTGCGCGCCCTCAAGGGCGAGGGCCGCACCATCGTCTACACCACCCACCACCTGGACGAGGCCGAGGCCCTGTGCGACCGGGTGGCCATCCTCGTCGCGGGCCGGATCGCCGCCCTCGACTCCCCGCACCGGCTGGTCGCCTCCGCCGGGGCCCCGGCCCGGCTGCTGGTGCCGGCCGGGCGGATCGGCGTCGCGCAGGCCGCCGCCCTGGAGGGGGTGGACCGGGTGAGCGAGCAGGGCGGCTCCCTGGTGCTGGAGACCTCTGCCCCCGGCCGGGTCCTGCAGGCTGTCGACGCCCTCACCGGACTCGACGGGGTGATGACCCGGACGGCGACCCTGGAGGACGTCTACCTGGAACTCACCGGCCACCACCACGGGCCGGACACCGGCCGCACCCCCGCACACACCACGGAGTCCCCGGCATGAGCGCGTACACGGCACTGACCTCGTCGGGCTACCGAGCCCAGGTCCGGGACAAGGCCACCCTCTTCTTCACCTTCGCCTTCCCCCTCCTCTTCCTCGTCGTCTTCGGCCTGATCTTCAGCGGCCAGGACGTGGAGGAGAGCGGACGCCCCTACATCTCGTACATCGCACCGGGGGTGATGTCCTGGGGCGTCGCCAACGCCGCCGTCTTCGGTATCGCCTTCACCCTGATGCAGTGGCGGCGCGACGACCTGCTGCGGCTGATCCGGCTCACCCCCACGCCGCTGACCACCGTGCTGGCCTCCCGCTACGTCCTGGCCGTGGTCGTGGGCGTCGTGCAGGCGGCGGTGTTCATAGCCGTGGCCATGCTGCCCGGCTTCGGGCTGGTCCTGGACGGCCGCTGGCCGCTGGTGCTGCCGGCGCTGGTGGCCGGAATCACCGCCTTCATGGCGATCGGCGTGATCGTCGGGAACTTCGCCAACACTCCCGAGGCCGTCGCCGCGATCGCCAACTGCCTGATGGTGCCGATGGCGTTCCTGTCCGGGTCCTTCCTGCCGCTCGACATGATGCCGGGCTGGCTGCGGTCGGTCTCCCGGGTGCTGCCCCTGCGCTACCTCAACGACGCGGCCACGGGCGCGCTGACCGGTTCGGGCTCCCTCGCCACCATCGGGATCGGGTGCGCGGCGCTGTGCGGGTTCGCCCTGCTGTTCGGCGGGATCGGGCTCAAGACCTTCCGCTGGAGCAACCAGTCATGACCACGACGAGAGCCGTACGGGAGGGGGTCCCGGCGGGCGCCCCGATGGAAACGGCCCGGCGCGCGCTGGAGGGGGCCCTCGGCGCCGCGGGCACCGGGCCCGCCGTCGTCACCCTGGGGGTGCACGACGCCCTCGGACCGCGCGCCGCCGACCCGTTCGCCCCCGTCCGGCCGGGCGCCACGGTCCACCTCAGCGCCCGGGCCGTACTGGTCGGCCCGTGGGGCGGCGACGGCACCGCGCCCGCCTGCGGGCAGTGCCTGGCGATGCGCTGGCAGCGGCTGCGCAGCCGCAGCGAACGGGACGCGCTGGAGACCGGCGGCGGGCCGGTCACCACCGTGGCGGCGAACTGGCCCCGGCTGTCCCCGTACGTGCTCGACGCGGTCGCCGCCCTGCACGCGGCCGTGGCGGGCGGGGAGGCGGGCGCGCCCGGCCCGTCGCCGGCCGACCGGGCCCTGCCCCAGGTCTCCCGGCTGGACCTGGAGACCCTCCAGGTGCGCACGTACCCGCTGGCCGCCGACCCGCTCTGCCCGGACTGCGGTCCGCGCGGCACCGACGCCCCGCGGCCGTTCACCCCGCGCTCGCGGCCCAAGCCCCACCCGGGGGCGCAGCGGCTGCGTGCGGCGTCCTCGTACCCGGTGCCGCACGAGGCGCTGGCCAACCCGGTGACGGGGGTGCTGGGCGCGGGCACCTGGACCAACGTGACCTCGCCGACCACCGCGCCCGTCGCGGGCAGCGTCTTCATGCGCGGCTACGCCGGGCTGACGGACGTCACCTGGAGCGGGCAGGCCAACAGCTTCTCCGCCAGCCGCGACCTGGCCTTCCTGGAGGGCCTGGAGCGGTACGCGGGCACGCACCGGCGCACCGGCGCCACCGAGGTGCTCACCGCCCCCTACGCGGAACTGGGCGGGCGGGCCCTGGACCCGGCGCTCTGCGGGTTCTACCCGGAGGCGACCTACCGGGACGATCCGCTGGTCTCGCCCTTCGACCCGCGGCGGCCCATCCCCTGGGTGTACGGGCATTCGCTGCGCGACGACCGCCCGGTGCTGGTCCCGGCCCGCCTGGCGTACTACAGCGCGGGCCTCGCGGCCGACAACTTCGTCTTCGAGTGCTCCAACGGCTGCGCCATCGGCGGTTCTCCCGAGGAGGCCCTGCTCGGCGCGCTGCTGGAGCTGATCGAGCGGGACGCCTTCCTGCTGGCCTGGTACGGCGGCCTGCGGCTGACGGAGATCGACCTGGCGTCCGTGCCGGGGCCGGCGGTGCGGACGATGGTGGACCGGGCCGCCCTGCAGGGGTACGACGTGCACGCCTTCGACAACCGGATCGACCTGGCGGTGCCGGTGGTGACGGGGCTGGCGGTGCGGCGCGACGGCGGGCCGGGGCTGTACTCCTTCGGCGCGGGGGCCGCGCTGGATCCGGCGGCGGCGGTGGAGGCCGCCCTGTCGGAGGTGCTCACCTACATCCCGCACCTGCCCGGCCAGGTGGCGGAGCGGCAGGCCGAACTGGAGGCGATGACCCGGGACTTCTCCCTGGTCAAGCACCTGAAGGACCATGCCCAGCTGTACGGGCTGCCCGCGATGTCCCCGTACGTGCGCCCGTACCGGGAGCCGCTCGCCGTGCGGCCGATGGACGGGCTGTACGAGGAGTGGGAGGAGCGGGGGCGCCCGCGGACGGGCGATCTGCGCGACGACCTGATGCTGTGCGTGGGCGAACTCACCTCCGCCGGGCACGATGTGATCGTCGTGGACCAGACGACTCCGGAGCAGCGCCGGGCGGGGCTGAGCACGGTGTGCGCGATCGTCCCGGGGCTGCTGCCGATCGACTTCGGCTGGTCGCGCCAGCGGGCCCCGTACATGCCGCGGATGCGGACGGCGGCCGTGCGCGCCGGGCTGCGCCGGGAGCCGCTGACGGAGGCGGAGGTCCGGCTGGTGCCGCACCCGTTCCCCTGAGCGGGCCGGCCCCGCGCGCCGGATGCCCCGGCCCCCTCGGGAGAGGGGGCCGGGGCATCCGTGTGCACGGCCTGCTGAGCTCGGGTCAGGCGCTGCAGGAGGTGGTGCTGGTGGTGGAGGAACAGGTCGAGGTGGAGCTGCAGCTGGTGGAACCGGCGAGCACGACCTCGCTGGCGTCCGAGTAGTCCGAGATCTCGAAGGTCTCCGACTCCAGCTCCAGGATCTCGTCGGCGAGCGAGGCGAGCGGCGACTTCTCCATGGGGACTCCTTCAGTTGGTGCGGTCACTGGGTGCGCGACCACGGGACGGCCGTCTCCGTGCGGTGCCCCTCCAGGAGAACCGCTCGCACCGTCATGTCACGTGTCCTCCTTCTGACATTCCTCTGACAGAAGGTGTCAGCGGCCTGACAGACCCGGCCGGATCCGGTGGCCGATCATGGGCTCCATGACCGCGACCGTCCCGGCCTCCGCCTCCGCCTCCCCTTCCGCCCCCGGCCCCGCCTCCGCCGTGCTCGCGGCGCTCCCCCCGCTGCTGCGGCCGCTGACCACCCTGTACCTGGATCTGCACCGGCACCCGGAGCTGTCGGGCGGGGAACGACGCACGGCGGGCCGCTTCGCCGACTGGCTGGAGTCCGCCGGGTACGCGACCACCCGCGGGATCGGCGGGCACGGCGTGGCCGGGGTGCTGCGACGGGGCGAGGGCCCGACCGTGGTGCTGCGCGCCGAGCTGGACGCGCTGCCGGTCCGGGAGACCACCGGGCTGCCGTACGCGAGCGAGGGGCCGGTGGCGCACGCCTGCGGGCACGACCTGCACCTGGCCGCGGCCGCCGGGGCCGCCTCCGTGCTGGCGGGCGCCGCCCCGGAGGCCTGGCGGGGCACGCTGGTGGTGGTGGGCCAGCCCGCGGAGGAGACGCTGGAGGGGGCCGCGGCGATGCTCGCCGACGGGCTGTACGAGCGTGTCGGCCGCCCGGACACGGTCCTCGCGCAGCACGCCGCGCCGCTCCCGGCCGGGATGGTGGCGCACGGGTACGGGCCGATGACGGCGGGCAGCGTCACCTTCCGGGTCGTGGTGCACGGCCGGGGCGGGCACGCGGGCGCCCCGCACCTGACGGTGGACCCGGTGGTGACGGCGGCCCACGTGGTGATCCGGCTGCAGACGGTGGTGGCGCGGGAGGCGGCGCCCTCGGAGCAGGTGGCCGTCACCGTGGGCTCGTTCCGGGCGGGCGAGCGCGCCAACGTGGTGCCGGAGCGGGCCGAGCTGCTGATCACGGTGCGGGCCGCGGGCGGGGCGGCGCTCGCGCGGGCCGCGGCCGGCGTGGAACGGATCGTCCGCGCGGAGTGCGCGGCTTCCGGCTGCCCCCGCGAGCCGGAGATCGTCCGCGAGCGCGAGTCTCCCGTCACCCACCCCGATCCGGCGACGACGGGGACGGTGCGGGAGGCGCACGCGGCGCACTTCGGGGCGGAGCGGGTGGCGATGTGGCCGCCGTCGCTCGCCACGGAGGACTTCGGGCTGTTCGGCGACGCGGGGCGGTCGGTGCACGGGGCGGAGGGGGTACGGCTCGCCTACTGGATGCTGGGCGTGGTCGGCCCCGCCGCGTGGGCGGCGGCGCCCGGGGAGGACGCCGCCGCGAAGCTGGCCGCGCTCCCGGCCAATCACGCGCCGGACTTCGCGCCCGACGTGCGGACGGCGCTGCCGGCAGGGGTGGCCGCGCTCACGGCGGCGGCGCTGGCCTGCCTGAACCCGATCCGGTGAGCGGGCCGGCCCCGGCGGCCGGGGTCAGAAGGGCCGGGTCGGGAGGTACTTGCCGTCGAGCGTGATGACGGCGCGCTCGCCGCCGTCGGGGTCGGCGACCTTCCGCACGTCGAGGCGGAAGTTGATGGCGCTGATGATGCCGTCGCCGAACTCCTCGTGGACCAGGGCCTTGAGGGTGGTGCCGTAGACCTGGAGCATCTCGTGGAAGCGGTAGATCGTCGGGTCGGTGGGGACCGAGCCGGGGATCGAGCCCCGGGTGGGGATGGTCTGCAGCCACATCGCGGCGTCCTCGTCGAGGCCGAGGAGTTCGGCGACGGCCTTGGCGGCGGGCTCCGGCAGCGGGTGCTGGCCGAGGACGGCGGCGGTGACGAAGGCCACGGACAGGCCGGTGACGTCGGCGATCTGGCGCCAGGTCAGGTTCTTGCGGACCTTGGCCTCGACGGCCGCGTCGGCGAGGCGCTCACGGACGGCGGGGGCGAACTGGGCGTGCACCATGGGAAGGGTGTCCTTTCGGAGGGGGGAAGGGGTTCGGGGCGGGGAAGGGCGCCGGGACGGAGGTGGCGGGGGTCAGGCCGCGAGGGCGACGGTGCCGCCGGTGCGCTCGATCTCCTCGACGGCGCCGGAGGGGATGTCGTAGACCCAGCCGCGCAGGACCAGCGACCGGGCGGCGAGGGCGCGGGCCACCGGCGGGTGGGTGGCGAGGTTCGCCAGCTGGGCCCGTACGTTCTCCCGTACCAGCGCGTCCAGGGGGTACGGGCCGCCGCCGGCCGGGGCGGTGCGGGCGAGGGCGGCGTCCGCGTGGCGGAGCCAGCCGGCCACCGCCGGGAGGGAGCCGAGGTCGTGGCGCTCGGCGAGCGCGGTCATCGCGCCGCAGGCGGAGTGGCCGCAGACCACGATGTCGGTGACGCCGAGGACGGCGACGGCGTACTCGACGCCGGCCGCCACCCCGTCCGGGCCCGGGGTGTGCGCGGGGACGAGGTTGCCCGCGGTCCGGACGACGAACAACTCGCCGGGCTCACTCTGGGTGATCAGCTCGGGGACCACGCGGGCATCGGAGCAGCTGATGAACAGGGTCCGCGGGCGGTGGGTCGCGGCGAGCTCGGCGAAGAGCTCCGCCTTGGCGGGGAAGACGTCGTGGCGGAACCGCTCGACGCCCTCGGTGAGGTCGTGCATGGTCACTCCCGTTCTTGGGATCCACCCCCTGGGGGGCTGACGAGATCCACCATGCATGACCTGCTGTCATAGTGTCCAAGAGCGGAATTCGATGACTCTCATCGATGTCATCTATAGTCAGTCCATGGCTTTGGAACTGCGCCACCTGCGCTACCTGCTCGCGGTCGCCGAACACAGCAGCTTCACGCGCGCCGCCGAGGAGCTGCGGATCTCCCAGCCCACCCTGTCCCAGCAGGTCAAGCAGCTGGAGCGGACGGTGGGCGTGCAGCTCCTGGACCGCAGCGGACGCGCGGTGCGCCTCACGGACGCCGGAGCGGTCTACGCGGAGCACGCCCGCCGGGCGCTGCGGGACCTCGCGACCGCCGAGCGGGCGGTCCACGACCTCTCCGACCTCAGCCGCGGCCACCTGCGGCTGGCCCTCACCCCCACCTTCACGGCCTACCTCCTCGGCCCGCTGCTCGCCGCCTTCCACACGGCGCACCCCGGCATCACGGTGGAGGTGCGGGAGATGCCCCAGGACCGCATCGAGGCCGCGCTGCTGGCCGACGACACCGACCTCGGCATCGCCTTCCGGGGCGTTCACCTGCCGGGGATCGCCGCGACCGGGCTGTTCACCGAGACCCTGGGCCTGGTGGTGGGCGGCAGCGGTACGGCCCCCACGGCGCCGGAGCCGGATCCGCTGCCGGTGTCGGCCCTGGCGGACCGTCGGCTGGCGCTGCTGAGCGGGGACTTCGCGACCCGGGAGCACATCGACGCCTACCTCGCGGTGCACGGCGTCAGGCCGCGGGTCGCGGTGGAGGCCGGATCCGTCCAGGCGCTGACCGAACTCGTGCAGCGGACCGGCCTGGCCACCGTCCTGCCCGACGCCGTCACCGACGACCATCCGCGCCTGACCCCGGTCCGGCTGGTCCCGCCGCTGCCGCCGCGCACGGTGAGCCTGCTGCGGCGCGATGGCGCGTACCGCAGCGCCGCGGCCCGGGCCTTCACCGCGCTGGCCCGGGAGGTGACCGCCGCCCGGGGGTACGCCCCGCCGGGGGGAACGGACGCCGTACGGGGTCAGGAGAGCCCGTAGCGACGGGCCGACTCCTCCTCCTGCGCCAGCCGGTGCATGGCCTTGAGCACCGGCTCGAAGAGGACGGCGGCGGCGACCGCCGCCTCCACCCTCTCCGCCTCCGAGGGGTAGTCCTCCATGTTGTCGAGGTCGTGGACGGCGACCTGGTGCATCAGACGGGCGTAGGGCGCCAGCATCCGCGCGTCCCAGCGGTAGCCGAGGCGGATGAGTGAGGCCACCGCCAGCACCAGGGAGCGGTGGTCCGGGGAGAGGGGGGCGAGTTCCCGGGCGGTCGACCAGCCCAGCCCCTCCAGCAGCCGGTCCACCTCGGCGCGGGCCGTCACCACGGCGTCGTCCTCCTCGTCCGGCTCCGGTACGCGCGGCAGCGCCCACAGGGCGGCTCCCGTGCGGATCGTCCGGCCCAGCGAGTCGTCGTCGACGTGCCGGAGCACCTCGCGGGCCGTCGCCACGGGCACCCCGCCGACCTGGATCAGCGTGCGCACCAGGCGCAGCCGGCGCAGGTGCGTTTCGTCGTAGTCGGCCGTCGTCGCGCCGATCCGGCGTCCGGGCGGCAACAGGCCTTCGCGCAGGTAGTACTTGATGGTCGCGGTGGAGACACCGCTGCGCTCGCTCAGCTCCGCCAGCCGCATCCCTGTGTGCCTTTCCTTGGAGAGCGCCACTATCTCATCAGGGCGCGCCCGGAAGGGCTCCCCGGACCGCACCCGGCGGCGGGGGGGCGGGCGCTCGCCGGGCGGGCCGGGCCGGGTCGGCCCAGGATGGGAGGGTGTGGGGGTCGGGTAGCGACGGGAGTGCGTACATGAGCGGCAGGCGGTACGAGCTGGTCTTCCCCTCGACCGACGGGACGGGCGAGGACGTCGTGGTCGTGGACCGCACCGACACCGCGGGACCGGGCGGCCACCCGGTGTACGCCGACGCCTCCGGCATCGTCCGTGCGGAGATCAGTGACCGGGGCGAGGTGCGCATGCTCCCCTCGGGCGGCCACCAGGTCCCCGCGCACCCGCTGGCGGCCCGCCCGCTGCCGGACGGGTGACCCCGGTCCGCCGGTCCGGGCGGGCGACGGGACCGGGTGCTCAGGGGTTCGCGCGGGCCGCCGCCTGGCGCTGGCGCTTGCTCTGCTTGGCCAGCGAGAGGTCCTCGGCGGTGCAGCGCAGCCGCTTGAAGCCGTAGCCGCGCTCCGTCAGCCAGCTCTCGGCGGCCAGTTCGGCGCGGGCGGCGGCTTCGAGGATGTCCTCCTCCGCCTCCCCGGAGTCCAGGAAGCGGAAGGCGAAGGAGTTCCGGGCGGCCAGCTCGTAGGAGAGGTTCCCCTCGGTGGTGAACGAGGCGCGCAGTACGTCGTGCGCGGGGGCCGCGGCCGTCAGCTCGGCGTGCTGTTCGGCGGTGAGGCCGTCGAAGAAGCCGCGGACGGTGACGCGGAAGGTGCGGGTGCTCATCGTGGCACCGTAGACCGGGCCGCCCGCGCGGCGCACCGCATTTTCGGCGGTCGCCGGGGCTGGCCCGGACGGCCGCGCGTACGGTCGGGTTCACGTCTCGACGGGGGCTCCGAGGGGGTCGAGGGCGCGGCGCCGGCGGCTGATGGAGTCGGGGTCCCAGCCGGGGCGGGGGACGGAGGCCAGGAGCAGCCGGGTGTACGGATGGTCCGGGGTGGTGAGCAGTTCGGCGACGGGCCGGTGTTCCATGGTCCGGCCGCGGTACATGACGAGGGCCTCGTCGCAGACGTAGCGGACGACGGCCAGGTCGTGGCTGACGAAGACCAGGCCGATGCCGGTGTCGCGGCGGATGTCGGCGAGCAGGTTGAGGACCTGGGCCTGCACCGACACGTCGAGGGCGGACACGGCTTCGTCGAGGACGAGCACGGCCGGTTCGACGGCGAGGGCGCGGGCGATCGCGGCGCGCTGGCGCTGGCCGCCGGAGAGGTGGCGGGGCAGAGCGGCCGCTTCCCGGTCGCCGAGCCCGACCCGGGCCAGGAGCGCCCGGACGCGGGTGGCGCGCTCCGCCGGGTCGCGGGTTCCGTGCAGCCGGAGCACCCCGTCGAGGGTGGCTCCGACGGTGATCCGGGCGTCGAGCGAGAGGTAGGGGTCCTGGAAGACGATCTGCACGGCCTTGGCGCGCGCCAGCCGGGCCGCCCTGCCGCGTACGGACGCGGCCAGGGGGCGGCCCTGGACGTGGATCTCCCCGGAGTCGGGGCGTTCGAGGCCGATGAGCATCCGGGCGGTGGTGGTCTTCCCCGACCCGGACTCCCCGACGATGCCGAGGGCGCCGCCGTGGCGCAGCGTGAAGGACAGGCCGTCCACGGCGACGACCTCGGTGGCGCCGCTCCGGTAGGTCTTGCGCAGGCCGTCGACCCGCAGGAGCGGGGGCTGGTCGGTGGTCACCTGACCTCCTGGTTCCGGTTGGGGTGGTGGTCGCCGTGCTGGTCGCGGTGGGGTGTGAGGGTGAGTTCGCCGGCCCGGTGGCAGGCGACCAGGGCCGGACCGTGCTCGCGCAGCGGGGGCGGTGACTGGTCGCAGCGGCCGGGTTCGGCGAAGCGGCAGCGCGGGGCGAAGGAGCAGCCGGTGGCGGATTCGAGCAGGCCCATGGGGGCGCCGGGGATGGGGACGAGCCGCTCGGGCGCCTTGCCGTCCAGCGGCGGGGAGGAGCCGAGCAGTCCGGCGGTGTACGGGTGCCGGGGCGTGGTGAAGAGGTCTCCCACGGGGGCGGTCTCGACGATGCGGCCCGCGTACATCACGTAGATCCGGTCGCTGACGGAGGCGGCGAGTTCGATGTCGTGGGTGATCAGGAGCAGGCCCAGGCCGCGTTCGCGCCGCAGCCGGCCGAGGACGGCGAGGATCTCCGCCTGGGTGCTGACGTCGAGGGCGGTGGTCGGCTCGTCGCACAGCAGCAGGCGGGGCTCGGCGGTCAGGGCGGCGGCGATCACGACGCGCTGGAGCATGCCGCCGGAGAGCTCGTGCGGGTACTGGTCCAGGTGGCGGACGGGATCGGGGAGGCCGACCGCGCCGAGCAGTTCGGCGGCCCGTGCGCGGGCCCGTTCCCGGGTCCAGCCGTGGACCTGGCGCAGGGACTCGGTGAGGAAGTCCCCGACGCGGCGGACGGGGTTGATCGCGGCGCGCGGGTCCTGGTAGATCATCGCCGCCGTGTCGGTGCGCACCGCGCGCAGGCTCGCGGCGTCGGCTCCGACGAGGTCGGTGCCGTCGACGAGGACCCGGCCGGCGATCCGGGCGCCCTCGGGGAAGAGGCCGAGGGCGGCGCGGGCGGTGACGGACTTGCCGGAGCCGGATTCGCCGACCAGGGCGACGGCCTCGCCGGCCCCGACGGTGAGGCCGATGCCGTCTAGGACGGGGCGGGCCGTGCCGGGCAGGGTGACGCTGAGGTCTTCGTACCGGAGCAGGGTCATCGGGGGTCCCTTCCCGCGAGCTTGTCGGCGAGGCTCTCCCCGACGACGGTGAAGGCGACGACCACGACGACGACCGCGACGGCCGGGACGACCGCGGACAGCGGCTGTCCCTGGAGCACGGCGGCCTGCCCCTGGTTGATCATGGCGCCCCAGTCGGGTGTCGGCGGCTGGACGCCGAGGCCGAGGAAGGAGAGGGCCGCGAGGTCGAGCAGGGCGTAGCCGAAGTTCACCGTCGCCTGGGCGAGGAGCGTCGGGGCGATGTTGGGGAGCATCCGGCGGACCGTCACGAACACGGCGGAGTGGCCCTGGACGGTGTAGGCGGCGATGTAGGGGCGGGCCTTCTCCTGGAGGGCCAGGCCCCGGACGAGGCGTGCGGTGTACGGCATGTAGGCGATGGCCATGGCGAGCACGGGGGCGGTCATGCCCTTGCCGAAGAGGGCGACGGCGAGGATCGCGAGCAGCAGGGCGGGGAAGGCGAACAGCACGTCGAGCACGCGTCCGGCGAGGGCGTCGGTCCGGCCGCCGCGCCACGCGGTGAACAGGCCGACGGCGACACCGATGACGGTGGAGAACACCACGACGGCGAGCGGCCCGACCAGACTGGTCCGGCTGCCGACGAGGAGCGCCGACAGGGTGTCGTGGCCGCCCTGGTCGGTGCCGAGCCAGTGCCCGGCGCCGGGCCCGAGGAGGGTGTCCCCGAGGCTGCCGAAGGTGGGGTCCTGCGGTGCGATCCAGGGCGCCACCGCGGCGACCAGGACGAACAGGACGAGGAGGAAAAGGCAGGTCCGCTGGAGCGGGCCGCCGCCGAGGGCCCGTAGCCGGGTGAGGCGGGCGGGGCGCGACAGGAGCGTGGCGGAGGCCTGGGTGTCAGGGGTCATCGGGCACTCCCCCCGGCCGCCGTGCGCGGGTCGATCAGCGGGTGCAGGAGGTCCACGAGGGCGTTGACCACGACGAAGGCGGCCACGACCAGCAGCACGATCGCCTGGACGACCTGGAAGTCGAGCTGGTCGACGCTCTGGACGAGCAGGGAGCCCACGCCCGACATGCCGAAGGCGGTCTCGACGATGGCGGTGCTGACGAGCATGCCCGAGACGAGGAGCGCGGAGACGGTGACGATGGGGCCCAACGCGTTGCGCAGGACGTGGCGCCGGATCACCGTCCGCCGGGGGGTGCCCCGGCTGAGCGCGACCTCGACGTGTTCGCGGCGCAGTTCGTCGAGCATCGCCGAGCGGGTCACGCGGGTCACCAGGGCCGTGAAGGTCACGGCCAGGGCGACCGCCGGCAGGAAGACGTGGTGCAGCCGGTCGAACACCCCGCTGCCGTTGCCGATGGTCGGGAACCAGCCCAGGCGGACTCCGAGGAGGGAGCGCAGGAGCAGGGCGACGACGAAGGCGGGTGCGGCCGCTCCGATCGTGACCAGCAGCATCAGCGCCCGGTCGGTACGGCTGCCGCGGCGCAGCGCTCCGACGATCCCCGCGCCGACGCCCACGACGGCGATCATCAGGGCCGCGGTGGCGACGAGGAGCAGGGAAGAGGGCAGCCGGGACCAGATGACCGCGGAGACGTCCTGGTGGAAGAGGTGGGAGCGGCCGAAGTCCCCCTGGACGACGCCTTCGAGCCACTGCCAGTAGCGCAGCAGGAAGGGCTGGTCGAAGCCGTACTGGTGGCGCAGTTCGGCGAGTTGCTCGGGGCCGGGGCTGCGCCCGCGCACCAGGAAGGAGACCGGGTCGCCGGGCGCGAGGTAGAGGGAGGAGAACACCAGGAAGGAGGTGACCAGGAGGGTCACGGCCATCCCGGCGAGCCGGCGCAGGACCCGCCCGCCCCGGGCGAGGACCGCCGGCACGGGGGCGGGGGCGGCCGGGGCGGGGGCGGCCGGCACGGGACCGGCGGGGGCGGGCGGCGCCGCACCCGGGGGCTCGTCGGTCATCCCTTGGCTCCGATCTCTGCGGCCCACGGGTAGTAGAGGTAGGCGATGGAAGGCTGGACGCCGGTGATCCGCTTGCCCAGGAAGACGCTCACGGGCTGGGTGTACAGGGGCAGCCAGGGCAGTTCGCGCAGGGCGATGCGCTGGGCCTCGGCATTGGCCGCCGCGTGTCCGGCCGGGTCGTAGGTGTCGACGGCGCGGTCGACGGCCGCGTCGTAGGCGGGGTCGGACCAGCCGCCGTAGTTGCTGAACGCGCCGGTGCGCAGGGAGGCGTACATGTCCAGCGGATCGGTGATGGAGGTGTACCAGAACGTGAGGAAGAGGTCGACGCCCTCGCGGGCGGCGGGGTCGGTGAAGAGCGCGGTGTACTTCTCGGCGGAGACGCTGTCGATCTGCGGTTCGAGTCCGATGGCCTTGGCGGCCTGGGCTACGGCCTGGGTGATGATCGTGGTCTGCGAGTCCAGGGGGCTGGTCGCGATCACGACCTTCTGGCCGGACACTCCGGCCTCGGCGGCGAGCGCCTTGGCCTTGGCCGGGTCGTACGGGTACTTCGGCAGGTCCTTCAGGAGGGCCTCGCGGGTGGCGGCGGGCGCTGCGCTCCACAGGTTGTCGGTGACGAGCGAGTCGGCGACCTCTCCGGCGCCGCCGGCTCCGGCCTTGACGATGCCCTTGCGGTCGATGGCCATGAGCAGGGCCCGGCGTACGCGGGCGTCGCCGAGGGGGCCCTTGAGGTTGCCGACGACCTCGTCGGCGACGGTGGTGCTGCGGCCGAAGTAGAGGTTTCCGGCCTGGGTGGAGCGCAGTCGGTCGTACGCGTTGGGCGGGACCATCCAGCCGCCGTCGACCTCGCCGGACTGGAAGGCGTTGACCCGGGTGGTGGCGTCGGCGAGGAAGACGAACTTCACCTCGCCGGACCTGGCCTTGAGTTCGGGGTTCCAGTAGGCGTCGTTGCGCTTGAGGGTGAGGGACTGGCCGGAGGTCCAGGAGCCGAAGGAGAAGGGGCCGGTGCAGTTGACGCCGGTCTGCGGGTTCCCGTAGTCCTTGCCGGCCTTGGCGAGGGTGGCGGCGGACTCCACCGTGCCGGGAGCGGCGGCGAGGTACTGGTTGAAGGTGGAGTCGGGCTGGCTGAGCGTGACGGTGACCTCCATGTCCCCGCTGCGCTCGACCGACTTGACGTTCTTGAAGGGGTAGGCCCAGACGCTGGCCACGGCCGGGTCGAGGTTGCGGCGCAGCGAGGCGACGACGTCGTCGGCGGTGAGCGGGGTCCCGTCGTGGAACCGCACTCCGGGCCGGATCCGGTAGACCCAGGTGGTGGGGGTGGGGTTGCTGAACGACTCCGCGAGGTTGGGGGAGGTCGTGAGGTCGGGGTTCCAGCGCAGCAGGCTCTCGCAGACGTTGGCGAGGATCTGGTTGGGCGGGTAGTCGAAGGACTGCGCGTAGTCGATGGAGGCGGGCTCGGCGAAGGTCGACCAGGTGAAGGAGGCGAGGTCGCCGGCCGGGGCGGGGGTGCGGTCGGTGATCCGGTAGGCGGCGGCCGCGTCCTTAGCCGGGTGGGCCGTGCCGCTGCACCCGCCGGTGAGGAACACGGCGGTGGCGGCGAGCCCGCCGACCGCGGCGCGCCGCAGGCGGGCGGCACGGGCGGCACGGGGGGTAAGGGGGGTAAGGGGGGTAAGACTGGTGCTCTGCGGGCGTGTCGCTCTCGATCGGGCTGATGGCATCGTCTGCCTCCGTGAGGGGTGAGCTTCCTGGGTGCGTGGTGCTACCCGGCGGCGGGCGGACCGGCCGGGGCGTTGCGGTGCGTCGCCGTGGGGGGACCGGCGCTCAGTCCTTCGCGGCGAAGACCTCTTCGCCGTCGAGGTAGGTGCGGCGCACCCGGGTCCCGGCGATCTCGCCGGGGGGCAGCTCGAAGGGGTTGCGGTCGAGCACGACGAGGTCGGCGTACTTGCCCTCCTCGACGGTGCCGGTGACCGTGTCGAGGTGGTTCGCCCAGGCGCTGCCGGCGGTGTAGGCGGTGAGGGCCTGGGCGAGGGTGAGGGCCTGCTCCGGGAAGAAGGGCGCGACCGGCTCGCGGCGGCCGTGGGGGCCGTCGGCTCCGTCGGGGGTTCCGGCGGCCTCGTCGGGGACGGTCCGGTTGACGGCGACGTGGATGCCCCAGAGCGGGTTGGGGCTGCTCACCGACCAGTCGCTGCCGGCGACCAGGCGGGTTCCGGCGCGCAGGAGGTCTCCGAACGGGTACTGGAGGGCGGCGCGTTCGGGGCCCAGGAAGGGGATCGTCAGCTCGTCCATCTGCGGTTCGTGGGCGGCCCACAGCGCCTGGATGTTGGCGGCCGCCCCCACCCGGGCGAAGCGGGCGATGTCGTCGGGGTGGACGACCTGGAGGTGGGCGAGGTGGTGGCGGTTGTCGTTGGCGCCGTTGGCCGCGCGGGCGGCTTCCAGGGCGTCGAGGACCTCCCGGACCGCGCGGTCCCCGAGCGCGTGGAAGTGGAGCTGGAAGCCCGAGCGGTCGAGGAGCCGTACGGCTTCGGTGAGGAGCTCGGGATCGATGAAGCTGAGGCCGGAGTTCCCGGTGGCGCAGCCGCAGCCGTCGAGGTAGGGCTCCAGCATGCCGGCCGTGAAGTTCTCGGCGATGCCGTCCTGCATGATCTTGACGCTGGTGGCGTTGAAGCGGCCCACCCGTCCGGTGCGGCGGCGCTCCTCGATCTCGGGTATCTGTTCCAGCCCGCGCTCGCGGTCCCACCACAGGGCGCCGACCACCCGGGCCCGCAGCGACCCCTCGCGGGCGGCGCGCAGGTAGACGTCGTAGTTGTCGGGGTTGCCGGGGAAGGCGCCGATCATGGCGTCCTGCCAGCTGGTCACTCCGAGGGAGAAGAGGTGCTCCTGGGCGGCGAGGAGGCCGGCGTGGGCCTCGTCGGCGGTGGCGATCGGCACGTGGCGGGCGACCAGCTCCACGGCCCCCTCCTGGAGGGTGCCGGCCGGGTACCCGTCCGGTTCCCGCTCGATCCGGCCGTCCACGGGGTCTGGGGTGGCGGCGTCGACGCCCGCGAGGCGCAGGGCGGGGGTGTTGACCCAGGCGCCGTGTCCGTCGCGGTTGCCGAGCAGGACGGGCCGGTCGGGCACCACGGCGTCGAGCATGGCCCGGGTGGGGGTGCCGCCGGGGAAGACGTCCATCGACCAGCCGCCGCCGCGGATCCACGGGGCCTCGGGGTGCGCGGCGGCGTACGCGGCCACCACGGCCAGGTAGCCGTCGATGGAGTGCTCCCCGCTCAGGTCGCAGCCGAGCATCTGGACGCCGGCCACGACCGGGTGGACGTGGGCGTCCTGGAATCCGGGGAGGAGCAGCCCGCCCGCGAGGTCCACCACCTCGGTGCCCGCGTCGGCGAGCGAGCGCACGGCGCTCTCGTCGGCGACGGCGAGGATCCGGCCCGCGCCGACGGCCACGGCCGCGTCGACCGGTGTCCCGTGGGTCCCCGTGAACACCTGTCCTCCCACGAAGACGGTGTCCGCCCGCTGCCTGCTGCGCTGCCTGTTCCGGTCCATCGACGCTTCCTCCGGCTCGGCGGGCCGGGCCCGCACGGCGTGTTCGTTGAGGAGGAGTGAACGGGAGCGCAACAGTGTTGTCAACGGTGTTGCGCTGCCTCTGTTCCGCATCGTTACACTGACCGCACCATGCCGAAGTCATCCGAGACACCCACCCGGTCCAAGCGCGCCGGAAGCCAGCTCACGCCCGACGCCATCATCGAAGCGAGCCTGCGCATCGCGGCGCGGGGCAGCGAGGACGCCTTCACCGTGCGCCGTCTCGGCGAGGAGCTCGGCGCCGACCCGACGGCGGTCTACCGGCACTTCCGCGACAAGGACGACCTGCTGCTGTCGGTGGCGGACCGCACCCTGGGCGAGGTCCTCGACCGCATCCCCGGGGGCCTCGACTGGAAGGACCGGCTGCGGGCCCTGGCCGCCGGCTCCCTGGAGGTCGCCCTCAAGTACCCGGTGGTCGGCTCGACCATGGCCAGCCGGACCACCCGCAGGCCCAACGAGTTCCGGGTGGTGGAACTGATCCTCGGCGCCGTCACGGAGGCCGGGCTCGAAGGCGCCGAGGCGGCCGTGCACTACCGGATGGTCGGCGACTCCCTGCTGGCCTACGTCGGCCAGCGCGCCGCCTACCTGCTCTTCGACCCGGACGTCCGCGCGGCCGACGAGTCCTCCTGGAGCCGGGAGTACCGGCTGGTCGACCCCGCGGGCTTCCCCCACATCACCCGGCTGAGCACCGAGCTCGCCGAGGTGACGGAGGAGCAGATCTTCGAGGTCAGGGTCGAGGCCCTGATCACCGCGATCGAGACGCGGGTACGGACCCTGCGGGGAGCCTGAGCCCCCTGCCGCCCCGGCTCGGCCGGGGCGGCAGGAGTGGTCTTACGAGAGCCCGCGCCGGCCGGCCTCCCGCCGGATGCGGGCTTCGGGCACCGGGACGGCCGGGAAGGTCAGGGCCTCCTCGTTCCGGCGCGCCAGTTCCTCGTGCGGCGTGAGGCGGAAGTAGTCGTCGCGGACCCGGCGGTGTTCGGGCGTGTCGGCCTGTTCGAGGTCGCTCATCGCCCGGGAGGCGGCGACCATGGCCCGGGTCCGGTCGCGGCGGCGGTCCTCGTAGGTCCGCAGGGCGAGCGGCAGGTCCTCGCGGGCCTCCGGCCCGGCCAGGGTGTGGGCCAGGACCACGGCGTCCTCGATCGCCATGGCCGACCCCTGCCCGAGGGTGGTCAGCATGGGGTGCGCCGCGTCACCGAGGAGGGTGACGGGGCCCTCTCCCCACCGTTCCAGGAACGGACGGTCGTGGGAGGGCGTGGCGAGGATGCCCTCGGCGGGCGTGGCCCCGATCACCGACCGCACCTCGTCGGCCCACCCCTCGAAGGCCCGCAGGACGTCCTCCTTGGTGCCGTCCCAGGCCTTCGAGCGGGCTTCGGGCATGTTCCGGGTGCCCCACCAGTAGGAGCGCCCGTGGCCGATGTCGATGAGACCGAAGCGCTGTCCGCTGCCCCAGTAGTGGCGCACGGCGCCCGGGGCGAGCCCGGGGTGGCGGAAGGGGACGATGCCGAGCCAGCAGACGTAGCCGCTGTCCTGCGAGGTCTCCGGTCCGACGAGCCCGCCGCGTACGGCCGAGTTGAACCCGTCGGCACCGATGAGGAGGTCCCCGCGCGCCGAACTCCCGTCGGCGAAGCGGACGATGACGCCCGAGTCGTCGCTCTCGAAGCCGGTCGCGGTGGCACCCAGGTGGACGGGGCAGTCCCCGGCCGCCTCCAGCAGGGCCTTCTGGAGGTCCGAGCGGCTCAGGCAGACGCTGGGCGCGCCGACCTTCTCGCAGACCTCCTTGAAGGGCAGGTCCCTGATGAGACGGCCGCTGTGGTCCACGACGGTGAAGGACTCGACGACCCGGCCGCGTTCCTCCAGGCCCAGGTCGATGCCGAGCGTGGCGAGGGCGCTGATGGCGTTGCTCATGACCGACAGGCCGGAACCGGCGGCACGCAGTTCGGTGGCCCGTTCGTACACCTCCACGTCGATCCCGACCCGGCGCAGTGTGACCGCGCAGGCCAGCCCGCCGATGCCGGCTCCGATGACGATGGCCTTCACGGGGCGATTCGTCGGCATGTCGTCAGTTCTCCTCGTGGGTTCCGGGGGTTCCGGGGGTTTCGGACCTGATCAGGTCCGCGACCGTCCTCGCCGTGTGTTCCACGTACGGTTCCTCCATGATCGTGAGATGGTCGCCGGGCACGGCGATGATCCGGAGCCTGCCGCCGGCCATGTCCCGCCAGCCGTTGGACTCGTCCTCGTGGCGGCTTCCGGCCGCGCCGTGCATCGCGGCGAGGACGTCGGGCAGGGGTTCCATGGCGCGGATCAGGGTGAGCCCCCGGTACCCGCCCTCGGGGCGGTACTCCAGCGCCGCCCGCCAGTTCGCCCGGTAGACGGCGAAGAGCCGGCGTATGACGGCTCCCGAACTGCCGGCCGGCAGGACGCCCTCGTCGGCCGCGAGGCGGGCGATGAAGTCGAACTTCTCCTCCAGGCCCTCCAGTTCGTCGGGTATGACCTCCATCGGCGAGTCCCCGCCGCGCTTCAGCCAGAGCAGTTCCCAGAAGAACCACCCCAGCAGCGCGTCGTCGTCGTGCCGGTGGCGCTCCTCGCGGCTGAGCGCGGTGGTGTCCAGGAGCACGAGGTGGGCCACCTCCTCGCCGGCCTCCCGCAGGCGGCGGGCGATCTCGAAGGCCACGAAGCCGCCGTAGGACCATCCGCCGACGCTGTACGGGCCGTGCGGCTGCACCGTCCGCAGGGCGGCGATGTAGCTGTCCGCGAGCTCTTCGACGGTGCCGAGCGGTGTGGTGCCGGGGTCCGCGCCGCACGCCTGGAGCGCGTAGAGCGGCTGGTCCGCGGGAAGGTGCCGGGCGAAGGGTACGTAGCACAGCACGTTGCCGCCCATGGGGTGGACCATGAACAGCGGCGGGCGGGTGCCCTGCGGGCGGATGGGGACCAGGGGGGCGTAGGCGGGGGCCGCGCCGCCCGCGCGCAGCCGTGCCGCGAGACCGGCCGCGGTGGGAGCGGCGATGAACTGCGACAGCGGGACGGCGACGCCGTAGCGCTGCTCGATCCGGACCGTCAGCCGCATCGCGGTGAGCGAGGTGCCGCCCAGGTCGAAGAGGTTGTCGTGGACACCGACGGCGGGCAGTTCCAGCAGGTCCGCCAGCATCTCGCACAGTGCGCGTTCGTGGTCGTCGCGCGGCCCGGTCCCGCCGGCTTCGGCGGTGGCGGCCGTGGCGGCGAGCGGCGTCCGGCGCAGGGCGGCGTCGTCCCGCTTCCCGCTGGGGGTCAGCGGCAGGTGGGTCACCCACTGCAGGTGGGAAGGGACCAGGTGTTCGGGCAGGTCGGTGCGCAGCCGCTCGCGGATGGCCGTCAGGTCCTCGGTGGTGCCCTCGCCCACGAGGAAGGCCACGAGGAGGCATTCACCGTTCTTGTGCCGGGCCACCACCGCGGCGTCGTGCAGCGACGGGTACTGCTCGGTGAGTGCGGTGACGGCCAGTTCCACCTCGGCGGGTTCGACGCGGTAGCCGCGCACCTTGACCTGGGCGTCGGCCCGGCCGGTGTACACGAGCGTCCCGTCGGGCAGCACCATCCCGAGGTCCCCGGTGTCGTACAGCATCCGGTCCTCGCCCGCGAAGGGGTGCCGTACGAAGCGCTCCTTGGTGAGGTCGGGGCGGCCTTCGTAGCCGTCGGCCAGGCAGGTGCCGCCCAGGTGGATCGTGCCGCGCACTCCGGCGGGCACCGGGCGCATCCGGGCGTCCAGCACGTACGCCTCGGCGCCGTCGACGGGGCGTCCGATCGGGGGCAGCGTGGGGAAGGCCGCGGGGTCGCCGGTCATGGTGAAGGTGGTGGCGACGTGGGTCTCCGTCGGCCCGTACTGGTTCTCCAGCACGGCGCCGGGGAGCGCGGCGCACAGGGCCCGGATCTCCCGGGTGACGCGCAACTGCTCGCCCGAGGACACCAGCACCCGCAGGGCACGGGGGGTGATGCCCAGGCTCTGCGCGGTCTCCGCCAGCTGCTGGAGTGCCACGTAGGGGAGGAAGACGCGCTCGATGCCCGCGCGGTCGATCAGCCGGAGCAGCTCCGGCATGTCGCGCCGCTCGGCGTCGCCGATGAGGTGCAGCGTGCCGCCGGAGCAGAGGGTGGAGAAGATCTCCTGGAAGGAGACGTCGAAGCTCATCGGTGCGTACTGGAGCGTGGCGCCGCCCGCGGCGCCGCTCTCCGCCCGTGCCTGCCAGTCGACCAGGCCCGCCAGGGAACGGTGCGGCATGGCCACGCCCTTGGGCCGGCCCGTGGATCCGGAGGTGAACAGGACGTAGGCGGTGGTGTCGGCGGGGATCGTCGCCGGGAGCTCCGCCACGGGCCCCGCGGACGGATCGGTCACCGACTCGGCGGGCAGCAGCAGCGAGCGGTCACGGACGAGACCGGCGTGGGCGGCGGGGGCGATGACCCGGAAGGGCCGGGCCTGTTCCTGCATCTCGGCCAGCCGCTTCGCGGGGTAGCCGACGTCCAGCGGCACCACCGCGCAGCCGGCCCGCAGCACGCCCAGGACCACGGCGACGGTGTGCGGCGAACGGTCCATGGCGATCCCGATCCGGGCCCCGACCGGGGCGCCGAGTCCGCGCAGCCGGCGGGCCACCCGGCCGGCCGTCGCGTCCAGCCGCGCGTAGTCCCACCGCTCCTCCCCCATCACCAGGGCGGTGGCCCGCGGCGTGCGGGCGGCCTGCCGTGCGAAGCGTTCGACGACGGTGGGCCGCGGGGTGGCACGGGCCGGGGACGGCCGGCCGGCGAGGAAGGCGAAGTCGGGTTCGGCGTGCGGGTCCTCCACCATGCTCCGCAGGATCTTCCGGTACCCGTCGGCGAAGAGGGCGGCCTGGCCGGCGGAGAATCCGGTGCCGTCGTGGTCGATCCGCATCCACACGCGTCCGCCGTCCGGCTCGGTCACCACGTTCACCAGGAGGCCGAAGTCGGTCTCCTCCCAGGTGCTGATCTCGCGCAGTCGCACGCCCGGCAGGCCGAAGACCCGGGACAGCTGGTGGAAGTGCACGTAGTTGAAGGCGGTGTCCAGGACGGGACCGCCGTGGTCCTCCCGGATGGCGCTCAGCGGGTAGCGACGGTGGGGGTGGCCGTCCTGTTCCTGCCGGAAGGCCTCGCGCGCCACGTCCAGCCACCGGTCCCGCGCGACGTCGAGGCGCAGGGGCACCGTGTTCAGGAAGAGTCCGGCCGTGCGTTCGGCGCCGGCGAGCTCGGGCCGTCCGTGGGTGATCAGTCCGGTGGTCACGTCACCGGTGCCGGCGAACATGGCCAGCGTCAGGCAGTGCGCCGCCAGGAAGACGGACTTGACCGGCAGGTGCTGTGCGGCGGCGAACTCGCGTACCTGCACGAGGAGTTCGGGGTCGAGGTCGGCGCGGTGCGCCGACGGCTCCCGGTCGGTGCCGGGCAGGTGCGTACGGAACGCCTCGATCTGCAGGGGTTCGCTGCCGGCCAGCCTCTCCCGCCAGTACCGCCGCGACTCCACGGACCCCAGGGCGGCGATCTCCTCCCGTGCGTAGGCCGCGGCCGACGGGGCCGGCGTGTCGTCCACGGCGCCGATGGCCAGGCCCAGGCCGTGCGCGTAGTCCTGGAGCAGTTCCTGGAGGAGGGTGGCCACGCTGCCGCCGTCGAGCAGCGCGTGGTGGAAGCTGAGGACCAGGTCGACGGCTCCGGGCCGGACGTGGGCGCGGAAGAGGTACAGGGGGGCCCGGTCGAAGGCGTAGGGGTGGAGGCGGCGGGCCTCGATGTGTGCCCGGACCTCGGCTTCGGCCGCGTCGTCGTCGAGCGGGCGCAGGTCGACGACGTCGAGGCCCCCGGGGGCCTGCGGGCGGACGATCTGCAGCGGCTCGGAGAAGCCGGCGAGGTCGAAGCCGGAGCGCAGTACCGGATGACGCGCGACCAGCTTGCCGAACGCCTGACGGAACGTTCCTTCGTCCCAGGGCAGTTCGAGGGTGTACCGGAAGACGTCCTTGTACGTGGCGGAGGTCTCGCGCCTGCTGCTGTGGTAGAGCAGGCCGAGCTGGAGCCGGGTGAGCGGCCAGGCGTCCTCGGTGCCTTCCAGCCGGGCCCGGTCCACCCGGGACACGAGGGCGAACGGGGAGGGTGCGGCGCTGTCGTCCGGCGCGGTCGCCTCTTCGGCCCGTGCGGCCAGCCCCGCCACCGTCGGGTTCCGGATGAGGTCGGTGAGGGAGAAGCGCAGGCCCCGGGCCTCGGCCCCGGCACGCACGCTGAGCATGAGGATGGAGTCTCCGCCGAGCGCGAAGTAGTCGTCGTCGACGCCGACGTGCTCCCAGCCCAGCACCTCGGCCCAGACCTCGGCGAGTACGGCCTCGGCGCGGCTCCGCGGCGGCCGGCCGCCGTCCGGGGCCGCGGCGTTGCGGGGCTCGGGCAGCGCGCCGCGGTCGGCCTTCCCGTTGGGGGTCAGAGGTATGGCGTCGATCCGCGTGAAGTGGGCCGGGACCATGAACGCCGGCAGGGTCCGCGCGAGCGGCTCGCGCAGCCGTGCGTCGTCCAGGTCGGCGTCGGCGACGTAGTAGCCGACGAGGTGGGTGCCGCGGTCGGCGGTGCTGCGGTCCACGACGATGGCGTCACGGATGCCGGGCAGCGAGCGCAGGGCGCCCGCGACCTCACCCGGCTCCACGCGGTTGCCCCGGATCTTCACCTGGCCGTCGATCCGCCCGAGGTACTCCAGGGCGCCGTCCGCCAGCCAGCGTGCGAGGTCGCCGGTGCGGTAGAGGCGTCCGCCGGGCGTGAACGGGTCCTCGACGAACTTCTCGGCGGTCAGTTCCGGTCGGTCCAGGTAGCCCCGGGCGACACCGACACCACCGATGCACAGCTCGCCGGCGACGCCTGACGGCTGGGGCAGCCCGGCGGGGTCCAGCACGTACAGCCGGGTGTTGTCGATCGGCCGTCCGATCGGGACCCGGGTCACCTTCCCGGCGGGGTCCCCCGGGCAGTCGTGGTACGAGACGTCGACCGTGGCCTCGGTCGGCCCGTACAGGTTGACCAGCCGTACCGGACGCTCCGCCCCGGAGGCCGCGAAGACGCGGTTGAACCGCTCGACGGCGGCCGGCGGCAGGGCCTCGCCGCTGCAGAAGACGTACCGCAGGCGGTCCAGGCCCGCGCGGCCCTCCGGCAGGGTCTCCAGCAGGTCGAGGAACGGTCCGAGCATCGAGGGCACGAAGTGCAGGGCGCTGACCCCCCGCTCCCGCACGGTCCGCAGGATCTCCTGAGGATCCTGCTGGCCACCGGGCGGCAGCAGCGCCACCGCGGCGCCCTCGACGGCCCACCAGAACAGCTCCCACACCGATACGTCGAAGGAGACCGGCGTCTTCTGCAGCAGGACGTCGCCGTCGCCGAGCGGATGGCGGCGTTGCATCCAGGCGAGGCGGTTGACGACGCTGTGGTGCTCCACCATCACGCCCTTGGGGCGGCCCGTCGAACCGGAGGTGTAGATGACGTACGCCAGGTCGCGGGAGCCGGCGACCGGCGCGAGCGGGGCGCCACCGCCCTCCAGCAGCTCCTCGACGCGCCGCACCCTCGCCCCGTCGGGGAGGCCGGCGGCGGGGCCCGTGCCGTCCACGACGACCACCTTGGCGCGGCTGTCCTCCAGCAGGAACCGCACGCGCTCGGACGGGTAGCCGGGGTCCACCGGTACGTAGGCGCCACCGGACTTCAGGACGCCGAGGAGCGCCACCATCAACTGCGGACCGCGTTCCAGCATCACCGCGACGCGGTCGTCCGCGCCGACGCCGTCCTCGCGCAGGGACCGGGCGACCCGGTTGGCCCGCTCGTCCAGTTCGGCGTAGGTGAGCGTCTCGCCGTTCGCCCCGATGACGGCGGTCTGCCGGGGACGGCGGGCGGCCTGCGCTTCGAACAGGCCGTGCAGCGTGGCCTCGTCGGCATACGGCACCCGCGGACCGTGGGCGCGTATCGCGGTGAGGTCCGCGTGTTCGGCGGGCGTCAGCATCGGGACGGCCGACGCCGGCCCGTCCAGCATGGTCACGCCGCGTTCGAGCATCGTCCGGAGGTGGCCGGCGACCGACGCGATGGGCAGGTCCTCGTCGAAGACGTCGCGGGCGTAGTCCAGGTCGACGCGCATGTCGGCGGTGCCGTCGAAGGCGGACACGATGACGCCCAGGGCGTCCTGGTCGTGCGAGGGGGCCATCATGGCCGTCTGCCGTTCGACGCCGGTGACCGGCTCCGGCGGCGGCCAGTGCAGGTAGGAGAGCGTCACGTCGAACAGCCGGCGCGGGCCGTTGGCCGACGGGGGCAGCTCGCGCAGGACGTCGCCCAGCGAGAGGCGCTCGTGGCGCCGCAGCGCGCGGGTCGCGTCCTGGGTCTCGGCGACCAGTTCCCGCACCGTTCGCCCGCCGGGCGCCGGCACCCGCAGCGGCAGGGTGTTGGCGAACTGGCCGAGGACGTCCTTGTGGTGGTCCTCCGGCCGGTTCAGGAAGGGAATGCCCAGGACCGCTTCCTCGCTGCGGTGCAGACGTGTCAGCCAGGTCCCGAACACGGCGGTGATGTAGGCGAACGGCGAGAAGCCGGCGGCGCGGACCTGCTCGACGAGGCTGCCCTCGACGACGAAGGAATGACGTCCGCGGGTGTGCTCGTCGGCGGTGCGCGCGAAGAGCGCGGGCGTCACACCGGTCAGGGCCTCCCGGTGGAAGGCGCGGTCGCGGTCACCCCCGGGACCGGCGCGGTAGGCGGCCTCCTCCTCGATGAACGCGAGGTAGGAGGAGGTCCCGCAGGGGCCGGTGGCCTCACGACCGGGGCTCGTCTTCCGCTCGTATTCCGCGAAGACCTCATGGCTGAGCCGGTGGACGGTCCAGCCGTCGGCGAGGATGTGGTGCACCTTGACGTGCAGGTGCGTGACGTCCGGGCCCTCCAGGAGCAGTGTGGCCTCGACCAGGGCCCCGCCGTCGGTGAGGGGCAGTGCCGTCTCCATGGAGCGCCGTGTCCACTCGGCGCACGCCACGTCCGGTTCGGGCTCCCGGGTGAGGTCCACCCGGGTGACGCGGATGTCCTCGCCCGCCGCCCACTGGAAGGGCCTCCCCTCCTTTTCGCCGAAGCGCAGCCGGAAGGTCTCGTGACGCCTTAACGCTTCCTCGACGCACCCGGTGAGCGCGTCGTGGTCGACGCGGCCCCGCAGCTTCTCGTGGAGGACGCCGTTGAACTGCGGTGATCGGGGAGCCTGGGAGGCGGCGGCCCAGACGTCCCGTTGATATGCCGTCAGCGGGTGCCGCGCGATGTCGTTCACTGCACTGGATACCTGTCTGCCACTGAAGGCCGCTCCGGTCGCCGCCTTCGCCGTGATCGACATGATGCCGAGCCGCAGGTGGAGATTCGGGACACAGGTGCGAATTGCCGGAATTCGCCCGAAGAGCCTTAAGGGGGCCGTTAGCGCACCTGTACCCCCTTGACGCCCCCGAGGCTCCCGGCACCCGCGGTCGGTCCGACGGGCCCGGTGGCGCCGCTCCCGTCGCGCGGGAGCGGCACCACGCAAGGATGTGGCCCGTCAGGCCTTGCCCTTGAGGGACGCCACCAGCTGCTTCGTCAGCTTGGTGGCGCCCGTGACACCGTTGTCGCTCCCGCTGCTGGCGAGCACGGTCACCACCGAGGTGCCGACCCGCGCGGCCACCAGCGCGGTGCCGCCCTGCCAGGCGGTGCTCGTCTGGGTGATGACCCAGGCGCCGTCGCCCAGACCCGCCAGGGGCTTTTCGGTGACCGTCACCTTGGCGTGGGTGTCGCCGTCGGTGTAGCTCGGGCAGGCCATGGAGATCTTGCCCAGCGCGTCGAGCACGGTCGTGGCGGTCGTGTCCCGGTAGACGTCGATCTCCTGGGCGAACTCCTCGGAGGAGTTCTTGTTCACATAGGCGTTCTGCGCGAACGAGACGCCGGTGATCCCGGTGATCTCCGTCCACGAGGTCCCGCCGAGCTTGGTGCAGTCGGGGGTGGGCACATCGGCGGTGGCCGGCAGCTGGTACGTGTCGCCGGTGTCGCGCGCGAGCTCCGGATCGGGGGTGAAGCCGGACGCGAAGAACGAAGCGGGCGCGAGCGCCGCCTTGAGCTGCTTGCCGGTCGGCAGGCCCTTGTTGGGCTCGGCGGCCGGGGCCGCGGCCGACGGCGCCGCGGCGGCCGCAGGCGATCCCGCGGCCGGGGCCTTCGGGGCGGCCTTCGTGTCGGTGAAGGAGCAGGCGGTCAGCGCCAGCGGAAGTGCCGCGATGGTGAGAAGCCTGGCGGCGGAGGATATCTGACGCACGATGTGACTCGACCTCGATGTTCGCATGCATGACGCACCGGATCACCCGGTACGTCACGGTTCGGCTGAGACCGGATCACCCGGTCCCGCCCCCGCCCGCACGCGGCAGGGCGCCGGTCGGCGCCGAGAGGGGTGGAGCGGGAGGCGGGGCCGACGGGTTGAGGCCCGGCGGAGCTCAGCAAGGGGACTCGCGCATCCCATCGGGTCGCCCCCCGGCAGGGCAAGAGCCCGGCAAATGCTTTGCCAGAGGATGGAAAACGTTTACCGGAATACGCCCGTCCGCCCTCGGATCCTGCTAAAAGGCCTCTTCGGCGGGCGATCCGGTCGGCAGGCCGGGTCGTCCGGTGGCGTCGGGAAGTCCTTCCACGAGGGCGGCGGCTTCGGCGTGGCGGGGGTGGTTGAGCTCCGTCAGGGTGCGATGGGCCGTGGCCAGGGCGGTGCGGGCCTCCTCGTCGCGGCCGAGGTGGTGCAGGGCGATGCCCAGGTCGAGGCGGGCCGGTTCGCTCCAGGCCGGCATGTCCGCGGCCTCGAAGCAGCTGAGCGCCCGGCGCAGGTGGGCTTCCGCCTCGGACCAGCGGGCGAGTACGGCCAGGTCGCCACCGAGGTGGTAGAGGGTGGCGGCGTGGTAGACGGCGATGAGGTCGGGCGACTGGCCCGCGATTCCCGCGCGGCAGATGGCCTCGCTGCTGCGGTGGATGGCGAGGGCATGGCCGGCGTGGCCGGTCTCGCGCAGGTAGACGCCGAGGGTGTTGAGGGTCGTCAGTTCGGCGAGACGGCCTTGGGGGGTGGTGTTGTCGCGGTGGCAGGCGGCGGAGTCGCGCAGCCAGGCGATGGCCTCGCCGGTGCGGCCGAGGCGTTTGAGCGCGCCCGCCCCGTAGCCCAGGGCCCAGCCCATCTGGAGCCGGTCACCGCCCTCCCGGGCCGCGGTGAGGGCCGCGTCGGCGGTCTCCAGGGCGGCGTGGTGGTCGTAGGTGCACATGTTGTAGGCCCAGGCCAGGTAGTTGAGGTGCACGGTCTCGTCCGCGCGGCTGCCCAGCGCGCGGGCGGCGGCGACGGAGAGCCGGAACACCTCCACCCACTGCTCCCAGTGCTGGGTGCGGTCGGAGAACCAGTGCATGGCCTCGGCGGTGTCGACGACCTCGCGGTGCCATCCGGCGGCCCGGGCGTGGTGGAGCGCCCAGAGCCACTGGGCGCGTTCGGCTTCCAGCCAGGCGCGGGCCCCTTCGAGGCCGGTGGGGGCGGTCCCGGGGTCCGGGTCGCCGTCGGGGGTCCGGCCGTGGTCCGCGTCGCCGTCGGGGGTCCGGCCGTGGTCCGCGTCGAAGTGGAGCGCCGCCGCCGCGGCCCGGGTCAGCATCCAGCGGGCGGTGCGGTCACGGGCGCCCGCGAGGGCGGTCGGGTCGTCGTCGGCGGCGAGCTGCTCGGTGGCGAACAGCTTCAGCAGATCGTGGAAGCGGTAGCGCTCTGTTTCCGGGTGCGGCTGGAGGAGACCGCGGTCGGCGAGGTCCTCGACGCACAGCCGGGCCCGGCGCAGGGTGACGCCCGCCAGCACGGCCGCGGTCTCCGGGCTGAAGTCGGGGCCGGCCGCCAGGGCGGCGCGCCGCAGCAGGGTGCGGGCGGTCGGCGTGAGGCGGCGGTAGGACAGCGCGAACGCGGCCCGCATCTCCAGACTCCCCGCCCTCAGGGCGTCCAGGCGGCTTTCCTCGCGAGCGAGTTGGGCGACCAGCTTGCCCAGGCGCTCCTGCGGCCGGATCGCCAGGCGCTGTCCGGCGATCCGGACGGCCAACGGCAGGTGGCCGCACAGGTCGGCGAGGTCGCGGGCGGCCTCGGCCTCCCGGGCGACGCGCTGTGCGCCGATGATCCGGGATATCAGTTCGACGGACTCCTCGCGGTGCAGCAGGGCGAGGTCGACGCGGTGCGCGCATTCCAGGCCGGCCAGGGCGTGGCGGCTGGTGACGACGGTCAGTGAGTTGCCCCGGCCCGGGAGCAGCGGGCGGAGCTGGTCCTCGTCCGCCGCGTTGTCCAGCAGCAGGAGCAGTCGGCGGACCGCGGTGACCGAGCGGAGCAGACCCGTACGGTCCTGGGTGTCGTGGGGGACGGCACGCTCGGACACGCCGAGGGCGCGCAGCAGACGGGCCAGGACCTCACGCGGGTCGGCGGGCCGCTCGTCCATGCCGCGCAGATCGACGGCGAACTGGCCGTCGGGGTAGTGCGGGGCGAGGGAGTGCGCGGCGTGGACGGCGAAGGCGGTCTTGCCGAGGCCCGGCTGCCCGGCGACGACCGCGACGGGGGCCGAGTCCCCTCCGGGGCGTTCGGCCAGGGCGCGCAGGCGGGCCAGGGCCTGGGTACGGGCGGTGAAGTCACTGAGGTCGCGCGGCAGCGGCAGGGTGCCCGGGGGCACGGTGGCCGGGCGTGAGCGGGGACGGCCGAAGGCGGCGGCCCGTTCCAGGCCGCCGCGGTCCGCGGTGTCCAGGGCGAGTGCGCGGGCCAGGGCCTGCACGGTACGGCGCTGCGGTCCGCGGGTACGGCCGCGTTCCAGATCGACGAGGGTGCGGACGCTCACTCCCGCGGCGTGGGCGAGTCGCTCCTGGGTGTGGCCGGCGCGGACGCGCAGGCCGCGCAGCAGCTCCCCGAACCCGCCGGGCGCGGATCCGCCGCCGCTCATGACGGACCGGCTGCTGATGAACGCCCGATGGCAGGGACTCGGCAGGGCTGCCGCACGTGGAACGCTCCTCGTGGTGCCGCGCTCCCCGGGTGCGGCGCGATCTGTACGGCAGAAGTATGCCGGATCCAGTCCTGCGGGCTGAACCGCCTGGTCCGAGCCGTCGGGTGCGTGCTCGACTGGGTCCGGCCGCACGGCCGGAACACGGCACGGCTGGGCACGGCAGGGCACGGCTGGGCACGGCACGGCCGGCCCACGGCCGGCCTCCGAGGCCTCAGGACCGACCCCTCACACCGCACGCCCCTCTCGCGCTGCGGTACCCCCACCCCACCCCATCACCACACCCACCATCCCTCGCCATCACCAACACCGCGGTGCCGGCCCGTGGAAGGACACACCATGACATCGAGCCCCCTGTCCCTGACGAGCCCGGACCGTCCGGCGGCCCGCTACACCGTGGAGGAACTCTCCAGGATCGTCGGCATGTCGCCGAGGAACGTCCGGGCGCACCAATCGCGCAAGTTGCTGCAGCCGCCGATCCGCAGGGGGCGGGTCGGCTACTACGACGACGCGCACGTACGCCGGCTGGAGCACATCGTTTCGCTGCAGCGGCAAGGCTTCAACCTGGTCTCCATCGCGGCCATCCTCGGTGCGGAGGGCCGCGATGACGACCGGGAGAAGCTCACCACCGCCCTGCAGCGGGCGATACGGGAACGGCCCGGCGTCTTCCACTCCCTGAACCGGCACGGCGTGGTCGGCTGGGACGAGGACGGCGCCGTGCGCATCGCCCGGCCGGGCATCCTGCGTGCCTCCCTCGACCTCGTCCGGGCGGGGATCCCCGCGGCGGTCACCCTGCAGTGCCTGGCACGGTTGCTGGACCGGGTCGACGGCGCCGCCGAGGAGCTGATCAAGGTCGTCGGCTCGGACATCCTCGCGCTCAACCTGCCCTGCCACGAGCGGAGTTCCGCTGCCGGACCGGATGACCACAGCACCGGCGTCTTCGCCCAGGGATTGGTGGAGCTCCTGGCGAGCGCGTTCCGCGCGGCTGCCGAGAACCACGGCCGGGAACTGGCCGCGGACCTGCTGGCCGGCGGCCACGGGTCCGCGCCCTGGATCGAGGAATCCGTCGTCGTCGAGAACGGATGAACGATGCGCCTCCCCCGGTGGGCCGGTGACACCGTTCCGTGCCGCGGTCGATCCGGTGTTGGGCACGGGTTCGATCCGTTCGCCGAGGACCGGCCCCATCCGCCCTACGGTCGGTGGCGGCCGGGCTTGCCGCGGGGGTCGCGAGACCGCCGGCCCCCGACCGCGGCGAGCCGCCCGCCCTCCCGTCGATCGCACCACCCACCCACCCATCCATCCATCCACCCACCGACCGACCGACCGACCGTCCCCGTATCAGGATCGTGAAATCCCATGAAACGCACGTCCCCGTTTCCGGGCGCCGCCAAGGTCGAGAGCTATCGGCTGCGCGTCGACGCACGGTTGGACCACGAGCCGGGCGGGTCCCTGGTGCTGGAGCAATCCCGCTACCGGCTGCGCCTCCCCGAGCCGGAGGCCGGCCGGCGCGCCCTGCTCCTGCGCATGGCCGAGGGGTGGCTGAGCGATCTTCAGATAGCCCAGCTCATCACCGGCCTGGAGGGCGAATCACGCGTCCTGCCCGCCCAACTCCTGGTACGACGGCTCCTGTCGCACTGCTGGCTGGAGCGCAGGATCGCCGCCGGGGCCCGGGCGCTGCTGGACGTGGTGCCCCGTGGGCTCGGGGCGCAGAGCGGTCCCGTCCGGCGCCTGCACGGCGCCGGGGTGCTCTACCGGCTGTCCCGCTTCGCGGTTCTCCGCACCGATCGGGGCCGGATGCTGGCCCACTCCCCGCTGAGCACCGTCGCCATCGCCTGTGCGCACACCCAGCTGGGCGCGGTCCTGGCGGGCGCGGCGGGGAACGGGGTCGGCCGGCTCGACGTGGCCAAGGCACTGGAGGTGGACGAGCCCACCGCCGGGTACGTGCTGGACGAACTGCTCTCCGCGCAGGTCCTGGTGACGTCCGAGGAAGCCGAGGCCGAGGTCAGCACCGCGCCGATGGGTCTGTGGTCGCCGGAGGAACTGTGGCTGCACGACCGGACGCGGCCGCAGCGCAACGCGGCGCCGATCGGCGCCACCCACCGCTTCCGCGGCGTCCTGGAACCGGAGCCCGAGCCGGAGCCCGAGCCGGAGCCCGCGCGGGCCGGCGGTCCCGCCGCGCGGCGCACCATCGCGCTGCCCGCGCCCGCCGCGCGCCCCGCCGGCGCGACGCCCGACTCGCTGGCCGCGGTGATGTCCCGTCGGCGCAGCGTGCGCCGCCAGGACGACGCCCGGCCGATCACCGCGGCCCAGTTGGCCGAGTTCCTGCACCGGGTCCAGCACCTCGGACCCGCCGCGACCGGCGAGGTGGACGGTCCGGAGACCGGCAGGCGCCCGTACCCGGGGGCCGGCGGGATCGGCGAACTGGAGATCTATCCGCTGGTCTCGCGCTGCGCCGGGCTGGAGAGCGGGCTCTACCACTACGACTCGGTACGGCACCGGCTGGCGGCCGTCGCCGCCACCGGCCCCGAGACCGCGAAGATGCTCTCGTTCGCGCGCGCCACGGCCGCCATGCCGGACCCGCCCCAGGTGCTGTTCGTGATCACCGCGCGGATCGGACGCCTGATGTGGAAGTACGAAGGAATTCCGTACGCGTTGGCCCTCAAGGACGCCGGAATCCTGACCGCCTGGATGTACCTCGTCGCCACCGACATGGGGCTGGCCCCGTGCGCCCTGGGGGCGGGAGACGTCGCCTCGTTCGCCACGTTGTCGGGACTGGACACGCTGGTCGAACCCGCCATCGCCGAGTTCACCCTCGGCTCCTGCCCGTCCGACTGCGAGGAGCAGCCTTGAGATTCCGCAAACAGGCCCTGCGAAAGCTCGAATCACCCGAGCAACTCGACGAGATCGCCCGACTCGCCTCGATACCGGCCTGGTTGACGACGGTGGCACTGCTGGTCGTGGTGCTCTCCGTCGGCACCTGGTCGGCGTTCGCCTCCGTTCCGAAGACCGTCGCCGCTCCCGGGGTGCTCACCCACGCGGCGGGCGCCGTCACCCTGGACGCCACCCGGCAGGGGCAGGTGGCCTCGGTCCTGGTGTCCCCGAACCAGCGGGTCGGCAAGGAACAGCCTCTCTACACCCTGGTCGGCCAGAACGGCTCGACCGAAACGGTCACCGCGCCGTGGACCGCGCACGTGGTCAGTGTGCGGATCTCCGAAGGGGAGATGCTGCTGCCCGGGAGCAAGGTCGCCGTTCTGGAGCGGCTGGACACGCCCGGCGACCGGTTGGAGGCGATGGTCTACGTCCCTGCGGCCCATGCCCCGCTGCTGCGCGTCGGCATGCCCGTACGGCTGTCGACCACGGCGGCTCCGGTGAGCGTCTTCGGCACGCTGTCCGGAACGGTCTCGGCCGTCGGTTCCCTGCCGGAGACGGAGGAGTCCCTGCACGCCTTCCTCGGCTCCGGCCGCGATGTGACGCCGTTCCTCAGTACCGGTCCGGTCGTCGCGGTGGCCGTCCGCCTCACCCCGGACGCCGGGTCGCCGAGCGGGCTGAAGTGGTCGCGCTCCGCCCCGTCCTTCGCGCTGAACTCGCAGAGCGCGGTGACGGCGACCCTGACCGTGGCCCAGGAGCGCCCGCTGAACTGGCTGGTGAAACGATGAGGGTGACCCTCCCGAAGCGCGACACCGACCGGCCGACCGCCAGGCGGGTGCGCACGCCCACCGTGATCCAGATGGAGGCCACCGAGTGCGGGGCAGCCTCGCTGGGCATCGTACTGGCCCACTACGGCCGGCACGTCCCGCTCGAAGAGCTCCGGCAGGCCTGCGGGGTGAGCCGGGACGGCTCCACCGCGGCCAGCGTCGCCAAGGCGGCGCGCCGGTACGGGCTGACGGCACGCGGTCGGCAGAGTCCCGTCGCGGACCTCGGCTCCGTGCGGCTGCCGGCCATCCTGTACTGGAACTTCGAACACTTCCTGGTGCTGGAGGGCCTGGGGCGGAAGGTCCGGCTCAACGACCCGGCCACCGGCCCCCGTACGGTGAGCTGGGAGGAGTTCGACGACGCCTACACCGGCATCCTGATCGCGGTGGAGCCGGGTCCCGCGTTCGAGCGCGGCGGGCACCCGTTCAGTCTGGTCCGCACGCTGCGCGAACGCTGGCGCAACCTCGGCTCGGTCGTGCCCCAGACCGCGATCCTCGGCCTCCTGGTCGCTCTGGTCGGCATCGCGGTGCCCGCCCTCACCCGGGTCTTCGTCGACCGGGTGCTGCTCGGCTCGGAATCGGCGACCTCCGTCGCGCTGGTCGCGGCGATGGCCGTGGCCACCGTGATCACCCTCGTCGCCGGATGGCTCCAGCAGCGCCTGCTCGTGCGCGCCGAGACCGCGGTGGCGCTCGGCAGCGCGGCCCGCCTGATGCGGCACATGCTGCGGCTTCCGCTGGGCTTCTTCAACCAGCGCATGGCGGCCGATCTGGCCCGGCGGGTACGCACCAACGACCTGGTGGCCGACATCTTCACCCGGCGTCTGGCATCCACCGCGGTGGACATGGCGCTGGCCCTGTCCTACGCCGCGCTGCTGTGCCAGTACGACCTCGTCCTCGGGCTGTGCGCGCTGGTCTTCTCCGGGCTCAACGTGGTCGTGCTGCGCTGGCTGTCCACCATCCGCGCGACCGCCATCGCAGGCCTGCAGGCCGAGCGCGGGCGGCTGTTCGCCGCCGTGTACACCACCATCTCGATGATCGAGACCGTCAAGGCCAGCGGGCAGGAGGAGCTGAGCTACCAGCAGTTCGCCGCGCGTCAGGCGGCGGTGACCACGGGGCAGCAGAAGGCGGGCGTGCCCGCGGCCGTCGTGGCGGCGGTGCCCGCGCTGCTCGCCGCGCTGAACACCGCCGTGCTGATCGCACTGGGCAGTCACCTCGTCCTGACCGGCACCCTGACCGTCGGAGTGCTCGTCGCCATGCAGGGCCTGGCCGTGGCGATGAACCGGCCCGTCACCAGCCTCACCACGGTCAGTGCCCAGGTCGAGGAGATCGGCGCGGACCTGCAGCGCCTCCAGGACGTGGAGCGCTATCCGCTGCCGCCGGCACCCGCCGTCTCCGGCACGCCCACACCGCTGGAAGGCCACGTGGTGCTCGACCGGGTCACCTTCGGCTACAACCCCCTGGTCCCGCCCCTCCTCCAGGACTTCTCGCTCGACCTGCCCCCCGGGGCGCGGGTGGCACTGGTCGGCGGCTCCGGCAGCGGGAAGTCCACCGTCGGCCGGCTGCTCGCCGGACTGCACCAGCCCTGGAGCGGGCGGATCACCGTCGACGGCCGCGAGCCGCAGGCGCTCGACCCGGGGCTGTGGGCCGCCACCATGGCGATGGTCGACCAGGACAAGATCATGTTCGAGGGCACGGTCCGGGACAACGTCACCCTGTGGGACCCGACCATCCCCGACGAGGACGTCGTACAGGCCCTCAAGGACGCGTGCATCCACCAGGAGGTGGCGGCCCGCCCCGGCGGTCTGGCCAGCCCGGTGCACGAAGGCGGACGCAACTTCTCCGGAGGTCAGCGCCAACGCCTGGAGATCGCCCGCGCCCTGGTCCGCAACCCCCGGCTGCTCATCCTGGACGAGGCCACCAGCGCCCTGGACACCGAGACGGAGCGAATGATCGACTCCAACCTGCGCCGCCGCGGCGCCACGTGCCTCATCGTGGCCCACCGCCTGTCCACCATCCGTGACTGCGACCGGATCATCGTGCTCCAGCACGGCCAGGAGGTCGAACGCGGCACGCACGACGCCCTCATGGAACGCGACGGTTCCTACGCGGCGCTCATCCGGCACCAGGCGAGGTCAACGGGGGAAACCACATGAGCACCGCCGCTCCACCCCAGGACTGGGACCTGCTCGCCCGACTGGCGGCCCCCGGCTCCACCGCGGCCCGTCGCATCGACGGGCGGCACACCGTCTACCTGGTCGAAGGCGGGCCCGCCGACATCTTCGCGAGCCGTCTCGCGCCCGAAGGCGACACCTCCCGGCAGCACTTCGTCGCCCGCTGCCCCGCCCACAGCGCCATCCCGTCCTCGACCGCGACCGGCGAGTGGCAGCTCACCGTGGTGCCACTGCCCGGCGGCCGCCTCCGCGGCGTCGACCACGACCAGCTCTCCAGGCTGGTCCGCCAGGTGCGGCCGGAGGAACCGGACGCCGGCCGGCCACCCGGTCACGACGACCGTGTCGCCGACGTGATCAGCGACGCCCTCGACCGGGCCCTGCAGGCCGTCTCGGACGCCGTACGCTCCACCGGCGCCCCGCGGGACGCCCAGGTCCTGCGCTCCCGGCAGATCGTCTCGCTCACGCGCGGCCGTACGGTCGTCGGCAGCGGCCGGCCGTGCTGGATCCGGCTGGCGGACGGCCGCATGAGCAAGAACGGCCTGGCCGACCACGTCGTCTCGGCCGGACGCGAGGCGCTCTTCCTCGGCCTCCAGGACTGGACCCGTGCGGAGTCGGACTGTCTGGTCGAGCTCCTGAACACCCCGGACCTGCTGCGCTCCGGAGCCCTCTTCGAAGCGGTCGACCAGCAGATGGCCCATCTGGTGCGTTCGCTCGGCGACCGCGCCCTGGCGACCGACACCGCGTTCCTGCACGCCCTCGACGCCCGCAAGCGCGCCGCCGAGCAGATGGTGGCGGCGAGTGCCCGACGGGCCCTGGGGGTGCTCGGCGCGAACAGCGCCCGCGGTGGGCGGCTCGCCACCGACGGCGCCCAGGACGCCCGGGCCTGGGCGGTCGAGACCCTCCAGGTGGTCACCGAGGGGGCGGACATCTCCGTGACCGAGCCGCCCACCCACACGCCGGGGACGAGCGACCACGGCGACGAACTCCGGGCGGTCGCCCAGAGTTCGGGGCTCCACCTGCGGCAGGTCCGGCTGTCCGCGAAGTGGTGGCACAACAACGTCGGACCGCTCATCGGCTGGCGCCCGGCCGCCTCGGCCGGCGCCGCCGTGGCCTCGGACTCCGACGCCGACGGGGGCGCCGACGGGGGCGCCCGGCTGATCCCGGTTCCCCTGCTGTTCGCCCGCGGCAGGTACTGGATGGTCAACCCGCACACCCGGGCGCGCACCCCGGTGGACCGGCGGCGCGCGGACACCTTCGGCCAGAACGCCACCCTGGCCCAGTTGCCCCTGCCCGCGGACACCAGTCTGCGGCAACTCCTGCGCCGGGGGGCCTTCGGCACCGCGTCGGAGCTGCGGTCCATGCTGGCCACCGGAGTCGCCGTGGCGTCGCTGAGCCTGGCCACCCCGCTGCTGATCGGCCAGGTGCTCAGTTCCCTGACGTCCGGGGGCCTCCAGGACCTTCCCTGGGCCACCGGACTGTACCTGGTGAGCGCCGTGGCGGCGGCCCTGTTCACCGCGCTCCTCAACCTGCACGCGCTGCGGCTGGAGGACCGCCTGGAATCGGGGATCCAGCTCGCCCTGTGGGACCGGCTGATGCGGCTCCCGTCCGACTTCTTCACCCGGACCACCAGTGGCGTCCTGGCCAGCAAGATGCTGGGCACCGCCTACGCCCGCCAGGCCTTGAACGGGCTGGCGACCCGGATCTTCCTCGCCCTGCTGACCGCGGCGGCCGGACTGGCCCTGACCCTGACGATCAATCCCGTCGTCGGCCTGTACACCCTCGTACTGCTGGCGGGCACCAGCGGCCTGGGAGTCCTCTTCGGCCTGGTGGTGATCCGCCGTCAGCGCCAGGCCCTGCCGGCCGAGCACCACGCCGCGGCCGTGACCAACGAGATCTTCGGCGGCATCATGAAGATCCGGCTGGCCGCCGCCGAGAACGCCATGTTCAGCCGCTGGGCGCAGGCCACCGTGGTGGCGCGCGCCCGGCTGCAGCGGGTGCACCGGGTGCAGGGAGCCCTGTCCGCGGTCGCCGTCACCGTCCCCATCGCCGGACAGCTGATCCTCTTCGCCCTGCTGGCGGGCCCTTTGCGGGGGCAGGTGCCGGCGAGCGGCTTCTTCACCCTCAACGCGGCCTTCGCCCTGCAACTCCAGTCCATGATCCTCCTGGTCACCAGCGGCGCCGAGTTCGTCGTCGTACTCCCCCGCCTGCACGGCCTCACGGAGGTACTGACGGCGCGGGCCGAGCGCGAACCCAGCCACGTCCAGCCGCTGGACCTCCGGGGAGAGATCGAGATCGTCAACGCGACCTTCGGCTACCCGGGCCTGGACACCCCGGTGCTCGACAAGGTGACGCTGCACGCCCGCCCCGGCCAGTTCGTCGCGATCGTGGGTCCCAGCGGCTCCGGCAAGTCCACCCTCCTGCGGCTGCTGCTCGGCTTCGAGCGCCCGCGCAGCGGCTCCGTGCTCTACGACGGGCAGGACCTTTCCGAGCTCGACGTGCAGGCCGTACGCCGGCAGTGCGGCGTGGTCCTCCAGGACGGCCGGCTGTTCAGCGGCACCATCCGGGAGAACATCTGCGGCGCCCAGCCCTACTCCGTCGAGCAGGTCTGGGAAGCGGCCGCCATGGCGGGGCTCGACGAGGACATCCGCCGGATGCCCATGGCGCTCAACAGCCTGCTGTCCTTCGGCGGCGGCGCCCTGTCCGTCGGCCAGAGGCAACGTGTCCTGATCGCCAGGGCGCTGATCTCCAAACCGCGGGTGCTCTTCTTCGACGAGGCCACCAGTGCTCTCGACAACCACACCCAGGAGATCGTCACCGCGAGCACCCGGCAACTCGCCGCGACCCGGATCGTCATCGCCCACCGGCTCTCCACCGTGATCAACGCGGACGTCATCCTGGTCATGGACCAGGGTCGGATCGTCCAGAGCGGCACCTATCACGAACTGCTCGCGGACACCGGCGGGCTGTTCCACCGGCTCGCCCAGCGCCAGCTGTGGGCACAGTCGGCGAACCCGAGCGGTGCCGCCGCCAACTCCCCCGCTCCATGACGGAAAGCGAAGGTCCGCACGATGGAAGAAGCCGAGCGCAGTGATTTCGCCGCTCGATACAACGCGGTGGTCGCGGCCGTCTGGTCGGATCCCGGCAAGGAGCGGATGCTGTCCCGCGATCCCGGGGCCCTGCTCGCCGAGCACGGGATCGAGGTGCCGATGGGCACCGTCATCGACGTCGTCCGCAATCGGCCCGTGACGTCCGGCGTGCTGGAATCCCAGATCCGGGCGTGGGGGGAGATCGCCGACCGCGGCGTCCTCCGGCTGCTGGTCCCGTACCCGGAGCGGTTCGAGGCCGTCGACCTGTCCGAGGAGGAGCTGGACTCCCTCGTCGCCGGCCTCGGCCACCCGGCGCTGTCCGACGTTCCACGCTGAACGCCGCCGCATCCCGGGCAACCGAAACCCGCAGGAAATACAGCAACAGCAGAGGAGAAGGACCGTGAACGAGGAAGACGAGACCTACGCCGCCGATCTCTCGGACGACGACCTCCAGGCGCTCGTGGCAGGCCTCAAGGGGCTGACCGTCACGAACGACGAATAGGCACCACACCATCCGGCGCCCACGGCGGGGGGGGGGGGGGGGGGGGGGGGGGGGCGGGGCGCGGGAGGGGGGGGGAGGGTTTTGGTGGGGGGTGGGGGGGGGGGGGGGAGGGGGAAGAGGAACAAAAGGACACAAAAAAAAAAAAAA
>NZ_JBVIKC010000014.1:0-207438 GCF_055581065.1 Streptomyces sp. NPDC031479
TGGCCGATGTTGCCCACGATCGCCTGGTGCTTCATCCTGGCCATGTCGGCGGCCATGATGATGTCCTTGTTGCCCGTGGTCGTGATGAAGATGTCGGCGCTCTCCACCACGTCGTCCAGCGTCGCGACCTGGTAGCCGTCCATCGCGGCCTGCAGGGCGCAGATCGGGTCGATCTCGGTGACGATCACACGGGCGCCCTGGCCGCGCAGGGACTCGGCGCAGCCCTTGCCGACGTCGCCGTAACCGCAGACGACGGCGACCTTGCCGCCGATCAGGACGTCGGTGGCACGGTTGATGCCGTCGATCAGGGAGTGGCGGCAGCCGTACTTGTTGTCGAACTTCGACTTCGTCACGGCGTCGTTCACGTTGATCGCCGGGAACAGCAGGGTGCCCTCGGCCATCATCTCGTAGAGGCGGTGGACACCGGTGGTGGTCTCCTCCGTCACGCCGCGGATCTCGGACGCGAGCTGCGTCCACTTCTGCGGGGCCTCACCGAGGGTGCGGTTGAGGAGCGTGAGGATGTGCGCGTACTCCTCGGAGTCCGCGGTGGACGGGTCCGGGGCCGCGCCGGCCTTCTCGAACTCGACGCCCTTGTGGACGAGGAGGGTGGCGTCGCCACCGTCGTCGAGGATCATGTTCGGGCCGCCGGTGGGGGTGTTCGGCCAGGTCAGCGCCTGCTCCGTGCACCACCAGTACTCCTCCAGCGTCTCGCCCTTCCAGGCGAAGACGGGGACGCCCTGCGGGTTCTCCGGGGTGCCGTTCGGGCCCACGGCGATGGCCGCGGCCGCGTGGTCCTGGGTGGAGAAGATGTTGCAGGAGGCCCAGCGGACGTCGGCGCCCAGGGCGACGAGGGTCTCGATCAGGACCGCGGTCTGCACGGTCATGTGCAGCGAGCCGGTGATCCGGGCGCCTGCCAGCGGCTGCGCCTCGGCGTACTCCCGGCGGATCGACATCAGACCCGGCATCTCGTGCTCGGCCAGGGTGATCTCCTTGCGGCCGAAGGCGGCAAGGGAAAGGTCGGCGACCTTGAAGTCCATGGGTGCTGCTCCTCATGGTTCGAGAGGGTGGGTACGGCTGGGCCGCGTGCCGTCGGGGACGGTACGCCGAGCACAGTCCGTCGGGGGCCCTCTCTCCCCTCGGCCGGCCACGGGGACCGCCCGACCGCCATCAGCAGCGACGCCTGACACTGACGACGAATCTACACCGATCGGCCTAGCGGCCCCAGTCGTGAGGGGGATGTGTCGGGTGCCGGTTTCGGGCCCTAAGGCGGAACGGTTCGGGGCCTTTCGGACTTTTGATGCACCTCTCAGGTGGGGCAGGATGCCTGGTGGACCGGGTCGTGCGCACGGCCCCGCAGGACCCATGGCTGAAGGAGATTCCAGTGACCACCAGTCCGGCCGGCCCTCCCGGTGGCGGAGGCGCAAGCGGGCCCGAGCGCCTGAAGTTCGTGGCCGTCACGGCCTGCCCCACGGGGATCGCCCACACGTACATGGCCGCGGAGAAGCTGCAGCAGGCCGCCGACGAACTCGGCGTGGACATCAAGGTGGAGACGCAGGGATCCATCGGGGCCGAGAACGTGCTCTCTGACAACGATGTCAGGGAGGCGGACGGCGTGATCATCGCCGCCGACAAGGAGGTCGACCGCGACCGCTTCGCGGGCAAGCGGGTCCTGTCCACGGGCGTCGCGGACGGCATCCACAAGCCGGAGGAGCTGATCGAGCGGGTACGCAGCGCGCCGGTGCAGACCGGCGCGGCGGCCTCCGGCGGCGGGGGTGACGGGGGCCGGGAGCGCGGCGCGGCGTACAAGGCACTGATGAACGGTGTCTCCCACATGATCCCGTTCGTGGTCGTGGGCGGTCTGCTGCTCGCGGTGTCGATCGCGCTCGGCGGGCACACCACGTCCGAGGGCATCGGGTTCGACGAGGGCTCGTTCTGGTCCTACGTCAACGCGCTGGGCGGCCTCGGCTTCAAGCTGATGCTGCCGGTCTTCTCCGGCTACATCGCCTACGCGCTCGGCGACCGGCCCGCACTGGTTCCGGGCATGCTCGGCGGCTTCCTGGCCGCCGACGCCGTGAACATCTACGGCGCCGAGGCGAACGCGGGCTTCCTGGGCGCGATCGCGACCGGATTCCTCGCCGGCTATGTCGTCGTGTGGATCAAGAAGGTCAAGGTCCCCCGGTTCGTCCAGCCGATCATGCCGATCATCGTGATCCCGATCGTGTCGACGCTGACGGTCGGGCTGCTCTACATCTACGTGATCGGCCGGCCCATCTCCTGGCTCTTCACGACCCTGACCGCCTGGCTGAACGGAATGACCGGCTCCAGCGCAGTCGTGCTCGGCGCGATCATCGGCCTGATGATCGCCTTCGACATGGGCGGCCCGGTCAACAAGACCGCCTTCCTGGTCGCGGTGGGCCTCATCGGCACCAACAACGCCGTCATGGGCATGGCCGCCGCCGCGATCCCGGTCATGCCGCTGGGCCAGGGCCTGGCCACGCTGCTGCGCCGCAGGCTCTACAGCGACCAGGAGCGGGAGACGGGCGTCGCCGCCCTGTTCATGGGGTTCTTCGGCATCTCCGAGGGCGCGATCCCGTTCGCCGCCGCCCGGCCGGCGATCGTCATCCCGGCGAACATGCTCGGCGGCGCGGTGGCGGGCGCGCTCGCGGGCCTGACCGGGGTCGAGGACTCGGTGCCGCACGGCGGTCCGGTCGTGGCGCTGTTCGGCGCCGTCAGCGGGGTCGCGATGTTCTTCGTCGCCATCACCGTCGGTGCCGTCGTCACGGCGCTCACCACCAACCTGCTGATCGAGGTCAAGGAGGGCCGCGGCGGCCCGGCGCAGGCCACGGCGCCGACGCCCGAGCCCGTACTGGTGGGCGTGGGGGCCGGTGCGGAGGGGACGGCCGCCCTCACGCGCGCCGCGGCCGTCACCCCCGCCGTCCCCGCGGCGCCCGTCCCCGCGGCCGCCGTCGCGCCGGAGGAGGCGGAGGAGGCGGAGGTGCTGTCCGGTTACCTGACCGCGCGGACGGTCAAGCCGGAGCTGGTCTCGGACTCGAAGGAGGCGGCGATCCGGGAAATGGCCGAGATGCTGGCCACCACCGGCAACGTGCGGGACGTGGACGAACTGGTCCGGGTCGCCCTCGCCCGCGAGGCGCAGGGCACGACCGGGCTCGGCGAGTCGATCGCGATCCCGCACGCCAAGACGGACGCGGTGACGCGTCCCACGGTGGGCTTCGCCCGGTCCGCCGAGGGCATCGAGTGGGGTGCGCTCGACGGTACGAAGGCCCGGCTGGTCTTCATGATCTCGGTGCCGGAGGCGGCGGCCGGGGACGAACACCTGCGGATCCTGGCGCTGTTGTCGCGCAAGCTGATGGACACCGGTTTCCGCGACCGGCTGCGGGGCGCGCCGGACCGGGCGGCCGTCCTGGAGGTGCTGCGCGAGATCCGCTAACGGCGGTCCTTCCGCTCCGTCCCGTCGGGTCCCGCACCGCCGCGGTGCGGGACCCGACGGCGTGCGCGCAGTGTCCGAATCGGTATGTACGTACTCGGCACACCGGCCCCCCGGCGGCATCGACGGCGTCCCGGTCGACCTACGATGCAAGGCAGGTACATCGGAAGGGACGAAATGGAACACAGGCCAGGACGCAGACGCGGGATCGCGGCGATCGTCCTGCTGGTGCTCGGAGCGGTCATCCTCGGCGGGGTGACGGTGGCGAAGGCCGTGAACCCGCCCTCGCGGTACACGGAGGGCAAGCAGGTCGGCTGGACCATGACGCCGACCTACACCAACGGGGAGAGCATCTACCTGGAACCGGTCGCCAAGGGGAAGCTGCGGCGCGGTGACGTCGTGCTCGCCTCCGTGCCGTGGTCCCTGCAGAAGACCCAGATGAACCGGGTCGTCGCCGTGGGCGGGGACCGCATCCAGTACAAGCCGAGCAGCAAGGTGGCGGGCCAGTACCGGCTGGTGCTGAACGGGACGCCGCTGGACGAGCCGTACCTGGAGCAGTGGAAGAACCCGTCGGCGGTGGCCTTCAACGTGAAGGTGCCCAAGGGGTACGTCTTCCTGATGGCGGACAACCGGATGAACTCGGACGGCTCGCAGTACGCGAACAACGGTCCGGTCCCGGAGGCCAAGGTCACCGCCCGGGTCGTGCCGTACCCGATGGCGAAGCTGGCCGTGTGGGGGCAGCTGGCCGGCGCTCTGGTGCTCCTGCTCGGCGGTGTGCTGGCGGGCGTGGCCCGGCGGGCGCGCGGCCGGGCCGGGCGGGCCGCCGCGGCCCCGGTCGCCGCGATCCCGGCTCCGGCGGCGCAGCCGGAGCCGGGCGAGGGCGGCGGTGAGGGGGCCGGCGAGCAGGCTCCCGTCGTCGCGCAGCCGGGTCCGGGGGACGCGCAGGCGCCGGTCGGGCCCGGTGGGCGCGCGGACGTGCCCTCGTAGGAGCGGACGACGACGCCCCGTACGGACATGCGGAGGCCCCCGCGGCTCGGTGAGCCGTGGGGGCCTTCGTGTGTCCGGACCGGGGTCAGTTCCCTTCGGCCTTGGCGGCCTCGGGGTGGTAGATGTCCGGCTCCAGGTAGATGACGCGGGCGATCGGGACGGCCGCGCGGATGCGGGCCTCGGCGGCGTTGATGGCGTTGGCCACCTCGGTCGCGGTGTCGTCGTGCTGGACGGCGATCTTGGCGGCGACGAGGAGTTCCTCGGGGCCGAGGTGCAGGGTCCGCATGTGGATCACGCGGGTGACGGTGTCGCCGTCGACGAGGGCGGCCTTGATCTTCTCGACCTCTTCGGTGCCCGCGGCCTCGCCGAGGAGCAGGGACTTGGTCTCCAGGGCGAGCACGATGGCGATGGCGATCAGCAGTACGCCGATGCACACGGTGCCGATGCCGTCCCAGACGCCGTTGCCGGTGAGCAGGGCGAGGCCCACGCCGGCGAGGGCGAGGACGAGGCCGATGAGCGCGCCGAAGTCCTCCAGGAGCACCACCGGCAGCTCCGGGGCCTTGGCTCGCCTGATGAACTGGCTCCAGGTCTGGTTGCCGCGGATCTCGTTGGACTCCTTGATCGCGGTGCGGAAGGAGAGGCTCTCCGCGACGATCGCGAAGACGAGGACGCCGACGGGCCAGTACCAGGCCTTGATCGGGTGCGGGTCGTGGATCTTCTCGTAGCCCTCGTAGACGGCGAACAGGCCACCGACGGTGAAGAGGACGATGGAGACGAGGAAGGCGTAGATGTAGCGTTCCCGCCCGTACCCGAAGGGGTGTTGGGGGGTCGCCTCGCGCTTGGCCTTCTTCCCGCCGAGGAGCAGCAGGCCCTGGTTCCCGGAGTCGGCCAGCGAGTGGACGCTTTCGGCGAGCATCGACGAGGACGTGCTGATGAGGAATGCCACGAACTTGGCTACAGCGATGGCGAGGTTGGCGGCGAGTGCCGCCACGATCGCCCTGGTACCGCCCGACGCGCTCATGGGTGCCGATGTCCCTTCCTAGCCACTGACTACGGCCGCACATTGTTGCAGCTGCCTGTGCGGCCGACGGTACGTCAGAGGACCAGGGTGGCGCGGAAGACCGTACCAGAACCGGACAGTTCGACCTTTTCGCCCGCGGGGACGAAGACCGACTCCCCCGGCGCGAGGGTCAGTTCGCCGGCGGCGGGCGCGCCCGCGGTGCACAGCAGGATCTGCGGGGCGGCGTCCGGGAGGGTGTGGGGGGCGCCGCCGGGTGCCAGGACGAAACGGGAGAGGCGGAACTCGTCTATGGGGGTCTCGTAGACCTCTTCGGCGCCGCCCTCGGGGCGCAGCAGGGCGGGGGCGCTCGGCTCGAAGAGGACGACCTTGAGCAGTTCGGGGACGTCCACGTGCTTGGGGGTCAGGCCCGCGCGCAGCACGTTGTCGGAGTTGGCCAGCAGCTCCACGCCGAGGCCGTCGATGTAGGCGTGCGGAACGCCGGCGCCGAGGAACATGGCCTCGCCGGGCTGGAGCCGTACGTGGTTGAGCAGCATGGCCGCGATCACGCCCGGGTCGCCGGGGAACTCGTGGACGAGGGAAGCGTACGGCGCGTACGGGCCGCCCAGGCGCTCGGCGGCGGACGCGGCCTCGCTGACGGTACGGGACATCTCCGCGCGGTCCGCGGTGAGGACGGCGGTCAGGACCTCGCGCAGGGCCGCCTCCTCCGGGTGGGCGCGCAGCAGGTCGGCGTAGGGCTTGAGGGAGTCGACGCCGAGGCCTTCGAGCAGCGCGGCGGCCTCCAGCGGCGGGCGGAAGCCGCACAGTCCGTCGAAGGGGGTGAGCGCGCAGATCATCTCGGGCTTGTGGTTGGCGTCCTTGTAGTTGCGGTGGCCCGCGTCGATCGGGACGCCTCGGCGCTCCTCGTCCTCGAAGCCCTCCTTGGCCTGGGCCAGGTCGGGGTGGACCTGGAGGGAGAGCGGGGCGCCGGCGGCCAGGAGCTTGAGCAGGAAGGGCAGACGGGGGCCGAACTTGGCGACGGCGGCGGAGCCGAGCTGGCCCTCGGGGTCGGCCTCGATGACGGCGGACAGGGTGGTCTCGCCCGCTCCGCGGTCCAGACGGGACGGGGCGCCGGGGTGGGCGCCCATCCACATCTCGGCCTGGGGCTCACCCGTGGGCTCGACCCCGAGGAGGGCCGGGATCAGGGTGGTGGATCCCCAGGCGTAGGGGCGGATCGTGTTCTTCAGGCGGTCCATCGTGGTCTTCCGTCGTTCTTCCTGGATCGGTGGAGCGTGGGGGCGGGCGCGGGTGCGCGCCTCAGCCGTGTCCCCGGGACGCCAGCGCCAGGTAGGCGGTGGCGAAGTCGGTGACGGCGAGGAGCTCGGCGAGCTGTTCCAGCTCGGTGCCCTCCTCGGGTTCGAGCTCGCTGATGGCCGTGTCGTGGCTGAGGGCGAGCTCGCGGGCGGCGGGAGCGGCGGAGAGGCCTCCGGTGGGCCGGTCGCGCAGCAGGACGACGCGGGCGCGCAGGGTCTGGGGCTCCTCGACGCGGTCGCGGAAGAAGTCCTCGGGGTCGGCTCCGGCGGCGAAGGCCCCGGCGAGCAGGACGCCGTGCGCGGGCAGGGCCTCGGGGAGGTCGGCCGCGAGGGCGGGGCGCCCGGCCAGTTCGGCGAGGGTGGCGGCGAAGCGGCGGCCGGCGGGGCCGGCTCCGGCGCCCTCGCTCCAGATGAGCGGCAGGGAGTCGGCGAGCTCCGCGGCGAGGGTCTTGGCCGGGTTGGAGTAGGTGGCGATGGCGGGGCCGCAGCGCTCGGCGGTGCGGTCGAGCCGGTCGGCGACGAGCTGGAGGGTGTCCGGCGCGGCGGAGACCAGCCCGACCTTGTCCAGGAGGACCAGCAGCGGGGTCAGCAGGGCCCACAGGGCGCCGGGGCCGGCCGCGGCGGACTCGTCGTACTCCTGGTACGGGGCCTGGGCCATCGGTACGAGGACCCCGTGCGCCCCGTCCACCGCCTCGCTCAGCGGGGAGCGCTCGGGGGCGACGGCGACCACGGAGCTGCCGCGCCGGTAGGCCTGCTCGGCGAGGACCGCGAGGCCGGGTTCGGTGCCGTCGGTGGTGACGATGAGGAGCAGGTCCACCGGTCCCGCCCAGCCGGGCAGCGCCCAGCGCAGGGCCCCGGCGGCGTACGCGACGCCGGTGGGGTGCAGCCGGATCACCGGGGCGGAGGCTCCTGCGAGGGCGCCGAGGAGGTCGGCGACGCCGGTGGCCGCGGTGCCGGGGCCGGCGATGAGGACGGACCGGGGGCGCCCGTCGGGGCGCAGGTCCGCCAGGCCCGCCTCGGTCGCGTGCCGGGCGGCGGTACGGACCCTCGCCCCGGCGTCGGCGGCGCCGCGGAGGAGGCCGCGGCGGTCGGCACGGGCGAGATCGTCCGGTGCGTCGAGGAGTGGCTCGTCGAGCATGGCGGCCTCCGGCGGTGTTGACGGCGTGTGCGGTCTGCGCTGCGCGGGTCGGACGGTGCGGCGGGGAGGGGTTACGCGGGGCGGCGGGCCTCGTCCACGAGCAGGACCGGGATGCCGTCGCGGACCGGGTACGCGAGGCCGCAGTCCTGGCCGGTGCAGATCAGCTCGGGTGCGGTCTCGTCTGCCGAGTTGTCCCGGAGGGGGGCGTGGCAGGCGGGGCAGGCGAGGATCTCCAGCAGGCCGGCTTCGAGCGGCATGGGGCGGTTCCCTTCGGGGATACGGGCCGCGGATCGCGGATCGGGCGTGGTCAGCGTACCGCCGAGTCACCTGCGGTGCGGCTCGGAGGTGGGGGTGGGGCCGCCGGGCCCGGGGGGCCCACCCCGGGCCCCGGGCCGCCCCCGGGAGGGCGGCGCGGGGACCGCGGCGGGTGCGGGTCCGTTTCCGGGGGCTCTGCCCCCGGAAACCCGCTCCTCAAACGCGGGCGGGGCCGGATGTCGGCGGCCCGGCGCCGGGGCGGGGAGCCTCAGGCGCGGACGAGGGCGAGGACCTCGTCGCGGATCCTGTCCAGGGTGGCCTCGTCGCGGGCCTCGACGTTGAGGCGCAGGAGCGGCTCGGTGTTCGAGGGGCGGAGGTTGAACCACCAGTCGGCGGCGGAGACGGTCAGGCCGTCGAGCTCGTCGAAGGTCACGCCCTCCTGGGAGGCGTACGCGGCCTTGACGGCGGCCGTGCGGCCCGCCTGGTCGGCGACGGTGGAGTTGATCTCGCCGGAGCCGACGTAGCGGTCGTACTCGGCGACCAGCGCGGACAGGGTGCCCTCCTGGCCGCCCAGGGCCGCGAGGACGTGGAGCGCGGCGAGCATGCCGGTGTCCGCGTTCCAGAAGTCCTTGAAGTAGTAGTGCGCCGAGTGCTCGCCGCCGAAGATGGCGCCCGAGGAGGCCATCTCCGCCTTGATGAAGGAGTGGCCGACGCGGGTGCGGACCGGGGTGCCGCCGTTCTCGCGGACGACCTCCGGGACGGACCACGAGGTGATCAGGTTGTGGATGACGGTGCCGGTGCCGCCGTTGCGGGCCAGCTCGCGGGCCGCGACCAGGGCGGTGATGGCGGACGGGGAGACGCCCTCGCCGCGCTCGTCGACGACGAAGCAGCGGTCGGCGTCGCCGTCGAAGGCGAGGCCGAGGTCGGCGCCCTCGGCGATCACGCGGGCCTGGAGGTCGACGATGTTCTTCGGGTCGAGGGGGTTGGCCTCGTGGTTCGGGAAGGTCCCGTCCAGCTCGAAGTACATGGGGACGAGGTCCAGCGGGAGGCCCTCGAAGACGGTGGGGACGGTGTGGCCGCCCATGCCGTTGCCCGCGTCGACGACGACCTTGAGGGGGCGGATCGAGGTGAGGTCGACCAGGCCCTTGAGGTGCTCGGCGTAGCCGGGGCGGCTGTCCAGCTCGGTGACGGTGCCCGGGACGGTGCCGGCGGGGATCGCGGGGGCGCCCTCGTCGGTCCACTTCTCGGCGAGCTCGCGGATGGTGGCGAGGCCGGTGTCCTGGCCCACGGGAGCGGCGCCGGCCCGGCAGAGCTTGATGCCGTTGTACTGGGCCGGGTTGTGGGAGGCCGTGAACATGGCGCCGGGCAGGTCCAGCTTGCCGGAGGCGTAGTACAGCTGGTCGGTGGAGCACAGCCCGATCAGGGTGACGTCCACGCCGCGGGCGCTGGCACCCCGGGCGAAGGCGGCCGACAGGCCGGGGGAGGAGGGCCGCATGTCGTGACCGACGACGATCGCGGTGGCGCCGGTGACCTCGACGAACGCAGCACCGAACAGCTCGGCCAGGGGCTCGTCCCACTCGTCCGGTACGACGCCGCGTACGTCGTATGCCTTGACGATGTTCGAAAGATCTGCGGCCACTGCCTGCCCTCCTGAAGGTTCTGTGCGGTGGAGCAAACCTACCCTGTGCGCAGAGCGGCTTTTCAGACGATCCCGGTGTCAGGAGTCGGGCGAGCGCAGGACGCGCAGGTGTCCGCGGCGCGTCTCGCCGGTCACCCGGGGACCTTGACCGGAACCGCTCGCTTCGGCCGCGCGCTCCGGCGGACGGGCCGCCTCGCGCACGGCGTTCGCGAGGGCTTCCAGGTCGTCACCGCTGGGGCGGGACGGGCCGGAGCCGTCCGACAGGCGGACGACGTCCCAGCCGCGCGGGGCGGTCAGGCGCTCGGAGTGCTCGGCGCACAGGTCGTAGCAGTGGGGTTCGGCGTAGGTGGCGAGCGGGCCGAGAACTGCGGTCGAGTCGGCGTAGACGTACGTCAGTGTGGCGACGGCAGGGCGGCCGCACGCGGTGCGCGAACAGCGACGTACAAGGCTCACGACGTTGGACGGTACCGCACTCTTGACCGGGCCGCGACGACTCGCCCCCCGGCCGGTCCCCCGTGTCGCCTCCCGCGACGGGTCCGGCGGGGGCCGTCGCGGCCGCGCCGGTACCCGATCTTGACCGGATCGTTCGGGGTGTGACACCGCCGCGACACCGGGCCGTGACCGGATCGGGGCCCTTCCGGGAGGTGGGGTGAGGGCTACCCTGCGGGGGTGACGGACAGCTCCCTTCCTCCCCGCCCCGCTCCCTCCGCCGAGACCCCCCACGAGCCGCGGCCGCGGCGGCGCGACCGGCACGGCCGGGGGATGCGGGGGCCGCTCGCGCCACCGCAGGTGCCGCTGTCGGCGAGCCGGGCGGAGCTGTTCGGCGACCTCGTACGGGATTCCGTGGAGCGGCTGGAGCGGCGCTGGGCGCAGCTCGCCGAGGTGGAGTTCGTGATCGCGGACGTGCCGGGGCCGCCGGGCGGGCCCGACGCCGGGTGGAACGACGAGGCGGTGCCGCTGGGCGGGCTGGTGGAGGCCCGGGACGGGCGGCCGGCCCGGATCGTGGTGTTCCGGCGGCCGGTGGAGATCCGGGCGAAGACGCGCGACGAGCGGGCGCTGCTGGTGCACGAGATCGTGGTCGAGCAGGTGGCGGAGCTGCTGGGGCTGTCCCCGGAGACCGTGGACCCCCGGTACGGGCAGGACTGAGGCCCGTACCGGGACGGTGGTCAGCGGTGGTCAGCGGACGAGGATCGAGGGGTCCTCGACGGCGCGGGGCACCGAGACGGTGGAGCGGTCGTCGCCGAAGGTCTGGACGGTGAACATCGGGATGCCCTCGTGCGGGAGGGTCAGGGTGCGGGCCGCGTGGACGGGGCCGCCGGAGAGGGTCTCCAGGGTCAGGGCGTAGGCGCCCTTGCCGCCCGCGGGGGCCGGCGGCGGTGACACGGCGAGGGTGGTGCCCGCCTTGACCGTGACCTCCTTGACGGCGCTCTCGCCGCCTTCGGTCCCGGCCGAGGCGGTGACGCGGACCTTCGCGTCGGCGCCGCCCGAGGCGGTGAGGGCCAGGGCGGTGGCCTTGTCGTCGAGGCGGTTGTCGGCGACGGTGGCCCGGGCGCCCACGGGGGCGGCGGCCGGGATGAAGCCCAGCTCCTGCTTGGTGCCGGTGCCGCGGACCACGCGCAGGGCGGCGACGACGGGTACGGCCTTCTTCGGGTCCGCGGGGGCCAGCAGCAGGGAGCCCGCCTCGCCGCGGGTCACGTCCTTCAGGTCCACGCTCGCGGTCATGCCCGCCTTGAGGTGCAGCTGCTCGGCGCCGGCCGGGCTGATCGAGCCGGTGGGGCCGGCCAGCTTCAGGCGGAGGTCGGCGTCGTCCTCGCCGGGGGCGAAGGCGATCAGGCGTACGGAGGTGGCGTCGGCGGGGATGCCGGGCAGGACGGCGGAGCCCGCCGGTCCGGCCGAGGCGGGCAGCCAGTCGGCGCCCACCCCGTCCTCGCCGATCTGCGCGGAGGCGCCGACCCGGCCCGAGCCGGTCGTCACGTGCGCGGTGACGTCGGTGAGCTGGGCGTCGGGGGCGAGGGAGGACAGCAGCACCTTGGTGGTGGAGCGGGGGTCGACCGCGATGACGGTGTCGGCGGTGCCGGGCTTGCCCTTGACGAGGCCGTCGGGGCCGTACAGCTTGACGTCCACCTCGGCGACGGTGTCGTCCGGGTTGGTGAGGTGGATGTAGTCCTGGCGGCCCTTGGCGGTGCTGACGCCGGGGAACCAGAAGTCGGTGCCGGGTGCGGTGCAGGCCACGCCGAGCAGGCCGCGGGACTGGCCGACCGCGACCTTGGTGGTCTGCTGGGCGGTCCACCCGGGGGCGAGGACCCCGTCGGCGGTGCCGGTCAGAGCGGGCGCCTCGGCTCCGGAGGCGGTGGCGCCGACGGGCCTGCCGGGTTCCTTGGGCTGCAGGACCGTCTTGCCGTCCTTGGTCTGCAGCCGGGCCGTGCCCTTGCCCGCGCCCTTGCCGGGGGTGAGGGAGGTGTACGTGGTCTCGGCGATGTCGGAGGAGCTGGGCGCCGGGCACACCAGCACGGACCGCTCCACGGGCATGCGGGCGACGGGCGGGCCGCCGGTGCCCCCGGCCGGGGTGGCGGCGGGGGCGGTGAGGACGGCCAGGCCGCAGGCGGCGGCCAGGGCCGCGGTCACGGCCGCGAACGTGAGGGGGGCGCGCTGCTTCACTGCTGGGGGCTCCCGTCCGGACGCGGGTCGTGCTGTCCGTAGGTGTCGTACGGCTGCTGGTCGTACTCGTACGGGTGGGGCGGCTGCTGCTGCGTGTAGCCGAACTGCTGCCCCTGGCCGTACGCCTGCTGCGCGTCCGGGTGCGGCGGGGCGGCGTAGGGCTGGGGGTACGGCTGGGCGTACTGCTGGGCGTACGGGTCGCCGTGCTCCGCCGGCTGCTGCGGCTGCTGCTGTTGCTGCCCGTCCGCGTACGGGGACGGGGACCAGGGCTCCTGGTAGGCGTACGACTCCTCCCCGTACACCTGCTGCGCCGGGATCTGCGCGTACGGGTCGGCGACGGCCTCGGCGGGGGCCGGCTCGGGCGCGGGCTCCGCGGGGGCGGCCCGGCGGGCGCGGCGGCCCTGTCCGGGCACGCTCGCCCCGGTGCGGTCTGAGGCGGGGGCGGCGGCGTCCTCCTCGGGCAGGTCGTCGTCGAGGCGGGCGCGGCGGCCGGGCAGGGCCATCACCAGCAGCACCAGCGCGAGGATCCCCTGCGTCCAGTGCCAGGCGTCGCGGGCCAGGGAGTCGGTGTGGACGAGGGCGAGGCGGCCGCCTTCCTTGGGGAGGGCGAAGCCCTGTGCCCAGCCGTCGCGGCCTTCGAGGGCCTTGGGCTTGAGGGGCTTGCCGTCGAGGGTGGCGTGCCAGCCCGGGTCGGCGCGGTCGGCGACGCGCAGGGTGCGGCCCTCCTCGCCGGCCGGGATCTTGGCGTGGGCCTCGACGGGTCCGGCGTCGACGGCGACGGTGGCCTGGCCCTGCCTGCCGGGGAGGATCGCGACGCGGGCGGGCAGCCGCTGGACCTCCCAGATGGCGGTGCCGTCGTCCTGATGGCGCTGGCGCAGGCCGGGGGTCCCGTCGAGGGTCCGGCGCATCGCGGGGGAGCCGCCGGGCGGGATCATCACGTAGCGGACGGCGAACGCGCCGAGCTGCTCGGACTGGTCTGCTCCGGAGCCGGAGACCAGGCTGGAGACGGCCTGGGCGAGGCGGGGTCCGGAGCCTGCCTCGGCGAGGAGTTCGGCGTCGCCGAGGCGGACGCCGGAGCCGCGGACCAGGGTGTAGGAGACGGTGGCGGGCGAGTCGCCGCCGAGGACGAGGGTGCGGGTGCGGTTGCTGTCGTCGGACTGGGCGGCGACGAAGGCCGGGACCTGGACGGGGTCGCGCCGTCCCAGCGGTCCGTCGGCTCCGGCGACGGTCCAGACGGCGGCGAGGAGCAGCGGGCCGAGGGCCGCGCCGAGGGCGACGAGGGCGGCGAGCGGCTGGCGCCAGCCGAAGCTGCGGGCGGCGACCCGCTCCCTGGCGCCGTCGGCGCCGAGCACGGCGGCCGCGATCAGCGCGAGTCCCTGGACGAGGGTCGCGGGGCCCGCCCAGCCGTCGCGGTTGAGGAGGACGGCGAGGAACAGGGCGGCCAGGGCGGTGGTCCAGGCGACGGCCACGGCGAAGCGCCGGTCGGCGCGCAGCAGTGCGGCCAGGGCGGCCAGGACGGTTCCGGCGAAGAGCAGTCCGCCGGTGGTGCCGGGGCCGCCGGGGCTGGCGCCGAGCAGGCCGAGGGCGGTGGCGGAGCCGCTGCCGTAGGGCAGTCCGGCCTCGCGCAGGAAGCGGCCGGGGTGGGTGAGCAGGCCCAGGGACCAGGGCGCGAGGACGGCCAGGGGGACGGCGAGGGTGGCGAGCAGCCGGGGGGCGTACGCCTTCCAGCGCGCGCGACGCACGAGGAGCGCGCCGGTGCCCAGGACGGCGGCGAGCGGCCACACGACGGGGGTGAAGGCGGTGGTCAGGGTCAGCAGCAGGGTGTACGTCCACACGGCCCGCCAGGATCCGGTGGTCTCGCGGTCGGCGAGGCCGAAGGCGGCGACGGCGGAGCGGGCGAGGAGCGGCAGCAGGACGGCCAGCACGGCGGTGCCCAGGCGGCCCCCGGCGAGGGCTCCGGTGACGGCGGGCAGGAAGGCGTAGGCGACGGCGGCCCAGGCGCGCAGCAGGCGGGAGGTGACGAGGGGGCGGGAGGCGAAGTAGGCGGTGAGCCCGCAGAGGGGGACGGAGCAGACGAGCAGCAGGGTCAGGGCGGCCTTGGTGGAGCCGAGCAGGGGCGCGGCGAAGGCGGCGAGGACCGCGAGGTAGGGGGGTGCCCCGGCGGTGGTTCCGATGCCGACGGGCTGCCAGTCGCCGGTGTAGGCGTGCCACAGTTCGAGGGCGCCGGGCGGGGCGGGCAGCAGGGCGCCGCCCATCAGGCTGCCGCCGCCGATCAGGGCGCGGCAGGCGGCGAGGGAGACCAGCAGCAGGAGTGCGAAGAGGACGGGGGCGGGCCTGCGGGCGATCCGCTTGAGCCGGCCGAACTGTTCGATCTCCAGGTAGTCGGCGTCGTCGCCGCCGGGTCCGGATTCGACGGCTCCGCCGTGCCGTCCGGCGGGGGCGGTGTCGGCGCCCTGGCCGGAGCCGAAGTGGCCGGCGAGCTGTTCGGCGCCCGCCCGCAGGGTGGCTCCGGGCGGGGGGAAGAGGGGACGCAGGTCGGCGGCGGGGACGGCGGGCCGGCGGCGGGCCTTGCGGGCGGCGAGGATCCGGCCGGGGCGCAGCAGGGTGGCGAGGAGGCCGGTGAACTCGTCGACGGCCTGGCCGGGGGCCTTGCCGACGAGGTAGCCGAGGGTGCGCAGGAGGGTGGCGACGACCAGGCGCAGCAGGACGTAGGGCAGGGCACGGCCGGAGGAGTTGGCCAGCAGGGTGTAGACGGCGCCGGCCTTGTCGACGCGGTGGGGGTCGACGGCGGAGCGGCCGGCGCAGTCGACGGTGCGGCGTTCGCGGGCGGCGGCCTCGGCGTGGCGCAGGACGGCGTCGGGGGCGACGAGGACGGTGTGGCCGGCGCTGTGGGCGCGCCAGCACAGGTCGACGTCGTCGCGCATGAGGGGCAGACGGCGGTCGAAGCCGCCGAGGGCGTCGTAGACGTCGCGGCGCACGAGCATGCCGGCGGTGGAGACGGACAGGACGGGGCGGACCTGGTCGTGCTGGCCCTGGTCCTGTTCGCGGCGGTCGAGGCCGGTCCAGCGGCGGCCGCTGCGGGCGATGGTGACGCCGGCTTCGAGGAGCTGCTTCTTGTCGTACCAGCCGCGCAGTTTGGGGCCGATGACGGCGGCGTCGGGGTTCTCGTCGGCGACGCGCAGGAGTTCGGCGAGGGCGTCGGGTTCGGGGGCGCTGTCGTCGTGGAGCAGCCAGAGCCACTGGACGGGTTCGCCGTGGGGGAGGTCGGGGAGGTCGTAGGCGTCGTCGCGCCAGGTGCGGCTGACGGGGTCCCAGCCGCTGGGACGCTTGAGGTACGGGAGCTCCTCGGCGGTCAGGACCGGCGCGCTGCGGACGGCCTCGTCGACGGCGGCGCCGAAGCCGGTGCGCCGGGCGAGGTGCAGGACGCGGTCGTCGCCGAAGGCCTGGTCGAGCAGGCGCGCGGAGTCGTCGGCACTGCCGGTGTCGGCGGCGACGTGGCTCTGCGCGGGGCGTTCCTGGGCGAGGAGGCCGGCGAGGGTCTGGGGCAGCCAGCGGGCTCCGTCGTGGGCGACGAGGACCGCGGTGACGACGTGCCGGGGGAACTCGGGAGTGGCGGCTGCCTGGTGGGAGGCCGTCGAGTTGCTGTGCAGGGACATCGCGGTACGGGCCCTCCGGCCGGGGATCCGGGGGTGTTGTGCCCTCGGAGGCTGCTGGACAGCGCCCCACCCTAACGGCTGGGAAGGGGACGGTCCGCCTCGTGTGCGCGGGGCCGGGAAGGGGACGGTCCGCCTCGCCCGCGCAGGGCCCGGAACGCGACGGTCCGCCTCCTGCGGGGAAGGTGCGGGAGGCGGACCGTTTGCTCTGTGGACCGGTGGTGCGCGTCGTGCGGTGCGGTGTGGTGCGCGGTGGGCCTGGCGCCGTGGGGGCCGGGCCCTCGGGTATGGGGTGGGCGGCGGGACGGGTGTCCCGGCGGGGGCGGTGCGGCCGGTGCGGCCGGATCAGACCGCCGCCTTCTTCAGCCTGCGGCGCTCGCGCTCGGAGAGGCCGCCCCAGATGCCGAATCGCTCGTCGTTGGCGAGGGCGTACTCCAGGCATTCGGACCGGACTTCACAGGCCAGGCAGACCTTCTTGGCCTCGCGGGTGGAGCCGCCCTTCTCGGGAAAGAAGGACTCGGGGTCGGTCTGGGCGCACAGCGCGCGCTCCTGCCATCCGAGCTCCTCGTCCGCCTCCTCGACCAGCAGTTCCTGAAACAGCTCGGTCATGTGCGCCCCTCGCTCTTCTGTGCGTCCCCGTGGTGTTGCCGTTACTGATCGCCAGGTAACGACACGAGTGAAATTACAAGTGCGTGGCTCCGGCGCAGTCAAGCCGAGATCTGCTATTGGGCGCCTTATTCACTCTGCGGAACCAAGCCTATGCAGAAAGTGTTCATATCGCCAAAAATCGTGACACATGGCTCAGGTGTCGCGCGGGCGCCACCCTCTCTCGTTGCCGACGATTCGCTCCGGAGCGGGGTTGCGATTCGGCCGAAGATGCGGCGCGGATCACATTCCGGTTACGAGTGCGGGCTGCGGGTTTGAAGACGGCTCGGGCGGGACTGAACGGCACATCCCCTGGACCCGACTGCACAAACCTTTCTCCGCGCACGGTAACCGGATGAGGTGAAACTTTTCTCTCAAACCGGACATTGGGTTGACAGTCCGCCCCTTTCCCCGTTCTCCTTGTACGCATGTCAGCGCCCGCAGCCGCCACCCGGACCCCCATTCGTGGGTTCCTGTGCGCTGCCCAGGTTCGCTGTTGCTGTTGCAGCTGTTGATGCCTCCGGAGCCCCGGCTCCGTCCGAGCACCGGCTACTCCCCCACAGCAACCGCCCCGCACGACTGACATCCGTCGAGGACACCCCCACGATGAACAGCGCCCCCGCCGCCACCGCTCCCACCGCCGCCCCCTCCGCCACGGCCTCCGTGATCGAGAGCGACCTCCAGATCGCCGGCGACATCCTCTCCGTCCAGCACCTCCTGCAGCCCGCCCGCGAACACCCGGCCACCGTCGCCGAGTTCGCGGGCCTCGCCCGGTCCATCGCGCAGGACCGCGGGAGCTGGGAGCACCTGGTCCGCTACGACGCCACCACCCGCTGGTACCACCGCCTGCGCACCGGCCCCGGCTACGAGGTCTGGCTGCTCAGCTGGGTCCCCGGCCAGGGCAGCGGCCGCCACGGCCACGGCGGCTCCTCCGGCGTGCTGACCGTCCTGGACGGCGAGCTCACCGAGCACAGCGCCCGCGGCCCGCTCACCCTCGGCCCCGGCTCCCAGCGCGTCTTCGCCCCCGGCTACTCCCACGAGGTCGTCAACGACACCCTCGACGGAGCCGTCAGCCTGCACGTGTACTTCCCCGGCCTGACCGAGATGCCCATGCACAGCTGCTCCCCGGCCCGCGGGGAACACGTACCGGCCTGACGCCCCCGCCCGTCACCCGCCGCCACCCCCCGTCGGAGGACGGCCCGCGGCTGACAGACTGTCCGCATGCGCATTGTTGTTCTGGCCGGCGGCATCGGCGGCGCCCGTTTCCTGCGCGGACTCCTGTCCGCGGTCCCCGACGCGGACATCACGGTCATCGGCAACACCGGTGACGACATCCACCTGTTCGGGCTGAAGGTCTGCCCCGACCTGGACACCGTGATGTACACCCTCGGCGGTGGCATCAACGAGGACCAGGGCTGGGGCCGCACCGACGAGTCCTTCACCGTCAAGGAGGAACTCGCGGCGTACGGGGTCGGACCCACCTGGTTCGGCCTCGGCGACCGCGACTTCGCCACCCACATCGTCCGAACGCAGATGCTCGGCGCCGGCTACCCGCTCAGCGCCGTCACCGAAGCCCTCTGCGACCGCTGGCAGCCCGGCGTCCGGCTGCTGCCCATGTCCGACGACCGCGTCGAGACCCACGTCGCCATCACCGACCCGGAGTCCGGCGAGCGGCGGGTCGTCCACTTCCAGGAGTACTGGGTCCGGATGCGCGCCGCGGTGGACGCCGAGGCCGTCGTGCCCGTCGGCGCCGAGCAGGCCAAGCCCGCACCGGGCGTGCTGGAGGCCATCGCCGCCGCCGACGTGATCATCTTCCCGCCGTCGAACCCCGTCGTGTCGGTCGGCACCATCCTCGCCGTGCCCGGCATCCGGGAGGCCGTCGCGGCCGCCGACGCCCCCGTCGTCGGCCTCTCCCCCATCGTCGGCGGCGCCCCCGTGCGCGGCATGGCCGACAAGGTGCTGGCCGCCGTCGGCGTCGAGGCGACCGCGGCCGCCGTCGCCCTGCACTACGGGACCGGGCTGCTCGACGGCTGGCTCGTGGACACCGCCGACGCGGACGCGGTCGCCGAGGTGGAGGCCGCCGGCATCTCCTGCCGGGCCGTACCGCTGATGATGACCGACACGCAGGCCACCGCCGCGATGGCGCGGGCCGCCCTGGAGCTCGCCGAGGCGTCCCGGTGACCGTGCCCGCCCCCTCCTACGAGGTGCGGGCCCTGGCCGGGATCCCCGAGGTCCGGCCCGGCGACGACCTGGCGGCCCTGATCGCCGGGACCTCGCCCGGCCTGCGCGACGGGGACGTCCTGCTGGTCACCTCGAAGATCGTCTCCAAGGCGGAGGGCCGGATCGTCACGGCGGCCTCCCGCGAGGAGGCCATAGACGCCGAGACCGTACGGGTCGTCGCGCGCCGGGGCACGCTGCGGATCGTGGAGGACCGGCGGGGCCTGGTGATGGCCGCCGCCGGCGTCGACGCCTCCAACACGGAGCCCGGCACCGTCCTCCTGCTGCCCGAGGACCCGGACGCCTCGGCGGCCCGGATCCGGGCCGGGCTGCGCGAGCTGCTCTCCGTGGACGTCGGCGTGATCGTCACCGACACGTTCGGGCGGCCCTGGCGCAACGGGCTGACGGACGTCGCCATCGGCGCGGCCGGGGTACGGGTCCTGGACGACCTGCGCGGCGGCACCGACGCGCACGGCAACCCGCTGAGCGCGACGGTCGTGGCCACCGCGGACGAACTGGCCGCCGCCGGCGACCTGGTCAAGGGCAAGGCGGCGGGGCTGCCCGTGGCCGTCGTCCGCGGACTGGGACACGTCCTCGGCGACGGGTCCTCGGCACGGGACCTGGTGCGCCCGCCGGCCGACGACATGTTCCGGCTGGGCACCTCGGAGGCCGTACGGGAAGCCGTCACGCAGCGGCGCACCGTACGGGACTTCACCGACGAACCGGTGGACCCGGGCGCGGTACGGCGGGCCGTCGCCGCGGCCGTCACGGCCCCGGCACCGCACCACACGACGCCGTGGCGCTTCGTCCTGCTGGAATCGGCGGCCGCGCGCGGGGAACTGCTGGACGCGATGCGGGACGCGTGGATCGCCGACCTGCGCGCCGACGGCAAGTCCGAGGAGTCCGTCGCCAAGCGGGTGCGGCGCGGGGACGTGCTGCGCCGGGCCCCGTACCTGGTGGTGCCCTGCCTCGTGACGGACGGCGCGCACGACTACGGGCACGCGCGGCGGGACGCGGCCGAACGGGAGATGTTCGTCGTCGCGATGGGCGCCGGCGTGCAGAACTTCCTGGTGGCGCTGGCCGGTGAGCGGCTGGGCTCGGCGTGGGTGTCCTCGACGATGTTCTGCCGGGACGTGGTGCGCAAGGTGCTCGCGCTGCCGCAGGACTGGGACCCGATGGGCGCGGTGGCGGTCGGCCACCCGGCCGCGGCCCCGGCGCCCCGCGGGGAGCGGACCGCGGACGCGTTCGTCGAGGTCCGCTAGAGGCGGCCGATGTCGCCGCGCGGCATCCGGGGCGTGCGGCGGGGCGGGGTCCGGCCCGCGAGGAGGATGAGCCGGGCGGCGCGGTGGCGCTGGCCCTCGTACGGGGCTAGCAGCTCCAGCATCCGGTCGTCGTCGGCGTCCCGGTCGCCCGTGAGGGCGTAGCCGACGATGCCGGGCAGGTGGAGGTCGCCCGTGGTGAGCGCGTCGGCGGCGCCGTTGCTGCGCTGCAGGGTCTCGGCGGAGGTCCACGGGCCGATGCCGGGCACGGCCTCCAGCCGGGCGGCCGCCCTCGGCAGGTCCATCGCGGCGGCCTCCTCCAGCCGGTCCGCCACCCGGGCGGCGCGCACGATGGTCGCCGAACGCTTCGCGTCCACCCCCGCCCTGTGCCAGTCCCAGGACGGGATCAGCGCCCAGGTGCGGGCGTCGGGCATCACGTACAGCTCCTGCGGCCCGGGGGCGGGCTCCCCGTACTGGCGGACCAGGCGGCGCCAGGACCGGTAGGCCTCGTCGCTGGTCACCTTCTGCTCCAGCACCACCGGGACCAGCGACTCCAGCACCAGTCCGGTACGGGTCAGGCGCAGCCCGGGGCGGCGGCGGTGGCTGGCGTGCACCAGGCGGTGCCGGGGGACGAAGGCGGCGGGATCGTCCTCGGCGCCGAGCAGCCGGGGCAGCTCCGCGAGCGCCCACTCGGCGCCGGGGCCCCAGGCCTCCGCCTCGACCTCCTCGCCGGCGCCGACCCGGGCGACCCGGAGCGTGGCCGGGCCCTGCGGGGTGCGGGTGGCCCGCCAGACGGAGCCGTCGGGGGTGACGCGGAAGGTGGGGTCGGCGGGGCCTCGGCGCAGCGGGCCGAGGATGAGCCCCAGGTCGACGGGCCCGCCGGGGCTCCAGCGGCGGCGCTGCGCGGCGGCGGAGGGCTTCGGCCCGGCCCCGGAGCCGGGGGGTACGTGGGTACGGCCGCCACGGACGACGGTGCGGGTGAGGGGGTCGAAACGGCCGGCCATGCCTTGAGCGTAGCCCGCCGGGGGTCCGGCCCCGCCGCCGCTGCGCGGACCGCCTCCCCGGGGCTCCGCCCCGCACCCCGCCGCCCCGCACCCCGCCGCCCGGCCAGGGCAGGGGTCAGCGGCCCTGGAGTCTCGCCGATGTCGTGCGGGTCGGGGGCAGCTGTTTGTACAGCTGCCTGCCGGGGCATTCCGTGGCGAAGCCGTCGCGGTGGCCCGAGATCACGTTCATCTTCACGCTGCTCCCCTTCGGGAACCGGTTCCCGCCGCCCGACCTCAGGGTGGTCTTCGCCCTCGGGTCCGCGCCGAACAGCCCGAGCTTCCAGGCCGTGAGCCGGGCCACCGCGTCGACGGCCGCCTTCGGCGGGGCGGCGCCGCCGAAGGAGCCGATCACGGCGATGCCCATGCTGTCCGCGTTGAACCCCATGGTGTGCGCGCCGAGCACCGGCTTGGCGACCCCGCCCGCCCGGCCCTCGTAGACCGTCCCGCAGCGGTCGACGGCGAAGTTGTAGCCGATGTCCCGCCAGCCCTCGCTGACCACGTGGTAGCGGTAGAGGCTGCGCAGCACCGCCGGAGCGTCCTTGCAGGCGTAGTTGTTGCCGGAGGCGGTGTGGTGGACGAAGGCCGCCTTGACGGTGTTCGTGTAGACGAAGCCCGTCTCGCGCAGGCTCTCGTCGGCGCCCCAGCCGCGCCGGGTGACGATCCGCGGGCGCGGGCCGATGTACGGGCGGGCGGCCGCGCCGAGGGATCCGTCGGCGGCGAGGACGGCGTCGGCGGTGGAGTCGGCCTTGTTCAGCGCGCCGATCTCCAGCGCGCCGAGCGTGGCGTGCGGGACGTTCGCGGCGGAGGACTCGGCCCCCTCCATGGTCATCTCGGGCAGGAGCGCCGCGTCGCCCTTGTCGTCGCCGGCCGGGGACGACGGGCGGCCGGCGTTCTTGCCGTCGAGCACGGCGACGGGCTCCGCCGCTCCCGGGTCGACGAGTTCGATGCGCAGGCCCGAGGGGAGCCGGGACTCGGCCCGCGTGTCGCCGCCGGTCTCGGCGTGGACCCGGACCTCGATCCCGTCGGAGGCGCCGACCCACAGCGGAGCGGTGCTGCCGCGGACGCGGCGCGAGCCGCGCTCCACCGCGTCGGGGTCGGCGCCGTGTTCGCCGTTGTGGGTCTCGACGTCCTGCCAGCCGGACCAGGCGCCCGTGCCCGCCGCGCGGGTGCGGACCTGGACCCGGCCGACGAGCCGGGTGGCGGCGTCGTCCCATACGACGCCGACCAGCGAGAAGGTCTTCACGTCCCGGGCGGCGAGCCCGCGCGTCTCGGGGCGGCCGGGCGAGGCGCTCATGCCCGGTACGCCGGGGATCCGGCCGTCGGAGGGGCCGAGGGGGGCGAGCGGCAGGGACTGGGTGGACCCCGCGGGGGTCACGGGGGCCGCCGCGCCCTCGGACGCGGCGGCCAGGGCCGGAGTGGAGAGCGCGAGCGGCAGGGCCAGTGCGGCCGCGGTCGCGACACCGATCGAGGAAGCAAGGAATCCACGCATGGAAGCGATGCTGGGCACAGCCCTCACGAAGCGCCATCGGAGAACTGACGATCCGTCCGACAACGCCGGGGCCGCGCCTCCCCTGGACGGCGCAGCCGCTGCCCTCCGTACGAGGGAAGGGCCCGCGTAGGCTGGGGCGGGTGAACGCCACTGACCGCACCCCTGCCGACCTGCTGCGATCCGCGCTCGCCGCCGATCCGGGCCGCCCCCTCGTCACCTTCTACGACGACGCCACGGGCGAGCGCGTCGAATTGTCCGTCGCCACCTTCGCCAATTGGGTGGCCAAGACCGCCAATCTGCTCCAGGGCGACCTGGCCGCCGAGCCGGGCGACCGGCTCGCCCTGCTGCTCCCCGCGCACTGGCAGAGCGCCGTGTGGCTGCTCGCCTGCGCCTCGGTCGGCGTGGTCGCCGAGGTCGGCGGCGACCCGGCCGGCGCGGACCTGGTGGTGAGCGGGCCCGACACCCTGGAGGAGGCCCGCGGCTGTTCCGGGGAGCGGGTCGCGCTCGCGCTGCGTCCCCTGGGCGGGCGGTTCCCGCAGCCGCCGGCCGGGTTCGCGGACTACGCGGTGGAGGTGCCGGGGCAGGGCGACCGCTTCGCCCCGTTCGCGCCGGTCGACGCCGACGCCCCGGGGCTGGTGGTGGGCGGCGAGGAGCTCTCGTACGCGGCCGTGGTCGAGCGGGCCCGGGCGGACGCGGCGGCACGCGGCTTCGGCGAGGGCGCCCGGGTGCTGTCGGGGCTGGGCTACGACAGCTGGGAGGGACTCTCCTCGGGGCTGTACGGGGCGCTGGCCACCGGCGGCTCGGTGGTGCTGTGCCGCCACCTGGACCGGCTGTCGCCGCAGGCGCTGGAGCAGCGGACCGAGAGCGAGCGCGTCACTCACACCGTCTGACGGCGACTTCGCGCGATCTGTCACCCGCATGGCCCTGTACAGGGCGGTGCCCCCGGGCCGTCCGCGCCCCCCGGGGGCAGGATCGGCTCCAGGCCGTACTCACCCGTACGGCTGGCAGCCGGTTCGGCGAGGGGACGGAACGCGAGTGAGGGACAGCGCGGGCATACCGGGCGGCACCGGGGCGGCCGGAGGCGGGCCGAGGCCCCCGGCCGACCGTCGGCGTCGCCGGCTGCTGCGCTGGATCGGGCTCGGGGCCGTCCTGCTGGTCCTGGCGGGCGCGGCCACCGGCTGGTGGCTGTACGCCAAGCTCGACGGGAACATCACCGCGGACACCTCCGCCGAGGCGGAACTGCGCCGCTACGAGCGCGAGCGCCCGGGGCACTCCACCGAGGGCGCCCGGAACATCCTGCTGATCGGCTCGGACTCGCGGTCCGGCCGGGAGAACGCGGGCTACGGGCAGGACGGCGGCACGCAGCGTTCCGACACGACGATCCTGCTGCACCTGTCGGCGGACGGCGCGAGCGTGACGGCCGTCTCGATACCCCGGGACCTGATGACGGACGTCCCGAGCTGCCGGGCCGCCGACGGGACCCGTACCGCCGAGCGCTTCGCCCAGTTCAACTGGGCCTTCCAGTGGGGCGGGGCCGCCTGCACGATCCGTACGGTCGAGCGGCTCACGGGCGTCCGGATCGACCACCACATGGTGCTGGACTTCGGCGGTTTCAAGCAGATGGTCGACGCCGTGGGCGGGGTGGAGGTGTGCCTGCGGCAGCCGGTGAACGACGCCGAGGCGCACCTGCGGCTCCCGGCGGGCCGCCACCTCCTCCAGGGGGAACAGGCGCTGGGTTTCGTCCGGGCCCGGTACGGCCTGGGCAACGGCAGCGACACCGAACGGATGGAGCGCCAGCAGCAGTTCCTCGGCTCGCTCGTCAAGAAGGTGCAGAGCAACGGCGTCCTGCTGAACCCGGCGCGGCTCTACCCGCTGCTGGACGCGGCCACCTCCGCGCTGACCACCGACCCGGGGCTGGCCTCGCTGCGCGGGCTGTACGAACTCGTACGGAGCGTGAGGGACATACCGTCCGACCGGATCGGGTTCCTGACGGTGCCGCGGCGGCCCTACCCCGCGAACCCCAACCGGGACGAACTGCTGGAGCCCGAAGCGGGGCGGCTGTTCCAGTGGCTGCGGCTTGACCGGCCCGTGACGGTCACCCCGCCCGTGCCCACCTCGACGGCCGCGCCGACGGCCGCCTCCGCACCCGCGTCCGCGGCCGCCGCGGAGCCCGCCCCGCTCTCCCCCGCCGAGGTGTTCCGCGACTCTGTGCGAGCGAAAAGCGGAACCACGTCCGCCCCCCTTCCGGACCCGACTTTCACAGGAACCACGGCGGACACGGCCGACTGCCGGTAAAGCAATCCAAAAGCCGGTGGTCCAACCGCACTGGATGGGCGTTTTGGGCAGTTATCGGGGGAGTGGATTTTGTCACCAGCATGGTTTGCAGCTGACCTGGGCGGATAGGGTGAGCGATCCGGTGCACCGGAAGCGAAGACACCGTGCACCAGCAGCCGGATCGTTGACCGCGCGCCTGGGGGGAGGCGCGTCGCGAGGCACCGACGGAGGATTCGAGCAACCGTGGATGCGCAAAGCCGTGGGCGGGCGGACGAAATCGACCCCGCAGACCAGTGGGTCCTCAATCCCCGCACTGGCAACTACGAACTGCGACTGGGTAATTCCCCTGCGCAGCAGCACTCCGTCACCACCCCCCGCAGGACCCGCAGACGCCCCACGGCTCCCGCCGCGCCGGCGGCCCCCTCCCCCGCGGTCCCCAAACCCCGGCGCGGCGAAGGCCCGCCCGGCGGCAGGCGCGGCGGCAAGCCCCGCGGGCCCGGTGGCGGCGGAGCGGCCAAACGGCGGCGCAGGGCGCTGGCCGTCACCGGCGGGACGCTGGCGTTCCTGCTGGTCGGCGGCGGGCTGGCGTCGTACCTGTACTACCAGCACCTCAACGGAAACCTGAAGGTCATCGACACCAACGGTGCGGGCGGCAGCTTCAAGAAGGACCAGCCGATCAACATCCTGGTGATCGGCACCGACAAGCGCAGCGGCGCGGGCAACGAGGGCTACGGGGACGCCGAGAGCGTCGGCCACGCCGACACCACGATCCTCTTCCACGTGTCGAAGGACCGCAGCAACGCGACCGCCCTGTCGATCCCGCGCGACCTGATCACCGACATCCCGGTCTGCCCGACGAAGCAGTCGAACGGCTCGGTGAAGCAGATCCCCGCCACCAAGGGCAGCCGCTTCAACAACAGCCTGGGCCAGGAGGGCCGCGACCCGGGCTGCACGATGCGCACGGTCAAGCAGCTCACGGGGATCGGCGTCGACAACTTCATGATGGTCGACTTCAACGCGGTCAAGAACCTGAGCACGGCGGTCGGCGGTGTGCCCGTGTGCCTGGCCAAGGACGTCAACGACCGTGATTCCAAGCTGAACCTGAAGGCCGGCGAGCACCGGCTGCAGGGCGAACAGGCGCTGGCCTTCGTACGGACCCGGCACTCCTTCGGCAACGAGAGCGATCTCGACCGGATCAAGACCCAGCAGCAGTTCCTCAGTTCGATGATGCGCGAGATGAAGTCCAAGGAGACGCTGACCAGTCCGAAGAAGTTCTTCTCGCTCGCGGAGGCGGCCACCAAGTCGCTGACCGTGGACCAGGGGCTGGGGTCCATCGGCAAGCTCACCGACCTCGCCGGTGAACTGAAGGACATGAACCTGAAGAACGTCACCTTCACGACGCTGCCGGTGGTCGACAATCCGAACGAGCCGTCGAACCGGAAGGCGACCGTCGTCGTCAACTCCTCACAGGCCGACCCCCTCCTCCAGATGATCCGCGAGGACGTCTCCCTCACCGAGGTGGAGAAGAAGGAGCACGCCGCGAAGGAGGCCGCCGACGCCAAGCAGGACGCGCTGCTCCAGGGGAACCGGGCGCCGGCCGGGGACGTCCGGGTGGACGTGTACAACGGCGGCGGCCCCCCGGGATCGGCCTCCACCACCCTGACCTGGCTGCAGAACGCGAAGGGCGTCTACAAGGCGAGCAACCACGGCAACGCCGCGGAGCGGCTCGCGGCCACGCAGCTGGAGTACGCCCCCAACCAGGCCGACCAGGCACGGGCGCTGGCGGACATGATGGGGCTGTCCGCCGCGGCCATGAAGGTCGGCACGGTGGACGCGGGGCCGAAGACCCCGATGAAGCTGACCCTCGGCTCCGACTTCAAGGAGCCGGGTACGCCGCTCGGTGCGCCGGCCGCCCCGCAGCAGGCCCCCGAGGGGCTGCAGCGGGTCGAGGCGGACAAGGCGGTCTGCGCCAAGTGACGGGAGCGCGGTTACGCCGCCGCCACCCACCCACCGCCGCACGACCGGGCGGTAGCCGGTAGGCCCGGCACAACACCGACATCAGTGATCTTGAGGGGGGTACGCGTGAGGCACAGCAGCGTGCGGGGGGAGGGGGCGCCCGACCAGGCCACCGGCGGCATATCCGGCGGGGGGACGGGCGCTTCCGGCGCGGTGCCTCCACCGCGGTCGGGCCAGGGCGGCGGTGGGGCACCCGTGCGGCGCAAGCGCCGGCGGGTGCTGTTCTGGGTGGCGTCCGTGCTGGCGTTCCTGATCCTGGGGACGTCGGCGGCCGGGTACCTCTACTACCGTCATCTCGACGGCAACATCCGCAGCGGGCAGCGCCTCAGCGGTGAGAGCGGCGTGGAGAAGACCCACGCCAACGCCAAGGGCCAGCGCCCGCTGAACATCCTGCTGATCGGCTCCGACAGCCGCAACAAGCCGGAGAACGTGGAACTCGGCGGCAGCAGCGACACCGTGGGGAACCCCCCGCTCGCGGACGTGCAGATGCTGCTGCACGTGTCGGCGGACCGGGAGAACGCCTCGGTCGTGAGCATCCCGCGCGACACCCGGGTCGACATACCCGAGTGCACGGATCCCAAGACCGGCGAGAAGTTCAAGAAGACCAACGCGATGATCAACGAGTCGCTCGGCCGCGGCGGCCCCGGCTGCACGCTGGCCACCTGGGAGAAGCTGACCAACGTCTACATCGACCACTGGATGATGATCGACTTCTCCGGTGTCGTGAAGATGGCCGACGCCGTCGGCGGCGTCCCGGTCTGCGTCAAGGACAACGTCTGGGACCGGCCGCTGCCCACCTCCGGCGGCGGCTCCGGCCTCAAGCTCCAGAAGGGCACGACCCGGGTCAAGGGCGAGCAGGCGCTCCAGTGGCTGCGCACCCGGCACGCGTTCAGCAGCGACCTGGGCCGGGCGCAGGCCCAGCACATGTACATGAACTCGATGATGCGCGAGCTCAAGGGCCAGAACGCCTTCACCGACGTCGGCCGGATCACGGACCTGGCGGAGGCCGGCACCAAGGCGCTGGAGGTCTCCGAGGAGATCGGCTCGGTCAAGAAGCTCTACAACCTGGCCATGCAGCTCAAGGACGTCCCCACCAACCGCATCACGATGACGACGATGCCGACCTTCCAGGACCCGCGGGACGTGGACCGGCTCATCGTGAACCCGGCGGACGCCGACAAGCTGTGGACGATGCTCCGCAAGGACGTCGCGTTCGACAAGAACGGCGAGCCGCAGACCCCGCAGAGCCCCTCGGCCTCCCAGCCCGCGCCGGGCGCCTCGCAGCCGGCCCCCGGAGGCTCGCAGGAGCCGGCCCAGCCCACCCAGGGGGCCTCGAAGGCCCCGGTCACCACCCCGGACAAGATCCCCGTCAACGTGGTCAACGGCACCGCGGCCGGCCAGCCGCTGGCGCCCCACCGGGCGAACGCGATCGCGGAGGTCCTGGTCTCCAAGGGCTTCACCGGAGCCCGGGCGGACAGCGCGCTGACCCCGGAGAAGACCACCGTGGTGCGCTACCCGACGCCCGAACTGGCGGACGAGGCGCAGAGCGTGGCGGCGTCCCTGGGCATCCCGGGCACGGCGGTGCAGCAGTCGGACGAGGTCTCGAAGATCACGCTGGTCGTGGGCGCGGACTGGCGCGAGGGCAACGGCTTCCCGCAGCAGACCCCGCCGCCGGCCGGTGCGATCCCGGACACGGCCGACGCGATCAACGGCTCCGACACCGGTGCCTGCATGGACGTCTACAAGCCGTACCGCTGGTGACGCGGCGCCGCTGAGCCGGCTCCGCGCAACGCCGAAGGGGTGACCCGGTCCGTACGGACCGGGTCACCCCTTTCGCGTCGGTGCCCCGGCCCCTCAGGCCTCGGCCGGGTCGCGGCGCACCGACGGGCGGCGGCTGGCGATGACCTTGCGGGCGAGCGAGCGCGGACTGGTGAGGAAGCCGTAGCCCCAGCACATGTGCATCGTGGCGAGGGCCACGGGGATCTGCGCCCTGGCCTTCAGCGGCAGCCCCTTGCCCGCCGGGACGGAGCCGGCGGTGATCGCGGCGAGGTAGCCGGCCGGGACGGCGAACGCCCACGGGCTGACGGCGACACCCGCGACCACCCCGGCCGCGATCGCGCAGACGGCGGTCGGCGGGGCCAGGTAGCGCAGGTTGATGGAGCCGGCGTGGTAGCGGGCCACCACGTGCCGCCAGCGGCCGTAGTCCTTGTACTGCTTGGCGAGGGCCCGCACCGAGGGCCGTGGGCGGTACTGGACCTTCAGCTCGGGCGAGAACCAGATGAGACCGCCGGCCTCGCGGATGCGGAAGTTCAGCTCCCAGTCCTGGGCGCGGATGAACTCCTCGTTGTACCCGCCCTGCTGTTCGAGGGCCTCGCGGCGGAAGACGCCGAGGTAGACGGTCTCGGCCGGGCCGGCCTGTCCACCGGTGTGGAAGGCCGCGTTGCCGACGCCGATCTTCGAGGTCATCGCGGCGGCGACGGCGTCCTCCCAGGCGTTCTCGCCCTCGGCGTGCATGATGCCGCCGACGTTCTGCGCCCCGGTCTCCTCCAGGAGGCGGACGGCGGTGGCGATGTAGTTCGGGGAGAGCATGCCGTGGCCGTCGACGCGCACCACGATCGGGTGGCGCGAGGCCTTGATCGCGGCGTTGAGGGCTGCGGGGGTGCGGCCGGTGGGGTTCGGGACGGTGTGGACGCGCGGGTCGTCCCGGACGAGTTCGGCGGCGATCTCGTCGGTGCGGTCCGTGGACGGCCCGAGCGCGATCACCACCTCTATCTCGCCTGCGTACTCCTGTCCGAGGATGTGCCGGACGGAGTCACGCAGGTGACGCTCCTCGTCGAGCACCGGCATGATCACCGAAACTGCGGGCTGCTGGGCGGGCATGTGGTCCTTCACGGTCGGGTATCGGTGTCACGTTACCGCGTACGGGGGAAACGGGTGCGCGGCGGACGAGCGGTACGGACAGAGGCTGATCGTATGGGCCTACTGTTCAGACGAATCAGATGAATATGAATAATCCGCCCGCACTGCCCCCGCGGAGGTGTCCCCCGTGCCCCAACCGCACCGTCCCACCCGACGCGCCCCCGGCTCCCAGCCACCCCGGCCACGGTCCGCGCGCGGCGGCGGAGGCGGTCGCCGGACCGGGCACCGGGAGCCCCGGCCACGCTGGGGGGTGCGGATCGCGGCCGTGCTCTCGCTGGTGGTGCTGGGCTCCGGGGCGGTCGGGCACGCGGTGATGACCGGCCTGGACACCGGCATCGAACGGGTCGATCCGTTCAAGGACATGAAGAACCGCCCGCAGGCCGGTCACGGGGTGAACTTCCTGCTGGTCGGCACCGACGGACGCGAGAAGATCACCCCCGAGGAGAAGCGCGAGTACCGGCTCGGCGGCGCGCCCTGCCACTGCACCGACACCGTGATGCTCGTCCACCTCTCCGCCGACCGGGAACGGGCCAGCGTCATCAGCCTGCCCCGGGACAGCTACGCCGAGGTTCCGGCGCACCAGGACCTGGTCACCGGCAATCCGCACAAGGCCCACCCGGTGAAACTGAACGCCGCCTACGCCGAGGGCGGCCCCAACCTGACCGTACGGACCGTCGAGAACATGACCCGCGTGAAGATCGACCACTACCTGGAGGTCGACTTCACCAGCTTCATGAAGACCGTCGACGCGATGGGCGGCGTCGAGATCTGCACGGCCAAGGCCATGCACGACACCTACACCGGCCTCGACCTGCTCCCCGGCACCCACCGGCTCACCGGCGGCCAGGCCCTGCAGTACGTGCGCTCGCGCCACGTGGACGGGGCCTCCGACCTGGGCCGGATGCAGCGTCAGCAGCGGTTCATCGCCGCCCTGATCAAGCAGGCCACCGGGGGCGGCGTCCTGCTGAACCCGGTGAAGTTCAAGGAGGTCAGCTCCACCCTGCTGGGGTCGGTGCGCGCCGACAGGGGCTTCGGGTCGGAGCAGATGCTGGCGCTCGGACAGGCCATGCGGGGCTTCACCCCCTCCTCGTCGGAGTTCGCCTCCGTGCCGGTCGGGGACCCCTCCTTCCAGGTCAAGGGCATCGGCTCGACGGTGAAATGGGACGAGCCGAAGGCCGCCAAGCTCTTCGAGGCGCTGCGCCAGGACCAGCCGCTGGCCCCCGCCCGCCCCGGGCAGGCCCCGCGCGGGCCCGCGCCGGTCCCGGTCGACGTGCCGCCCCGGCAGATCCGCGTCCAGGTGGAGAACGGGACCCGGATCGACGGGCTCGGCGGGCGGGTGGACGCCGCCCTGCGCGCCACCGGCTTCGACACCACCCAGGCCCCGGCGGCCGGCGCCAGCCGCGAGGTCCGGCGCACGGTGATCGCGTACGACCCCCGCTGGGACCGCTCGGCGCGGACGGTGTCCGCGGCGCTGCCGGGCAGCGAGCTGCGCGCGGTCGCCGGACAGGGGCGCACGGTGCTGGTGATCGCGGGCGCGGACTTCAAGAAGGTCGTGCCGGTGCGGGCCGAGGACCCGTACCAGGGCGAGTTCGGCGTGGTCACCGGGGACCAGGTGGTCTGCGGGAGCTGAACCCCGGCGGGTTCAGCCGGTCCGCTCCAGCAGGGACACGTGCAGCCCGCGCACCTCGGTCGTCGAGGCGACCCGGTAGTGGCCCTTCAGCGCCCACACCTGGTCGGCAGGCAGCCGGTTGTACGGGTCGTCCTTGCCGGTGTCGCGGGTGACGAGCCAGATCCGCCGGGTGTCGCCGAGGCACTGCTCGGGCCGCTCGCACTCCCGCGGGAAGAGGTCGTTCGCGTCCAGCGCCGAACGGGCCGCGAAGACGTCGTGGAGCCGGACCCGGCCGGGCAGGTAGTACTCGATCTGGAAGTCGACCATGTACACCCGGTCGGCGCCGCGGACCGGCACGAAACCGTCGCCGGGCCGGTAGCCCTGCGCGATGACCCGCGCCGCCGCCCGGCCGTCGGAGGTCTCCTTGGCCTGCTCGGTACGCAGGTGACGCTGGTCGGGCACGCCGAGCAGGACCAGCGCGGCCAGCCCGGCCGCCCCGGCCGCACGGGGCTTGAGGGCGGCCAGTCCGGCGGCCGCCAGCACCGCCCACGCGGGCACGGTGAACAGGACGTAGCGGTCGATGAAGTACGAGGTGCTGCCCTGCGAGACCACGTAGACGGCGACGATCGGCATCGCGCCCAGCAGCAGCAGCTCCACGGCGGGGCGCCGGCCCCGGCTCCAGGCCAGCGGCAGCAGGGCCAGCGCGGCGATGCCGAGCCCGACGAGCGGGGAGGCGAAGAGGTTGTCCCACAGACCCGCGATGTCCCGCATCCGCGGGGTCTTGATCCAGCTGATCTGCCGGCCGACCTGCTGACGCCCCAGCAGCACCAGCGGAATCACCGGCAGCAGCCCGGCGACGGCCGCCAGGGCGAACGTGAGCACCGTGCGCCCGCGCCGGTCCCGCCACCAGCGCAGCGCCACGACCATGGCGTGCGGCAGCAGGAACAGCAGGGCCACCATGTGCAGCAGCCCGGCCACCGCGACCGCCGCCGCGTACCCGGCCCAGCGCGCCGGACCCGGCCGCTCCAGCGCCCGCAGCAGCAGCCAGGTCGCGGCCGAGACGGCGAGGACGACGAAGGCGTACGAGCGGGCCTCGGTGCCGTACCGGGTGACGACGGGCAGCAGCGCGAACAGCAGCCCGGCGAAGACGGCGGTGCGGCGGTCGAACAGGGCCCGCGCGGTCAGCACCACCAGGGCGGCGGAGCCGGCCATGGCCAGGGCCGAGGGCAGCCGCAGCATGGCCGCGGAGTCCCCGAACACGGAGACCCAGCCGTGCAGCACCAGGTAGTAGAGGCCGGAGACGGCGTCGACGTGACCCAGCATGGCGAACAGCTCGCCGGTGGAGCGGGAGGCGGCGTTCCAGCTGGCCAGCTCGTCGCGCCAGAGCTGCGGGGTGCCGCCCCGGAAGGCGGTGACCGCGAGGGTCAGCAGCGCCGCCCACAGCCAGTCGGGCCCGGTCAGCCGCCGCGCGCGCGGTCGGGCGGGGGCGGACGGGGCCGCGGCGGTGGTCTGGGTGGCAGTCGGCATCAGGGGTTCTCCGCGGCAGGGCCGGTCGAGGGGCAGGCCGTCGCTCGGGCGGAGCAGCCGGACGTCGACGGACCAGTCTACGGGGCCCCCGTAAGGCACGGGTATGCCCCGGAGCCCGTACGCGACGGGCCGGCGGCGGGCGGCCGCCGGGCGGTCCGGCGGCGTGTGGCGTGTTGCGTGTGGCCTTGGCGGGCGGCCGCCCGCCGCCGGCCCGTCAGTCGTCGAGGCCCTCGGCGGCGCGGCGCTCGCGCAGCTCGGTGATCGCCTGGCGGCGGGCGAGCCGGTGGGTGCGGCGGATCTGCGCCTCCTGGTAGCGGCGCTCGTCCCGCTCGGTCTCCGGGATCACGGGCGGGACCTGGCGGGGCTTGCCGTCGGAGTCGACCGCGGTGAAGACGAGGTAGGCGCTGCCGACCTGGGTGGCGGGGGTGGACTCGTTCCACCGCTCCGCGAGGACCCGTACGCCGATCTCCATCGAGGAGCGGCCGGTCCAGTTGCACTGCGCGCGGACGTGGACCAGGTCGCCGACCCGGACCGGGGCGAGGAAGGCCATCTCGTCCATCGACGCCGTCACGGCGGGCCCGCCCGAGTGCCGCCCGGCCACCGCGCCGGCCGCGTCGTCCACCAGCTTCATGATCACGCCACCGTGCACGGTACCGAGGAGGTTGGTGTCGTTGGCGGTCATGATGTGGCTGAGCGTGGTCCGGGAGGCCGAGATCGGCTTGCCCGCGGGCACCGACGGTATTTCTGTCATGGAGCCACCATAAGTGGGCGCCGCAGGCATCAGCTCTGCAACAGCCGCGGTACGAAGCGTCCACCTGGGTGTCGGGCGACACGCCGCGGCAGGCATCCTTGTGCGCATGAGTGACTGGGACGGGTGGAACGGCGAGCGCGACGCGCGCGGCCGCCGCGATGACGGGTACGGGCGCGGCAGCGGGCAGCCGCAGCCGGAGGGCGCGCAGCGGATGCGCCACGTCCAGCGGCAGCCGCAGCCGCCGCAGCGCCCGGCCCGCCCGCCGGTCCCCCCGCAGGGACCGCCGCAGGGCCGCCCCGGCCACGGAGTGCCGCCGCAGCAGACGCAGGGACCGGACGCCTCGTACGACAGCGGGTACAACACCGGCCAGGTCTACGGCCGGCCCGCGGGCCCCGGCGGTCCGGCGGGACCGGGCCGCCTCGGGCGGCCTGGCGGGAACGGTGGTCCGGGCGGGCCGGCGGGCCCCGCGCCCGACTGGCGCCGGCGGATCAAGATCGGCTCCATCGTGCTGGTCTCCGCGCTCCTGGTCACCTCCATCGGCACCTACTTCTGGGCCGACTCCAAGGTGCGCCGCGAGGTCGACCTCTCCAAGGTGATCGAGCGCCCCAAGGAGGGCGACTGCACCACGTACCTGATCGTCGGCTCCGACAGCCGCGAGGGCATGTCCGACGAGGAGAAGAAGAAGCTCCACACCGGCTCCGCCGAGGGCAAGCGCACCGACTCGATGATGGTCCTGGCGAAGTGCTCCAGCGGGAACACGATGATCTCGCTGCCGCGCGACTCGGACGTGGAGATCCCCTCCTTCATCGGCTCCCAGTCGGGCAAGAAGTTCGCGTCCCAGGGCCGGCGGGTCAAGCTCAACGCGGCGTACGCGGAGGACGGACCGGAACTGCTGGTGCGGACGATCGAGTTCAACACCGGGCTGCGCATCGACCACTACGCCGAGATCGGTTTCGCCGGATTCGCGAACATCGTGGACGCGCTGGGCGGCGTGGAGCTCGACATCGAACAGGGCTTCAAGGACGAGAAGTCGGGCGCCGACTTCAAGGCGGGCCGTCAGACCCTCAACGGCGAACAGTCGCTGGCCTTCGTGCGCACCCGCTACGCCTTCGCCGAGTCGGACCTCCAGCGGACCAAGAACCAGCAGAAGTTCCTGTCGGCGCTGGCGAGCCAGGCGGCCACGCCGGGCACGCTCCTCAACCCCTTCGCCCTCTACCCGGTGATGGGCGCGGGCCTGGACACCCTCGTCGTCGACAAGGACATGGGGCTGTGGGACCTCGGTCAGATGTTCTTCGCGATGAAGGGCATCACATCGGGTGACGGCGTGTCGATGAACATGCCCATTTCCGGCCAGAAGGGCGGCAACCTCGTCTGGGACAAGGCGAAGGTGCAGCAGCTGGTCAAGGAGATCCAGAGCGACCAGAAGGTCACCGTCCGGGGGCAGTGAACCAGCCGCGCGGCAGGCGCGGAACGCGGTGCGATGGGCCACGTGCTGTGGACAGTGCGATGGTTTCTCGTAAGACTGTGGCGGCCCATGCAACGGGGGGGATGCCCGGCTGGGCCCCGCCGTCCGGCGCGGCGCTCAGCACGTTCGGGCACGCGTCCGTCCTGCCCGTGGAGCGTTCATGTCCTTGCACCCGTCCCCGCGCGTCCTCAGCGACCGACGGCAAGACGGCAGACCCTCGGCCTGGCCCGCCCTGCCCCGGCCCGCCCGGTCCACCGGGGAACCGGCGGACCGGCCCCGGCTGCGGATCCTGGACGGGCTGCGGATCCTGGCGGCGGTGCTGGTGCTCATGCACCACTACACCCGCCAAGAGGTGTGGGGACGCGACGCGTTCGGGTGGCTGACCATGGTGGGCCGCTACAGCTGGATGGGCGTGGAGCTGTTCTTCATGATCAGCGGCTTCGTCATCTGCATGTCGGCGTGGGGCCGGCCGCTGGGCTCCTACCTGCGCAGCCGGGTGATCCGCCTCGGACCCGCGTACTGGTTCTGCGTACTGCTCACCATGGGCGTGCTGCTGGCGGTCGGCAAGCCCTTCGGGGGCGCCGGGCCGGGGCTGAGCCAGGTCCTGACGAACCTGACGATGTTCCAGACCCCGCTGGGCAATGCCGAGCTGGACCCCTCGTACTGGACGCTCTGGTCCGAGCTGCGGTTCTACCTGATCTTCGCGGCGGTCGCCTGGACCGGCCTGACGTACCGCAAGGTCCTGAACTTCTGCTGGATCTGGACGGTCGCCTCGCTGCTCGCCCCCGGTTCCGGGCTGCCGATCCTGAACGTCCTCGCGAACCCCACCTACTCCCCGCTGTTCATCTCCGGCATCTGCTTCTACCTGATCCGCCGTGAGGGGCCGCGCGCGGGCGAGCCGTGGGTACTGCTCGCGTTCTCCTGGCTGCTGACGCAGCGCTGGCTGAACGACATCGTCCACTGGAACACCGTCAAGGGCGACCGGCTGTCCTGGGAGATGTGCCTGCTCGTCGTGACCCTGTGCTACGTGGTCATGGCCGCCGTGGCCCTGGGATGGCTGGACCGGATCGACTGGCGCTGGCTGTCGGTCGCGGGCGCGATGTCCTACCCGCTCTACCTGCTGCACCAGCAGATCGGCGTGACGCTGCTGCGGATGTGGCGGCAGGACGTGGAGCCGTGGACGCTCCTGCTGTCGGCGACGGCCGTGATGCTGCTGGCCTCGTGGCTGATCCAGCGGTTCGTGGAGCGGCCGGCGGCCCGGCGGCTCAAGCGGTTCCTGGAGGCCCGTCCGGGCGGCGGCGAACGGACCAAGCCCCTGCGCGAGACGCCGTAGGGGGCGGCCCGCGGACGTCGGCTCCGGACACGAACTCCGGACACGAAGGAAGGGGCACCCCTCTCGGGGTGCCCCTTCCTCGGTGTTCGCGTGCGCGTGTCCCTACGCGCCCGCCTGCCCGGCTACTTGCCGGCGCGGGCGCGGAGCTTCCACGGCATGGCGATGGACTCCAGCTGGACGGCCAGGTTCATCTTGGACTCGCCGACGGTGCGGTCCTCGAAGTGGATCGGGACCTCCATCACCTGGAAGCCGCGGCGCAGGGCCTTGAACTTCATCTCCACCTGGAAGCTGTAGCCGGCGCTGCCGATCGACGCGAGGTCGATCGCCTTCAGCGCGTCGGCGCTCCACAGGTTGAAGCCGCCCGTGATGTCGCGGACGCGGGTGCCCAGGATGGTGCTCGCGTAGGCGTTGGCCCAGCGGGAGAGCAGCTTGCGGTGCGCGCCCCAGGCGTCGGAGAGGGTGCCGCCCGGAACGTAGCGGGAGCCGACGACGAGACCGGCGCCGGTGGAGCGGGCGACGCCCAGCATCTCGGCGATCTTGCCGGCCGGGTGGGAGCCGTCCGCGTCCATCTGGAGCACGTACTCGGCGCCGTCTTCGACGGCCTTGGCCATGCCGGCGGCGTAGGCGCGGCCGAGGCCGTCCTTCGCGGTGCGGTGCAGGACCGACATGCGCGGCTTGCCGTCCTCGGTGAGGAAGCCCTCCGCCAGCTCGTCGGCGATCTTGCCGGTGCCGTCGGGCGAGGAGTCGTCGACGACCAGCAGGCGCAGGCCCGGCTGGTCGAGACCCATGAGCAGCTCCACCATGCCCGGCAGGTTGCCCGCCTCGTTGTAGGTCGGCATGACCACGGTGAGCGGGGTGTGTGCCCAGGTGTCGGGGAGCTTCGTGGTTGCGACGTCGGTCGCGCGGGGAGTCTGCTGCTCGCCTATCACAGGTTGTGCCTCACTGAAGTTGGTCACCGGTCGGAGGAGAAGCGGACGGCGGCGTCGGGCAGTTCAGCCTCGCACCACACCCGCACCCCTGCGCGAAGTTCGTTGTCGGCCCCTACGACGGCACCGTCTCCGACGACCGCGCCGTTCACCACCGTGCGCGAACCCACCGAGGCGCCGGCGCCGATGAGGCTGGCGCTCACCACCGTGTCCGGGCCGAGGGTCGCACCGTCCAGCACGATCGAGCCCTGGACGACCGCGCCCGATTCGATCCGGGCGCCGGCACCCACCACCGTACCGCCCGACAGCTTGGCTCCGTCCGCCACCACGGCACCCGGGAGGACCAGGGCCTCGCCGCGGGGGCCGGGGACGGCCGGGGAGCTCACGATGCCGCGCACGAGGTCGGCCGAGGCCTGCACGAAGGACTCGGGCTTGCCGAGGTCCAGCCAGTAGGTGTCCTCGGTGACGCCGTGCAGCCTGGCGCCGGAGTCCAGCAGACCGGGGAAGGTCTCGCGCTCGACGGATACCGGCCGGCCGGCCGGGATGGAGTCGATGACGCTGCGGCGGAAGACGTAGCAGCCGGCGTTGATCTGGTCGGTGATGATCTCTTCGGGGGTCTGCGGCTTCTCCGTGAAGGCCAGCACCCGCCCCTCGGAGTCGGTGGGCACCAGGCCGAAGGCGCGCGGGTCCTCGACCCGCACCAGGTGCAGGGAGACGTCGGCGTCGGCCGCCTGGTGGGACTCGACCAGGCCGGCGATGTCCAGGCCGGTCAGGATGTCGCCGTTGAAGACGAGGACGGGGGAGTCCGGGCCTCCGGTCAGCCGCTGCGCGGCGTTGCGGATGGCACCGCCGGTGCCCAGCGGCTCGTCCTCGACGACGTATTCGAGGGTGATGCCGAAGTCGGAACCGTCGCCGAAGTAGGGCTCGAAGACCTCGGCGAGGTAGCAGGTGGCCATCACGATGTGGGTGACACCGGCGGCTGCGGCCCTGGCTATCTGGTGGGCGAGGAAGGGAACGCCTGCCGCGGGAACCATCGGCTTGGGGGTGTTCACCGTCACGGGGCGCAGTCGCGTCCCCTGCCCGCCGACCAGCAGGATCGCTTCCGTCATTGTTTTCTCCCCAACCGGTTCGGGCGTACGAAGGTTCAAATTTAGCCCATCCGGGGACATGCCAAGGCCGTGGGCGGGCCCGGCGGGGGCCGCCACGGCCACGTTCCGGTTACGGGCGGACGGCCGCGCGGAGACGGGCGGATTGCGGCACATCGGACACCCCTGCGCGCGGCCGTCCTCTATATATGAGGACGCATCACGTGCGCCCGCCCAGCTGGTGGACCATCACCGCTGGTCAGAGAGGTGCGCCGGGGTTCGCCCCGTCGCGTGGCGCGTCGGGCGCCGCCGGACCCCTCCGTAACGGATCCGGTGCGCAAGGGTGCTTCGGCCGCCCCGGTTGACGGCCGGTTGTTCCGAACCTGTCGGCAACCCGTTACGAACCCTTGCCCCTTCTCCACGCGGAAGGCCCCCGACGGGACGCCGGGGGCCTTCCGCGCGCGCGGGACCGCTACGGCAGGTTGCGGGCCATGACGATCCGCTGGACCTGGTTCGTGCCTTCATAAATCTGCGTGATCTTCGCGTCGCGCATCATGCGCTCGACCGGGTAGTCACGGGTGTAGCCGTAGCCGCCGAGGAGCTGGACGGCGTCCGTGGTGACCTCCATGGCGACGTCGGAGGCGAAGCACTTGGCCGCGGCGCCGAAGAAGGTGAGGTCGGAATCGACGCGCTCCGACTTGGCGGCGGCCGAGTAGGTCAGCTGGCGGGCGGCCTCGATCTTCATGGCCATGTCCGCGAGCATGAACTGCACGCCCTGGAAGTCGCCGATCGGCTTGCCGAACTGCTTGCGCTCCTGGACGTAGCCCTTGGCGTAGTCCAGCGCGCCCTGGGCGATGCCGAGGGCCTGGGCGGCGATGGTGATGCGGGTGTGGTCGAGGGTCTTCATCGCCGTGGCGAAGCCGGTGCCCTCGGCGCCGATCATGCGGTCGGCGGGGATGCGGACGTTGTCGAGGTAGACCTCGCGCGTCGGGGAGCCCTTGATGCCGAGCTTCTTCTCCGGAGCGCCGAAGGAGACTCCCTCGTCGCCCTTCTCGACGACGAAGGCGCTGATGCCCTTGGAGCGCTTCTCCGGGTCGGTGACGGCCATGACCGTGTAGTACTCGGAGACGCCCGCGTTGGTGATCCAGCGCTTGACGCCGTTGAGGACCCAGAAGTCCCCGTCGCGCACGGCGCGGGTCTTCATGCCGGCGGCGTCGGAGCCCGCGTCGGGCTCGGAGAGCGCGTAGGAGAACATCGCGTCGCCCTTGGCCAGCGGGCCGAGGTACTTGGCCTTGAGCTCCTCCGAGCCGGAGAGGATCACCGGGAGGGAGCCGAGCTTGTTCACGGCCGGGATCAGGGAGGAGGAGGCGCAGACGCGGGCCACCTCCTCGATCACGATCACGGTGGCGAGGGCGTCGGCGCCGGCGCCGCCGTAGGTCTCGGGGACGTGGACGGCGTGCAGGTCGCTGGCGACCAGGGCGTCGAGGGCCTCCTGCGGGAAGCGGGACTCCTCGTCGACCGCGGCGGCGAACGGCAGGATCTTCGCCTCGGCGAGCGAGCGGACGGACTCGCGGAGCATGTCGTGCTCCTCGGCCGGGCGGTACAGGTCGAAGTCGGCAGAACCCGCCAAGACTCTCACTCCCCATGTGTGATGCGTGATGCTAACTACCGTTAAGTAACCGAAATCTTAGTGTCCGGGGCCCCGTCGGCGATATGTACGGCGTACGTGAGCTGCGTGACAGCGCGGATCCCGCCGGGGAACGTCCCCCACACGGGGCACGACTATGCTCGGTGGCCGCAAACGGCCCCGCACCTCTGGAGCACCCATGGCCCCCCTCAAGATCACTGTGATCGGCACCGGCTACCTCGGCGCGACACACGCCGCCGCGATGGCCGAGCTGGGCTTCGAGGTGCTCGGGCTGGACGTGGTCCCGGAGAAGATCGAGATGCTGGCCGGCGGCCGGGTCCCCATGTACGAGCCGGGGCTGGAGGAGTTGCTCGCCGCGCACGTCGCCGGGCTGCCGGGCTCGACGGGCCGGCTGCGGTTCACCACCTCCTGGGAAGAGGTCGGGGAGTTCGGCGACGTCCACTTCGTCTGCGTGAACACCCCGCAGAAGCACGGCGAGTACGCCTGCGACATGTCCTACGTCGACTCCGCGATGGCCTCGCTGGCCCCGCACCTGACGCGGCCGGTGCTGGTCGTCGGCAAGTCGACCGTGCCGGTGGGCTCGGCGGAGCGGCTCGCGGCGAAGCTCGTGGAGCTGGCTCCGGCCGGCGCGGACGTGGAGCTGGCCTGGAACCCGGAGTTCCTGCGCGAGGGCTTCGCCGTGCAGGACACCCTGCACCCCGACCGGATCGTCATCGGCGTACGGGGCGAGCGCGGCGAGAAGGTGCTGCGGGAGGTGTACGCGACGCCGATGGCGGAGGGGACCCCGCTGGTGGTGACCGACTTCCCGACCGCCGAGCTGGTCAAGACGGCGGCCAACTCCTTCCTCGCGACCAAGATCTCCTTCATCAACGCGATGGCCGAGGTCTGCGAGGCCGCGGGCGGCGACGTGGTCAAGCTGGCGGAGGCCATCGGCCACGACGAGCGGATCGGCGCGAAGTTCCTGCGCGCGGGCATCGGCTTTGGCGGCGGCTGCCTGCCCAAGGACATCCGGGCCTTCATGGCCCGGGCCGGCGAACTCGGCGCCGACCAGGCCCTGACCTTCCTGCGGGAGGTCGACTCCATCAACATGCGCCGCCGCGGGCACATGGTGGAGCTGGCCCGCGACGCGGTCGGCGGTTCCTTCCTCGGCAAGCGGGTCGCCGTCCTCGGCGCCACCTTCAAGCCCGACTCGGACGACGTCCGCGACTCGCCCGCGCTCAACGTCGCCGGGCAGATCCACCTCCAGGGCGGGCAGGTCACCGTCTACGACCCGAAGGGCATGGACAACGCCCGCCGCGTCTTCCCCACCCTCGGCTACGCCGGCTCCGCGCTGGAGGCCGCCCGTGGCGCCGAGGTCGTCCTGCACCTCACCGAGTGGCGCGAGTTCCGCGACCTGGACCCCGCGGCCCTCGGCGAGACCGTCACCGACCGCCTGATCCTCGACGGGCGGAACGCGCTGGACCCGGAGCGGTGGCGGGCCGCCGGCTGGACCTACCGGGCCATGGGGCGGCCGCACGCGTAAGGGATTTGGGGGGGTACGGAGGCTGACCTGGGCGTATCCCCCTACCCCGTTTCGACCGCTCGCACCCAAGTAAGTGGAATAAATGACTGGGTAGACTTCGGGCCGATGACCACGACCAGCAGCCCCCCGACCAACCCCACCGCATCTGCGACGGCGGCGCCCGCCACGCGTGACCGGCGGGGATCCTTCGAAGCAGCCATGCGAGGACGCGGAGCCCGGCTGGGCATCGCGGGCTTCTGGCTGGCCAGTCGGGCCGCGATGCTCTGGATGCTCGTCAACGACTTCTTCAGCTCGAACGTCGTACGGGTAGAGATCACCGCGACCTATCACAACTGGTACAACGTCCTCGTCACGTGGACGATGCCGCACAACGACATCATGTGGCAGTACCCCCCGGCAGCCGCGGCGATCTTCCTGTCGCCCGACCTCCTGCCGTTCCTCACCTACTTCCAGGCCTTCGTCGCCCTGACGGTGCTCTGTGACGCGGTGGTCCTCGTCGGCCTGATGCGCGCCGCCCGCCGTGACGACGGCAGCATGGCCGGCGCCCTCGTGTGGCTCGTCACGCTGCCGATGCTGATGGCCACCCCGTTCGCCCGCTACGACGTCCAGGTCACCCTGCTCGCCGTGGCCTCGCTGCTCTGCCTGCGCTACCGCCCGAAGCTCGGCGGGGTCATCGCCGGCATCGGCGCCATGGTCAAGGTGTGGCCGCTGCTCACCCTGCTCGGGACCCCGCGCGGCAAGTCGACGCGCGAGGCCTTCATCTCCGCCGCGCTCTCCTGCGTCGCGCTGCTCGCCGTCTTCGCCGCGCTGTTCCGCGACACCCTCGGCTTCCTGGGCAACCAGGGCGACCGCGGTGTCCAGGTCGAGTCCCTCGGCGGCAGCGCGCTGATGGCGGCCCGGCTCGTCCACCTGTGGCCCGGGAAGATCAACTTCCAGTACGGCGCCTTCGAGTACGTCGGCCCGTACGTCTCCAGCATCGCGCGGGCCTCCCTCGCGCTGACGGTGATCGGCTTCCTGCTGCTCCTGCTGTGGCGCGTGAAGGCGAACCGCTGGTCGACCGCGACCCCGTTCGACGCCGCGCTCTGCGCCATCATGGTGTTCACGGTCACCAGCCGCGTCATCAGCCCGCAGTACATGATCTGGCTGCTCGGCCTCGCGGCCGTCTGCCTGACGTCCCGGCACACCACCCAGCGGCCGATCGCCTGGCTGCTCGTGATCGCCACCGCGCTCACCACGCTGATCTTCCCGGTCTGGTACGGCTCGGACATCCTGACCAACTCCACGCTCGGCACGATCCTGCTGTGCGCGCGCAACGGCCTGCTGCTGTACGCCACGGTCTGGTCCGGCGTGCGCCTGTGGAAGGCGACCGTGCTGCCCAAGGACAGCCTGGCCGCCCAGTCCGCCTAAGGAGTTCTGCGGTGCTGTGCGGCGCGGGCCGTGAACTCCGCGTCGCGCAGCACCCTCTGGGCGTTGCCCCAGGTCAGCAGGGCCAGGTCGGACTCCGGCCAGCCCCGCTCCAGTAGTTCCGCGAGGAGTCTGGGGTAGCCCGAGGGATCGGTGAGCCCCGCCGGACGGGGTGTCGCCCCCTCGGCGCCGAAGGCGGCTCCCAGTCCCACGCACTCCGGGCCGGCGACCGCCCGCAGGTGGTCGAGGTGGTCCGCCACCGCGTGCAGGGAGTCCCCCGTCCGCGCGGTGTCGAAGGTGACCATCGCCAGACCGCCGGCCGCCCTCAGCGCCAGCAGCACCTCGTCGGTGACGTTGTCCGGGTGCGCGGTGAGCGCCGCCGCCCCCGTGTTCGAGACGATCACCGGTGCCTTCGAGGCGGCCGTGAGCTGACAGGCCGCCACCGGCGGGCAGCCCGTGAGGTCCAGCAGCATCGCGAGCCGGTTCACCTCCTTGACCACCTCGTGGCCGAAGGCCGTCAGCCCCTCCAGCGCCCAGGGCGCCCCCGCCGGCGCGAGGATCCTTACGCCCAGCGTGTGGAAGGCCCTCAGCGCGCCCAGCGAATCGCTCAGGGTACGTCCGGACACCGGGCCGAGGTACGAGGCGATCCGGCCCTTGTTGCGGGCGTCCATCATGTCGTCGGCGCTCAGTCCCAGGCGCAGGCCGTCGGGGTAGCGGCGCACCAGGGCGAGCGCGACGTCGATGAGCTCCAGGGTGTCGGAGACCACCCGATCGGCGGCCCCGCCCTCGCGCGTCCGGTCCGGCGGCACGAGCAGCGACCAGAACTGGGCGCCCACGCCACCGGCCCGCAGCCGCGGGATGTCGGTGTCGATGCCGGTGTCGGGGGTGTCGATGTCGTGGTACGGGCTCTGGCTCAGCGTCCAGACGAGGCTGTTGCACCCGTCCGCCACGGGATGTTCGGCGAGCAGCGCGGTGGCTCGCTCCAGGGCGCCGGCCACCGCTTCGGGGGCGGACGCGTCCTCGGCCCCGGCGGATCCGGGGCCCGCCGGGAGGGTGGGGGCGTCGTGCGGGTCGTCCTGCAGGTCGGCCATGGCGTTCGCTCCGGTCTCGGCGGCAGCGGGAGGGGAGGAGATGTGGTGCCACCGTGACATGTGGGGTGGCCGGGGCGCCCGGCGGATGTGGCGTTCGGGTGGAGGAGGGCATGGAAAAGGGGCGGGTCGCGGGGTGGGACCCCGCGACCCGCCCCCGGTGGAGCGTCAGAGGTGGGCGTTCGACGGCCCCCGGGACGCCGACAGGCCACGGGCCACACCTTCGGCGTCGCGCAGCGCCCGTACCGCGTTCGACCAGGTCAGCTTGGCCAGGTCGGCCCGCGACCAGCCGCGCGTGAGCAGCTCCGCGATCAGGTTGGGGTAGCCCGCCACGTCGTCCAGCCCGGACGGGGTGAAGGCGGTGCCGTCGTAGTCCCCGCCGATGCCGATGTGGTCGACGCCGGCCACCGCGCGCATGTGGTCCAGGTGGTCGGCCACGGTGGCCGCGGTGGCCACCGGGCGCGGCCGGCCCGCTTCGAAGGCCCGGTGGAGTTCCATCGCCTCGGGTGAGGTGTCGAGGTGGTGGAGGCCGTGGGCGCGCAGGTTCTCGTCGGCCGCCGCGGTCCACTCCACCGCCGCGGGCAGGATGAACTTCGGCACGAAGGTGGCCATCGCCACGCCGCCGTTGACGGGCAGCAGCTCCAGCACGTCGTCGGGGACGTTGCGCGGGTGGTCGCAGACGGCCCGCGCCGAGGAGTGCGAGAAGATCACCGGCGCGGCGGAGACGGCGATCGCGTCGCGCATGGTCGTCTCCGCCACGTGCGAGAGGTCCACCAGCATGCCGACGCGGTTCATCTCGCGGACGACCTCGCGGCCGAAGTCCGTGAGCCCGCCGTGGCGGGGCTCGTCGGTCGCCGAGTCCGCCCAGTCGATGGTGTCGTTGTGGGTGAGCGTCATGTACCGCACGCCGAGGCGGTGCAGGGCGCGCAGGGTGGCGAGCGAGTTGTTGATGGAGTGGCCGCCCTCGGCGCCCATCAGGGAGGCGATCCTCCCCCGTTCGCGGGCCGCCTCCATGTCGTCCGCCGTCAGCGCCCGCACCAGGGTGTCCGGGTAACGGTCGATCAGCTGGCCGACCGCGTCGATCTGCTCCAGGGTGGCGCTGACCGCCTCGTCACCCGCGAAGTCGGAGCGCACGTACACGGACCAGAACTGCGCGCCGACCCCGCCGGCGCGCAGCCGGGGGATGTCGGTGTGCAGGTGGGCGGACTGGTCGGCGCCGATGTCGCGCCGGTCCAGGTCGTAGCGGACCTGGTTGCGCAGCGCCCAGGGCAGGTCGTTGTGCCCGTCGACGACCGGGTGCTCCGCGAGCAGGCCGCGCGCCTCCTCCAGGCGCTGCGCCGCGCTCACTTGCCGAATCCGAAGGAGTCCGCGCCGGCGACCTTCGTCCGCAGCCGCTTGCCCTTCTCGGTGGCCTGGTCGTTCAGCTCCTGCTGGAACTCGCGCATCCGGGTGAGCAGCTCCGGGTCGTGCGCGGCCAGCATCCGTACGGCCAGCAGGCCGGCGTTGCGCGCCCCGGCGACGGAGACGGTGGCGACGGGAACCCCGGCGGGCATCTGGACGATCGAGAGCAGCGAGTCCATGCCGTCGAGGTACTTCAGCGGCACCGGGACCCCGATGACCGGGAGCGGGGTGACCGAGGCGAGCATCCCGGGCAGGTGGGCGGCCCCGCCCGCGCCCGCGATGATCGCCTTCAGGCCGCGGCCGGCGGCCTGCTCGCCGTACGCCACCATCTCGCGGGGCATCCGGTGGGCGGAGACGACGTCGACCTCGTACGGGATCTCGAACTCGTCCAGTGCCTGGGCGGCGGCCTCCATGACCGGCCAGTCGGAGTCCGAACCCATGACGATGCCGATGACGGGACCTGCGTTAGCGGTGCTCATGCGGTGATGGTTCCTCTGAGGTAGCCGGCTGCGTGACGTGCGCGCTCCAGCACATCGTCCAGGTCGTCGCCGTAGGTGTTGACGTGGCCGACCTTGCGGCCGTGTTTCACGTCCTTGCCGTACATGTGGATCTTCAGCTGGGGGTCGTGGGCCATGCAGTGCAGGTACGCCGCGTACATGTCGGGGTAGTCCCCGCCGAGCACGTTGGCCATGACCGTCCAGCGGGCCCGGGGGCGGGGGTCGCCCAGGGGGAGGTCCAGGACCGCGCGGACGTGGTTGGCGAACTGGGAGGTGACCGCGCCGTCCTGGGTCCAGTGGCCGCTGTTGTGCGGGCGCATGGCCAGTTCGTTGACGAGGATGCGGCCGTCGGTGGTCTCGAACAGCTCCACGGCCAGGTGGCCGGTCACGTCGAGTTCCTGGGCGATGCGCAGGGCGAGGGCCTGGGCCTCGCCCGCGAGGGCCTCGGAGAGGTTCGGGGCGGGGGCGATCACCGTGTCGCACACGCCGTCCACCTGGATGGACTCGACGACGGGGTACGCGACGGCCTGGCCGTGCGGGGAGCGGACGATGTTGGCGGCGAGCTCGCGGACGAAGTCCACCTTCTCCTCCGCCAGGACGGGGACGCCCGCCTTGAAGGGCGCCTCCGCGTCCTCGGGCGTGCGGACGAACCACACGCCCTTGCCGTCGTACCCGCCGCGCACCGTCTTGAGGATGACCGGGAAGCCGCCCACCTCTTGCGCGAAGGCCGCCGCGTCCGCCGGATCGCGCACGATCCGGTGGCGGGGGCTGGGCGCGCCGATCTCGTCGAGCTTGGCGCGCATCACCCCCTTGTCCTGGGCGTGCACCAACGCGTCGGGCCCCGGGCGGACGGGAATGCCGTCCGCTTCCAGGGCCCGGAGGTGTTCGGTGGGCACGTGCTCGTGATCGAAGGTGATCACGTCGCAGCCGCGCGCGAAGGCGCGCAGTGTCTCCAGATCGCGATAGTCGCCGATGACGACGTCGCTCACGACCTGGGCCGCCGAGTCCTGTGGGGTGTCACTGAGGAGCTTGAATCTGATGCCGAGGGGGATGCCCGCCTCGTGGGTCATGCGGGCGAGCTGCCCGCCGCCGACCATACCGACTACCGGGAACGTCACCACTCCAGGGTATCCGGCGGTATTGCGCCATCCGGACGTGCCCTGGCGCATACCCGTGTGCCGGGCCGTGTGCCGTGCGTCGCAGGGGTGCCGAGGCGCGTACGGAGCCCGGGGGCGACACTTAACATGTCGGGGTTGACGAAATCGAGTGACGCTCCAGCGCGGGGCGGCGACGACGGACAGGGACTGAAGGATCACATGAGTACGTCGAAAGCAGCACCGCTGTCCGAGCGCTTCCGCGGTCTCGCCCGGGAGGCGGCCAAGTTCGGTGCGGTGGGCGGGCTGGGCGTCCTGGTCAACTTCGGTGTGTTCAACCTGCTCCGGAGCACGACCGACCTCCAGACGGTGCGCGCGAACGTCATAGCCATCGTGGTGGCCATCGTCACCAACTACATCGGCTTCCGCTACTTCACGTACCGCGACCGCGACCTGGGCAGCCGCCGCCGCGAGATGGTCCTCTTCGTCCTGTTCAGCCTGATCGGCATGGTCATCGAGAGCGGCGTGCTCTACGCGGCGACGTACGGCTTCGGCTGGGACAGCTCGCTGCAGAACAACGTCTTCAAGTTCCTGGGCATGGCGATCGCCACCGTGTTCCGCTTCTGGTCCTACCGGACCTGGGTCTTCCAGGCCCTGCCCGCGCCGGCGGCGGCCTCGCTGGTCGTCGAGCAGCGGGACGGCCACGACGCGCCGGCCGTGGTGCTCGCCCCGGCGCCGGTCGCGCCGGCCGCGAAGTAGCCCCTCAGCGCACCGTCGGTTCCGGCTCGGTCCGCCGCGGCGCGGTACGGCTGAGGAACAGCGCGAACACCGGCGGCTGGCTCTGGAGCAGCTCCAGTCGGCCGCCGTCCGCCTCCGCGAGGTCCCGGGCGACCGCGAGGCCGATCCCGGTGGAGTTGCGGCCGCTGATCGCCCGCTCGAAGATCCGGTTGCCGAGGTCCGGGGGGACGCCGGGGCCTTCGTCCGTGACCTCCAGTACGGCCTGGTTGCCGGTGACCCGGGTGCGCAGCGCGACGGTGCCGCCCCCGTGCATCAGCGCGTTCTCCACGAGGGTCGCCAGGACCTGGGAGACCGCCCCGGGGGTGCCCACGGCCCGCATCCCCGTCTTCCCGGAGCGCACGATGGCCCTCCCGGCGCTGCGGTAGGCCGGCCGCCACTCCTCCACCTGCTGCTTGACGACCTCGTCCAGGTCGAAGGGGACCGCCGAGCCGGTCCGCGGGTCCCGCGAGTTCGTCAGCAGCCGCTCCACCACGTCCGTGAGCCGCTCCACCTGGGTGAGGGCGATGGTGGCCTCCTCCCGTACGGTCTCCAGGTCGTCGGTGACCGTGATCTCCTCCAGCCGCATCGACAGGGCCGTCAGCGGGGTCCGCAGCTGGTGGGAGGCGTCCGCGGCGAGCCGGCGCTCGGCCGTGAGCATCCGGCCGATCCGCTCCGCGCTGGAGTCGAGCACGTCGGCGACCCGGTCCAGCTCGGGAACCCCGTAGCGCTTGTGCCGGGGCCGCGGGTCGCCCGATCCCAGCCGCTCGGCCGTCTCGGCGAGGTCGGTGAGCGGGGAGGCGAGCCGGTTGGCCTGCCGTACGGCGAGCAGCACGGCCGCGACGACCGCGAGCAGCGCCACCGCCCCGACCACCGCCAGGGTCCGCCCGACCTCCTTGGTGACGGTGGCGCGGGACTCCTCGACGGTCACCACCTCGCCCTGCTCCCCGCGGGCGGTGCCCCGGATGACGCTGTCGGGGATCCGGTCGCCGACCTCGACGACGGGCCGGCCGGGGATGGAGATGCGGGCGTAGGTGCCCAGGTCCAGCTGCTCGGCGAGCGCGGAGGGGTCGACCGGCTTGTGCTCCAGCGCGTCCGCCTCGACGGTGCCCAGCAGCCGCAGGGCCTCGGAGCCGATGCGGTCCTGGGCGCTGCTGGTGATGGTCCGGGTCTCCACGATGACGAGGGAGACCCCGAACACGGCGATCACGACGAGCACCACGGCGAGCGTGGAGTTGATCAGGCGGCGGCGCATGGCTTAGAGGATGCCCTAACGGTGCGGGCTCAGCTCTTCTCGAAGCGGAAGCCGACGCCCCGGACGGTGGCGATGTAGCGGGGGTTCGCGGCGTCGTCGCCCAGCTTCTTGCGGAGCCAGGAGATGTGCATGTCGAGGGTCTTGGTGGAGGACCACCAGGTGGTGTCCCAGACCTCGCGCATCAGCTGGTCGCGGGTGACGACCCGGCCGGCGTCGCGGACCAGGACGCGCAGCAGGTCGAACTCCTTGGCCGTGAGCTGGAGCTCCTCCTCCCCCATCCAGGCGCGGTGGGACTCGACGTCGATGCGCACGCCGTGGGTGGCGGGGGCCTGGGCGGCCTCGTTGGCGCCGCGCCGCAGCAGGGCCCGGACGCGGGCCAGCAGCTCGGCGAGCCGGAAGGGCTTGGTCACGTAGTCGTCGGCGCCGGCGTCGAGGCCGACCACCGTGTCCACCTCGTCGGCCCGGGCGGTGAGGACCAGGATGGGGAAGCCGTGGCCCTCGGCGCGCAGTCGCCGGGCCACCTCCAGGCCGTCCATGCCGGGCAGTCCGAGGTCCAGGACGACGAGGTCGACGCCGCCCTGCAGTCCGGCCTCAAGGGCGGTGGGGCCGTCCTCCCGTACCTCGACCTCGTAGCCCTCCCGGCGCAGGGCGCGGGCCAGGGGTTCCGAGATGGATGCGTCGTCCTCGGCGAGCAGTACACGCGTCATGTGGGTGATGGTAGTCCGCGGCGGCTGCGAGGAGGTGCTTGCCCGCACACCCCTCTCGAACTGGGCTTATGAACTACTAACGGCCTTCGAATATGACGAAACGGTTCCCTGGAAGCCTGTGATCCATCTCTCAAGTCCTTCCATATGGCGCAGTGTCCTGTCGTATGGTGGCGAGACGCCTGATGCACTACCCAGGGGATCTTTGTGCCGTAAAGCGAGCCAAGGACCTCAAATTCTGCTCTGGTCGGTTTCATCCGGCCCAGATGACAGTGAATGACCTGTGGGCCGGGCCCTGCGCGCGATGCAGCGCGGAGGGCGTGGATCCCGGTGACTGCTGTTCCTTCGTCTCCCGACCGGAGCCGAGACCCCAGGGCGTGGGGTGGGACACCCGTCTGCCGGTGCCGGCCACCCCCCACCGGGCGCTGAACAGCTCACGAAGCCGAGCGTCCCGAGCAAGCAAGGATCGACCATGGCTTCCAGCCTGACGAAGGACTCGGCGACCCCGGCCGCCGAGAAGACCTTCTTCGGACACCCCCGTGGCCTGGCCACTCTCTTCATGACCGAGATGTGGGAGCGGTTCAGCTTCTACGGCATGAAGGCCCTCCTCCTCGTCTACCTGCTCTCGGGTGGCCCGGATGCCAAGAAGGGCAGCCTGGCCGGCGGTATCGGGATGGACGAGGGCACGGCGATCACCGTGTTCTCCATCTACGTCTCCATGGTCTACCTGCTCGCCCTCCCGGGCGGATGGCTGGGCGACCGCGTCTGGGGCCCCCGCAAGACGGTGACGATCGCGGCCGTGACGATCATGTCCGGTCACATCATCCTCGCCCTCCCGGGCGGCGCGACCTTCTTCGTCGGCCTGGCGCTGGTGGCGCTCGGCTCCGGTCTGCTGAAGGCCAACATCTCGACGATGGTCGGCCAGCTGTACAAGGACGCGAACGACCCGCGTCGTGACGGCGGCTTCACCATCTTCTACATGGGCATCAACGCCGGCGCCTTCTTCGCGCCGCTGGTGATCGGCACCGTCGGCCAGGAAGTCAACTGGCACCTCGGCTTCGCGCTGGCCGCCGTCGGCATGGGCATCGGCCTGATCGCCTTCCTGCTCGGCACCAAGAACCTGAACCCGGTCAGCTCGGTCGTCCCCAAGCCGCTGTCGGCCGAGGAGCGCTCCGCCTGGATCCGCAAGATCGTCGCCGTCGTCGCGGCCGTGGCCGTGTTCTACACCGCCGTCGCCATGGCCGGCATGTTCACCAAGGCCTGGGCGACCATCCCGCTGACCCTGATCGGCCTGATCATCCCGACCGGTGTCCTCATCCGCATCAAGCGGGACAAGGACCTGTCGGGCACCGAGCAGTCGAAGATGACCGGCTACATCTGGTTCTTCGTCGCCGCCGCCGTCTTCTGGATGATCTACGACCAGGGCGCCTCGACCGTCCAGTCCTTCGGTGAGACCAAGGCCTCCGGCGCGCTGCTCGGCTTCGAGTTCCCCTCGTCCTGGTACCAGTCCCTGAACCCGATCTTCATCATGGCGCTGGCCCCGGTCTTCGCCTGGATCTGGGTGTGGCTGAACCGCAAGGGCAACGAGCCGTCGACCGTCGGCAAGTTCGCCGCGGGCCTGTTCTTCATCGGCGTCTCGTTCTTCTTCTTCCTGGTCCCGATCGCCCTGGCGGCGAACGGCCAGACGGTGAGCCCGATGTGGCTCGTCGGGATCTACCTGATCCAGACGGTCGGCGAGCTGTGCATCTCCCCGGTCGGCCTGTCGGTCACCACCAAGATGGCTCCGGCCAAGTACGCCTCGCAGATGATGGGCGTGTGGTTCCTGGCGGTCACCGCCGGTGACTCCGTCACCAGCCTGCTGTCCGACCCGGCCGTGTTCGGCATCGACCTCAACGGCACCGGCGCGGTGGCGATCGAGGCCACCCTGGCCGTCCTGGCCGGCGTCGCGGTCTTCATGTACCGCAAGAAGGTCAAGGCGCTCATGGGCGACGTGCGCTGACGCACGCCCCCGCGGAAGCCGTGAACGGCCCGGCACACCTCCTGGTGTGCCGGGCCGTTCCGTTGTGCGGGCGGGAGCGGGTTCAGCCTCCCTTCACCTCGGTCGCGAACCCCACGAGGAACGAGGCGCCGAGACCGCGAAGCCGTGCGCGCCCACCCGTACGGGGGACGTGCACGGCTTCGGTCACCGGTGCCGGTGCGGCTAGCGGGTGCCGCGCAGGCGGCGCCAGGGGGTGAGGGTGAAGACCGCGGCGCCGAGCAGGATCACCGTGCCGGCGACGAGGGCGAGGGCCTTGACCCCGCCGGTGTTCTCGGCGCCGGTCTCGGCGAGGCCGCCTGCGGCTCCGCCGGTGCCGGAGGTGCCGGCCGTGGTGGCGCCGGTGGCACCGCCCTGCTGGGCGGTGGTGTCCAGCTCCAGGGAGACCGCGCTGCTGGTGGCCTTGCAGGGCACGTTGATCGGGGTGGAGCCGGGGGCCATCGTGACGTCGATCGTCAGCTGGTCGGGGCTGAGCGTGGTCTTGCCCGTCTTGCCCGGCTTGTAGGTGCCGGTCATATCGCTGAGGCTGACCGGGGCCTTGTCCGGGATCGGCTCGGCGTTGGCCGGGCCGGTGACCTTGACCGAGCCGCTGTCGGCGCCGCCCAGCTTGATGTCCATCGAGGGCTTCAGGGCTCCGGCGGGCAGGGCCATGGGGGCCGCCATGGCCCCCTTGGCGGTCTTGACCGTCAGGTCGTAGCCGCCGCCGTTCTTCTTGGCGCTGATCGTGACCGGGGTCTTGATGCCGCCCGGGACCACCGCGCCGCAGTCGTAGGCGACCTCGACGGCCTTGCCGGGGAAGTCGGTCTGGCCGCCGCTGCCGCCGGTGGTGGATCCTCCGGTCGTGGTGGAACCGCCGGTGGTGGAACCGCCGGTGGTGGAACCGCCGGTGGTGGAACCGCCCGTCGTCGCCCCGCCGGTCGTCGCCCCGCCGGTGGTGGTGCCGCCGGTCGTGGTGCCGCCGGTGCCGCTGCCGGCCGCCACGTCGATGGTGGCCCCGCCGCTCACCTCACCCGTCGGCGCGCACTTCGTGACGAAGGTGCCGAAGGAAAAGGTGACCGCGACCTCGTACCTGCCGGGGGTCAGGCTGATCTTCCCCGCCTTGGTCAGCTTCAGCTTGCCCTTCATGACGGACATGACCATCGGCGCCTTCTTGGGGATCTCGGGGTTCTTCTTCTCCCCCACCACCTTCAGCTCGCCCATGCCCCCGCCGAGCGCGATCCAGCCGGTGGGCTGGACCGCGTCCTTCGGGATCACCATCAGGTCGGTGTTGTTCGAGGCGGGCTTGACGGTCTCCCAGGACACGTCGACCTCGTCCCCGACCTTCGCCGTGGCCGGTGCCGTGATCCTGGCGGTGGTCTCGCCCTCCACCGGATCACCGCCGCCGGCCGGCGGCACGCACCTGACCTTGAACGTGGCGTCGGCGGCCTGGGCGGGCGAAGCCGCCATGGCGATACCCGCGCCGCTGAGCAGCAGCGCGACCACGGCCGCGCTCACCCTCCGTTGGGTCTTCACGAGTGTCCCTTCGTCGTCTGACTGTGATCGGACGGTGCGGATGTCTGTGGGGCGCGCGGCCGGCCCGCGTCGGGCAGCGGCTGCGGCTGCGGCTCCGGGGTGAACCACGGCAGGACCGGGGCGGGGCCGGCCGGGGGCGGCCCCGCCGGCGCCCGTTCCCCCGCGCCGGGGAGCCGCGGCAGCCGGGCCGTCACCGCGGAGGCCGCGTGCCGGCGGCCCCCGCCGGGGGCGGCGGTGCGCGGGCGGACCTTGTCGACGACGGCCATGCCGAGCCGGAAGAGGGCCGTCGGGATCACCACGAGGAGCAGGGCCCAGAACAGCAGCACCCCGTACGGGCGGTCGACGCCCCACGGCTGGGTGGCCAGGACCGTGTCGCCGTACTTGAGGGAGACGGTGTAGTCACCGTGGGCGCCGGCCGGGAGCTCCACGTCCAGTGCGACCTCGGCCTTGCCGCCGGGCGCGATGCTGCCCTTCCAGCGGGCCTCCTCCCACGTCGGGGCGAAGACCCCGTGGGCGGTGCCGAGCCGGAAGACCGGATCCTTGACGGGGGCCGAGCCGAGGTTGCCGACGGTGACCCGGAACTTCCTGCCGGGCGGCGCGCCGAACCAGGTCAGCACCCCGTCGTCGCCGGTGAGGCGGACCCCGGTGAGCATCGCGAGGCGGGCGGTGCCGGATTCCGCGGGCAGTTCGGCCACCGGATGGTCGGTGATCCTCAGCGGTACGGCGACGGTGGACTGGTCCCCGTTGACGGAGGTCACGTTCACCACGCAGGGGCACGGCTTGGGCGGGGCCACGACCGGCAGCCGGGCGGCGAAGCGGCCGTCGTCGCCGACCGCCACGGCGACCCCGTCGGCGTTGGCGCAGCTGTTGGTGCCGCCGATCATGTTCTGGCCGCAGACCAGCAGCATCACCATGGTCCTGGCCCGCCAGCCGGTCCCGTCGACGGCGAGCTCGGTGCCCTTGGCGGCCTCCTGGAGGGAGAGCGTCACGGCGGGCTTGCCGGTGTCGGCGGCGGCGGGCGCCGCGGCCGGGAGCAGCGCGAGGGCGGCGAGGGCGGCCAGCGCGGCGAGCGCGGCCGGCAGGGACGCGATGCGGGCGCGGCGGCGGGCGGCGCGGGGCACGGGGCCGCGGGCGGCGTCGGCCGTGCGGACGGGGCCGGGGGTGCGGCCGGGGGTGCGGCCGGGGCTGGGGCTCACCTGGACGCTCCCGTCAGCTCGGGTTCCGGTGCGGGCGCCGCCGCGGTCGCGGGCGGCTCGGGGGGCCGTTCCCGGCCGGTGCGCCGGGTCCGTACGAGGAGCAGCGCGGCCGTCGCGAGCGTGCCGAGGGCGAGCAGTGCGACGCCGAGCCGCGCGGTGGTCCCCCCGGGCAGGAGCCACGCCGACGCGCGGGCGGTGGCCGGTGCGGCGCCGGGGGCGGTGACCGTGAGGGTGAGGGCGACCCGGTCGAGGGCGGGGGCGCCGGGCCAGGGCTCGCTCAGCTCGACCCGCCGGCCGGGCAGCAGCTCGACGGGCACCGCGTGGGCGCTCCGGCCACGGACCTCGCCGAAGCGGCCCTCGGCGCGGACCGCGAGCTCCGGGGCGAGGGCCACGTTGCCGCGGTTGACCAGCGCGTACCGGATGACGGCGGAGGTGCCCGAGCCGTGCACGGCGACGTCCTCGACGGTGAGGGCGGCCAGTGCCGGGCCGCCGACGCGCAGGTGGACCCGTACGGCCGCCTCGTGGCCCGCCTCGGTGGCGACGACGGCGGCGGGGTGGTCCCCGGGCGCGGCGGCGGGCGGCACGGTGACGGTGAAGGGGACCACGGCGCGGGTGCGCGGCGGGACCTTCACGGTGGTGGCCGCGCCGAAGCTGATCCAGGACCCGGCACCGGCCCCGACGCCGGCCGCCGCCGGTGCGCCCTCCCCGGCCGGGGAGACCGCGAGGGCGCCGTCGGGGGTGTTGTAGGCGTCGGCGCCGCGCAGGGTGACGGTCCGTTCGCGGTCGCCGGGGTTGGCCAGGGTGAGGCGGTCCTCCAGGACGGCGCCGGCCGCGCCCGCGAGGTAGAAGTACGGGCGCGGGGTGCCGGGCCGCCCGGTGGCCGGTTCGGCGGTCCAGCCGGGCTCGTCGGCGGCCGCGGCCGGGGTGCCGTGGAGGGCGGCGGCGGCGAGCAGCGCGGCGCCGAGCCGGGTGAGGGTGTGGAGCACGCGCATGGCCGGGGCCGCTCCGTTCAGGGCCGGGTCTCGCCGGCCCGGCGGCCGCGCCGGGTCAGCCAGAGCGTTCCGGCGGCGCCGGTGAGCAGCACGGTGGCGCCGAGGGTGCCGAGGGCGAGGGCGGAGTCGGCGGGTCCGGTCTGCGGGAGGGTGTCGCCGGTGGGCGGGGCGGGGTCCCGGGCGGGGTCCTGGGCACCGCCCGCGCCCGTCACCTGGAGTTCCAGGGAGGGCTTGGGGCCGTTCCCGGGGGTGCAGGTGGTGGTGGTCCCCATGGCCTTGATGGTGAGGACCCCGGCGGTGAAGGTGACCTTGCCGCTCTGCTTGGGGGTGTAGGTCCCCGAGAGGTCGCTGATCTTGATGGGGGTGTTGGCGGGCACGGCCTCGGAGTTGGGCGGGCCGGAGACCTGGACGGTGCCCTTCTCGGCGCCGTCGGTCTGGATGACGGCGCTGGGGGTCATGGCGCCCTTGCCCAGTTCGATGGGGCTGGAGGAGACGCCCTTCTGGAAGGACATCGTCAGCTTGTAGCCGTCGCCCTCCTTGACGGCCTTGATGTCGATGGGCGAGACCGCGGACTTGTCCCCGATGGGGGTCTTGCAGTCGTACTGGACGTCGACGACATCGGCGTGGGCCGCGGGGGCGGCGAGCAGCACCGCCGATCCGGCCAGCGCGGAGGCCAGCGCGAGCGCGGTGGAACGTTTCCGGTCGGACACCTTCGTCTTCCCCTCGGGCCACAAGTTACTGACGACACATCAGATTGGTGGCTCAAGGTACGCCCGGGACCTTGCGGAGGGAAGACAAAGGACGGTCCGGTTCGACGGCCTCCCGGACGTGCCGTTTCCGGCCGTTCCGGGGCGCGCGGGCCGTCGGGCGGGGGGGCGGGCGGGGCGTCAGGCGGCGCGCACCCCCCGCTGCCAGACGGCGGAGACGAGCGGGACGCCCGGCCGGTAGGCGAGGTGGACGTGGCTGGGCGCGTCGAGGAGCGCGAGGTCGGCGCGGGCCCCGGGGCTGATCCGGCCGATGTCGGTGCGGCGCAGCGCGGCGGCGCCGCCGGCGGTGGCCGACCACAGGGCCTCGTCGGGGGTCATGCCCATGTCGCGGACGGCGAGCGCGATGCAGAACGGCATGGAACTGGTGTAGGAGGAGCCGGGGTTGCAGTCCGTGGACAGGGCGACGGTGGCGCCCGCGCCGAGGAGGCGGCGGGCGTCGGGCCACTGGGCGCGGGTGGAGAACTCGGCGCCGGGCAGGAGGGTCGCGACGGTGGTTCCGGCCGCCTGGGCGAGGGCGTCCACGTCGGCGTCGGTGAGGTGGGTGCAGTGGTCGGCGGAGGCGGCTTCCAGCTCCACGGCGAGCTGCACGCCGGGGCCGTGGGAGAGCTGGTTGGCGTGGACGCGCGGGATCAGCCCGGCGGCGGCGCCGGCGGTGAGGATGGCGCGGGCCTGGTCGCCGTCGAAGGCGCCCTTCTCGCAGAAGACGTCCACCCAGCGGGCGTACGGGGCGCAGGCGGCCAGCATCTCGCCGGTGACGAGGTCGACGTAGCCCGCCGGGTCGTCGGCGTAGTCGGGGGAGACGATGTGCGCGCCGAGGTAGGTGACCTCCTCGGTGTGCGCGGCGGCGATGCGCAGGGCGCGGGCCTCGTCGGCGACGGTGAGGCCGTAGCCGGACTTGGTCTCGAAGGTGGTGGTGCCCTGGCGGCGGGCCTCGTCGAGGTGGCGCAGCAGGTTGGCCTCCAGCGCGTCGTCGCTGGCGGCGCGGGTGGCGGCGACGGTGGTGCGGATGCCTCCGGCGGAGTAGCCGCGGCCGGACATGCGGGCGTTGAACTCGGCGGTGCGGTCGCCGGCGAAGACGAGGTGGGAGTGCGAGTCGACGAAGCCGGGGATGACGGCGCGGCCGTTCGCGTCGAAGGCGGCGTCGGCGGCGGGGGTCGTGTCGGCGGGTCCCACCCAGGCGATGACCTCGCCGTCGATGACGACGGCGGCGTTCTCGATCAGGCCGAGGGGGCTGCCGTCGCCGAGGGCGGGGTCGTTGGTGACGAGGCTGCCGATGTTGGTGATGACGGTGGTGGTCATGGGTTCCTCTCGGGAGGTTTCGTTCCCCCACCCCGCCCCTTCCCGGAACCGGGGCCCGCGGCCCCGGACCCCGCTCCCGGGGCCCGCCCCCGGGACCCCGCGGCGATGGGGCGCGACGGGCGCGCCGCCCCTGCAAAGGGGTCCGGGGCGGGCCCGGGGAACGGAGGAAGGGCCGGGTGGGGCAATTCCGGGCGTCAGCCGCGGACGGCCGCGATGGCTTCGGACAGGGCCGCCGGGACGTCCCCGACCAGGGTATGGACTCCGTCGCGGACCACGTGCCGGCCGCCCACCACCGTGTGGCGGACGTCGGCGGCCGAGGCCGCGAAGACCGCCGTCTCGGCGCCGAGCCGCGGCAGCGGGCCCGCCGTGCGGACGGTGTCCAGGGCGATGGTCGTGAAGTCCGCGAGGGCCCCGGGCTCCAGGCGTCCCGCGTCCGGGCGGCCCAGGGAGGCGTGGCCGTCGGCGGTGGCGGCACTCAGCAGGGCGTTGGCCGTCCAGTGCCCCCGGGTCCGGCTGCGCAGGCGCTCGTTCAGCTCCATCGCCCGCGCCTCCTCCAGCAGGTCGATCACCGCGTGGCTGTCGCTGCCCAGGGACAGCGGGCTGCCCGCGCGCTGGAGCCGGCCGGCCGGGCCGATGCCGTCGGCGAGGTCGCGTTCGGTGGTCGGGCACATGCAGGTGCCGGTGGTGGTGCCGCCGAGCAGGGCGATGTCGGCGTCGGTGAGGTGCGTGTTGTGGACCCCGGTGGTGCGCGGGCCCAGGACGCCGTGGTCGGCGAGGAGCTGCGTCGGGGTCCGGCCGTGGGCGGCCCGGCAGGCCTCGTTCTCCGCCGTCTGCTCGGACAGGTGGACGTGCAGCGGGGCCTGCCGCTCCTGCGCCCAGGCCGCGACGGTGGCCAGCTGGTCGGCCGGGACGGCGCGTACGGAGTGGATCGCCGCGCCGATCAGCGCGTGCTCGCGGGGCTTGAGGGCCGAGACCCGCTCGGCCCAGGCCTCCGCGGTGCCGTCGGAGAAGCGCAGCTGGTGCGGGTTGGGCGCCTCGCCGAAGCCGGCGGCCAGGTACGCGGTGTCGAGGAGGGTGATGCGGATGCCGGCCGCCGCGGCCGCCTCGATCAGCGCCTCGCCCATCGCGTTGGGGTCGGCGTACGGGGTGCCGCCGGGGGCGTGGTGGACGTAGTGGAACTCGCCGACGTCGGTGATGCCGGCCAGCGCCATCTCCGCGTACACGGCGCGGGCGAGGGCGAAGTAGTTCTCGGGGGTGAGGTTCTGGGCGACGCCGTACATGACCTCGCGCCAGGTCCAGAAGGTGCCCGAGCCGACCTGGACGACGGAGCGCAGCGCGCGGTGGAAGGCGTGGGAGTGCGCGTTGGCCAGGCCGGGGACGGTGAGCCCGCGCAGCACCTCCGCCCCGGGGGGCGGGGCGTCCACCCCGGTGCGCAGCCCGGCGATGCGGCCGTCCGCCGACACGTCCAGGGCCACGCCCGGCTCGACGTGGGTGCCGAGCCAGGCGTGCTCCAGCCAGTACGTCTTCAGCGGCATGCCAGGCCTTCCAGTACGTCGGCGAGGGCGAGGACGCCGGCCACGCAGTCGTCCTCGGCGGCGAACTCCCGCGGGGAGTGGGAGACCCCGGTGGGGTTCCGCACGAACAGCATCGCGGTCGGGACGGCGGCGGAGAGGATTCCGGCGTCGTGTCCCGCCCCGGTGCCGAGGACGGGGACGCTCCCGCCGAGGATCCGGTTCAGCTCGTCGCGCAGGGCGTGCTCGAACTCGACGACCGGGGTGAAGGACTCCCGGACGACGGCGAGGTCGATGCCGTCCCGGTCGGCGTGCTCGCGGGCGGCCTTCTCGACGGCGGTGACGACCGTGTCGAGGGTGGCCTGGTCGGCGGCCCGGGAGTCGAGCCAGCCGCGCACGAGGGAGGGGATGGCGTTGACCCCGTTGGGTTCGACGGAGATCTTCCCGAAGGTGGCGACGGCCCCGGCGAGGGCCGCCTCCTGGCGGGCGGCGAGCACGGTCGCCGCGTACGTCAGCATCGGGTCGCGGCGGTCCACGAGGCGGGTGGTGCCGGCGTGGTTGGCCTCGCCGTGGAAGTCGAACCGCCAGCGGCCGTGCGGCCAGATCGCGGAGGCGATGCCGACGCGGTCCCCGGACAGGTCGAGGGCGCGGCCCTGTTCGACGTGCAGTTCGACGAAGGCGCCGATGCGGGCGAGGCGTTCGGGGTCGGCTCCGATGGTCTCGGGGTCGTGGCCGGCCCGCTCCATCGCGTCGGGCAGGCTGACGCCGTCGCCGTCGCGGAGCTCGTACGCCTTCTCCTTGGTCAGCTGTCCGGCGGCGAGCCGGGAGCCGACGCAGGCCAGGCCGAAGCGGGCGCCTTCCTCGTCGCCGAAGTTGGTGATGGCCAGCGGCCGGGAGAACGAGGCGCCGCGGGAGCGGAGTTCGTCCAGGGCCGCGAAGGAGGACACCACCCCGAGGGGGCCGTCGAAGGCGCCGCCGTCCGGGACGGAGTCCAGGTGGGAGCCGGTGACGACGGCGTCGCCCGCGAGGGGGTCGCCGAGCCAGGCCCACTGGTTGCCGTTGCGGTCCACCTCGTAGGCGAGGCCGCGGGACTCGGCCTGCGCCCGGAACCAGGCACGGCAGTCGGCGTCGGCGCCGGTCCAGGCGTAGCGGCGGTACCCGCCGCTGTCCGCGTGGCGGCCGATGGGCGCGAGCTCGTTCCACAGGGTGTGGAACGAGCCGGCGCCGCCCCCGGCCGCCGCCGCGGGTGCGGCGGCGGCACGGGGGGCGGATGCCTCGGGGGTGGGGCTCACGCGTCGCCCTCGCGCATCGGGACGCGCACGCCCCGCTCGTCGGCGACCGACTCGGCGATGTCGTAGCCGGCGTCGACGTGGCGGATGACGCCCATGCCGGGGTCGTTGGTGAGCACGCGGCGGATCTTCTCGCCCGCGAGCTTGGTGCCGTCGGCGACGGTGACCTGGCCGGCGTGGATGGAGCGGCCCATGCCGACACCGCCGCCGTGGTGGATGGAGACCCAGGAGGCGCCGGAGGCGACGTTGACCATGGCGTTGAGCAGCGGCCAGTCGGCGATCGCGTCGGAGCCGTCGAGCATGGCCTCCGTCTCGCGGTACGGGGAGGCGACCGAGCCGCAGTCGAGGTGGTCGCGGCCGATGGCCAGCGGGGCGGCGAGGGTGCCGTCGGCGACCATCTCGTTGAAGCGCTCGCCGGCCTTGTCGCGCTCGCCGTAGCCGAGCCAGCAGATGCGGGCGGGCAGGCCCTGGAAGTGGACGCGCTCGCCGGCCATCTTGATCCAGCGGTGCAGGGACTCGTTCTCCGGGAAGAGCTCCAGCATCGCCTTGTCGGTCTTGTGGATGTCCGAGGCCTCGCCGGACAGCGCCGCCCAGCGGAAGGGGCCCTTGCCCTCGCAGAACAGCGGCCGGATGTAGGCGGGGACGAAGCCGGGGAAGGCGAACGCGCGGTCGTAGCCGGCCAGCTGGGCCTCGCCGCGGATGGAGTTGCCGTAGTCGAAGACCTCGGAGCCGGCGTCCATGAAGCCGACCATGGCCTCGACGTGGCGGGCCATGGACTCGCGGGCGCGGGTGGTGAAGCCCGCCGGGTCCTTGGCGGCGTAGGCGGCCATGTCGTCGAAGTCGACGCCGACGGGGAGGTAGGCGAGCGGGTCGTGGGCGGAGGTCTGGTCCGTCACGATGTCGATCGGGGCACCCTCGGCCAGCATCTGCGGCAGCAGCTCGGCGGCGTTGCCGAGGAGGCCGATGGAGAGCGGCTTGCGGGCGTCGCGGGCCTCGACGGCCAGCTGGAGGGCGTGGCGGAGGTTGTCGGCCTTGACGTCCAGGTAGCGGTGCTCGATGCGGCGCTCGATGGCGCGCGGGTCGACGTCGATGCAGATGGCGACGCCGTCGTTCATCGTCACGGCCAGCGGCTGGGCGCCGCCCATGCCGCCGAGGCCGGCGGTGAGGGTGATCGTGCCGGCGAGGGTCCCGCCGAACTTCTTGGCGGCGACGGCCGCGAAGGTCTCGTAGGTGCCCTGGAGGATGCCCTGGGTGCCGATGTAGATCCAGGAACCGGCCGTCATCTGGCCGTACATGGTCAGGCCCAGGTGCTCCAGGCGGCGGAACTCCTCCCAGTTGGCCCAGTCGCCGACCAGGTTGGAGTTGGCGAGCAGGACGCGCGGCGCCCACTCGTGGGTCTGCATCACGCCGACCGGGCGGCCGGACTGGACCAGCATGGTCTCGTCCTGCTTGAGGGTCCGCAGGGTGCGCACCATGGCGTCGTACGAGCGCCAGTCGCGCGCGGCCTTGCCCGTGCCGCCGTAGACGACCAGCTTGTCGGGGTGCTCCGCGACCTCGGGGTCGAGGTTGTTCTGCAGCATGCGCAGGGCGGCCTCCTGCTGCCATCCCAGGGTGCTGAGCTCGGTGCCTCGCGCGGCCCGTACGGGGCGGGGTCCTGACATGGCGGTGCCTCCTCCGATGTTGGTCAATCTATTCACATCCTCTCCGGATGAATAGATCCAGTCAACAGCTGCGGCGGGGTCGGCCGGATGATGGGATGGCGGACATGGCCTCCCAGACGCCCGAACGGACGCCCCTCCCGGACCCCGCCACCCTGCGTGACCTGGCCGTACGGGCCGCGGTCGGACAGGGGCTGCTGGACCGCGAGCCCGTGACCTGCCTCCTCGACGTGGCCGGGATCCGCGCCCGCGCCGCGTCCCTGACCGCCGCCTTCGACGCCGCGGCCGCGCCCGGGACACCCGTCCTGCACACCTTCGCGGTGAAAGCCGCCCCCCTGGTCCCGGTCCTGCGGCTGCTCGCGGACGCCGGCATCGGCTGCGAGGTGGCCAGCCCCGGCGAGCTCGCGCTGGCCCGGGCGGCCGGGGTCCCGGCGGAGCGGACGGTGCTGGACTCCCCCGCCAAGACGGAGGCCGAGCTGCGCGAGGCGCTGGCCCTGGGCATCGCCGTCAACGCCGACAACGCCCAGGAACTGGAACGGCTCGACGCGCTGATGGCGGCGGGCCCGCCCACCCGGTCCCCGATCGGGCTGCGGATCAACCCGCAGACCGGCGCCGGCACCATCGACGCCCTGTCCACGGCCACCTCCACCTCGAAGTTCGGTTTCGCGCTGCGCGACCCGGGCGCCCGGGAGCGGCTCGTGCGCGCCTTCCTCGACCGGCCCTGGCTGACCCGCCTGCACACCCACTCCGGCTCGCAGGGGGTGCCGCTGGCCCTGATCGCGCAGGGCGTCCGCGAGGTCCACGCGCTGGCCGAGGAGGTCAACGCGGCGGCCGGGCGGCGCCGGATCGACACCCTCGACATCGGCGGCGGCCTGCCGGTCAACTTCGCCTCCGACGAGCACTCCCCCACGTACGCCGCGTACGTCGAGGCCCTGCGCGCGGCCGTCCCCGCGCTCTTCGACGGCTCGTACGGGCTGGTCACCGAGTTCGGCCGGTCGCTGCTGGCCAAGCAGGGCCTGATCCTGGCCCGGGTCGAGTACACGAAGGAGACCGGGGGCCGGCCCATCGCCGTGACCCACGCCGGGGTGCAGCTGGCGACCCGCACGGTGTACGCCCCCGCGTCCTGGCCGCTGCGGATCCTCGCCTACGACGCCAAGGGCGAGCCGCGCACCGGCCCGCCGGTGGCCCAGGACATCGCGGGCCCGGCCTGTTTCGCCGGGGACCTGCTCGCCACCGCCCGGGAGCTGCCCGGGCTCCGGCCGGGCGACGTGATCGCCGTCCCGGACACCGGCGCGTACTTCTTCACCGCCCACTACGGCTACAACAGCCTCCCGCGCCCGTCCGTCCACGGTTTCACGGCCACCCCCGGCGGCGGGATCCGCTTCGCCCCGGCCCGCCCGGCCCAGCCCCTCGCGGACCTCGTCACGGAGGCGGGGGGCGCCTTCCGCGACGCGCTGCTCTGAGCCGTCACCGGGCCGCCGGCCCGAGGGCGCACGGCGCCGCGAACGGGCGGCGGCGGCCCCGATGGGGTGGAATGGGGGAGTCCGCACGAGATCGGGGCGGACTCAGCGGCCCGCGCGCACCCGGGTACCCGCGTACCCGCTTACCCGCTTACGCCGACGCGCGACGCCGCACGCCGGTACCGGACGGCCCGCCCTCGCGGTCCCCGCGGCCCCGGGCCGCCGGGGCCGCCGCCCCCGAGGAGGCCACCATGGCCGCCCGACCCACCCCCGTGGTCTTCATCCACGGCCTGTGGCTCCACTCCACCAGCTGGGAAGGCTGGGCCGACGTCTTCCGCGACGCGGGTTACGAACCGGTCCTGCCCGAGTGGCCCGGCGTCCCGCCGACGGTCGCCGAGGCCCGACTGCGCGGGGACGACCAGGCCGGCGTCGGCCTCACGGAGATCGCCGACGCCCACGCCCGGGTCATCCGCTCGCTCGACGTCCCGCCCGTCCTCGTGGGGCACTCGGTCGGCGGTTTCATCGCCCAGCACCTGCTGGGCGAGGGCCTGGGCGCGGCGGCCGTAGCGATCTGCCCCGGCCAGATCCGGGGCGTCAAGGCCATCGGCCCCGCCCAGGCCAGGTCGACGTTCGCGTTCCTGAGCAACCCCGCCAACACCCGGCGGGCCGTCTCCCTCAGCCCCGAGCAGTTCCGCTACGCCTTCGCCAACGCCGTCCCGGAACACGAAGCGGACGAGCTGTACGAGAAGTGGACGATCCCCAGCCCCGCCCGGCCGCTGTTCCAGCTGGCCCTCGGCAACTTCACCCCGCACTCGCCGGCCCGCGTCGACACCGCCAACCGGACCCGGGGGCCGCTGCTCCTGCTCTCCGGCAAGCTCGACCACACCGTCCCCGACATCCTGACCCGCTCCACGCTCAAGCGGTACCGGCACTCCGCCGCGATCACCGAGTACCGGCGCTTCGACGACCGGGGCCACTCCCTGACCGTCGACCACGGCTGGCCCGAACTCGCCGACGCCTCCCTCACCTGGCTGCGCCGCACCACGTCCCTGGCCGCCGCGAGCTGACCGGACCCGCCGGGCTCACTCCACGAACAGCCCGCGCGCCACGGCCCGCGCGTCGAAGGACTCCAGCCGCGCCTGCGCGTCGGGCAGGGCGTCCGCCATGGCCTCCAGCAGCACCCGGCCCAGCAGCATCGGCGCACACGCCGTGTCGAAGGCCAGCCCGGTGCCGACCGGCGCCGGGATCAGCAGGTCGCAGTGGCGGGCGACGGGCGCGAACGGCGAGTCGGCGACCGTCACCGTCGTCAGCCCGGACGCCCGCGCGTGCTCCAGCGCCTCCACCACCTCCCGGGGGTGGCGGGGCAGCGCGAAGCACAGCAGCGCCGAGGCCCCGGCGGCGGCCGCCGCGTCGATCCGGTCGGCGAGCATGGAGCCGCCCTCGTCGAGGAGCCGTACGTCGGGGTGCACCTTCGCCGCGAAGTACGCGAACCCGCGCGCCTGCGAGGACGCCGCGCGCAGCCCCAGCACCGGCAGCGGCGCCGAACCGGCCAGCAGCCGGCCCGCCTCCTCCACCGGCGCCGGATCGGCGAGCATCGCCGAGAGCCGCCGCAGGTTCTCGATCTCGCCCTGGACGGCCTGCTGGTACTCGTTGTACGAGTCCTCCCGCGCGGGCTCCGGCCTGCCGGCGGGCGCCACCTCGCGCAGGTGGCGGCGGAGCGCCGGGTACCCGTCGAAGCCAAGCGCCACCGCGAAGCGGGTCACCGACGGCTGGCTCACCCCGGCCAGCTCGGCGAGCTCCACGCTCGACAGGAAGGGCACCTCCGCGGCGCCGCGCACCATGCAGTGCGCGATCCGCCGCTGGGTCGGCGTCAGCCGGTGCCCCTCGAACAGCTTCTGCAGCCGTGCGGCCGGGCTGTCGCTCATTGCCGTCCCCTCCGTCCGTCCCCGGTCAGATATTCAGTCACGGTGCACTCTGCATCGGGTTATGCAGCTCGGCAAGCCGCGCCCGCGATCCGGGATACGGGGGCTATCCCCAGTGCCGGTGGCTCCGCCGGTTCCTACGGTGGGCGCATGACCGCTTCAGCCCACTCTCCTCAGGCCCAGGAGCTCAAGAAGGAGCTCGCCGCGACCCTCGACGCCCGGCGGGAGCTGGGACCGGAATACGAGGCCGCCCTGGTGGACTCCTTCGTCGAGAAGGTCGACACCCAGGTGCGGCGCCGCCTAGCCGAGGAGCGGCTGCGGACCGCGCGCGGCGGTTCCGGGGGCGCGGACTCGGCGGTGGCCGCCTTCGGGGAACGGTTCGGCTTCGCCGTCGTGACCCTGGTCCTCGCGATCCCGCTCTCCGCGATCGGCGCGGCCCAGGCGGGCATCGGCGGGCTGCTGGTGGCCTGGGCCGGCATCTGCGGGGTCAACCTCGCCCACGCCCGGGGGCTCCGCCGGACCACCGCGGACCCCCTGACCTGACCGGCCCACGCAGCCCCTAAAAAGGGTGTGCGCGGGAACCGCCGCACCCCCGGTTGCCCGGGGGGCGGGACGACGGCGGTCCCCGCGAGGGACACGGGCCGGGTCAGGGCCGTCCGCGTCCTTGGCGTCCGCGTGGTCCGGGAGCCGCTCCGGAGGTGCGCCGACGCCGTTCGTGGTGCCGGCGGGGTTCCCGGGTGTCCGGGGTTCCCTGCCGACGACCACCACTGTGCCGGTGCCGTGTTAAGCCGGTGCTGCCGTCACGTGTCGGGCCCGTACCGTTCGTGCGACAGGTGGCTACTTCGCGCCCTTGGCGAGGAACGCCAGGAGGTCCTGGCGGCTGACGACGCCGGTGGGCTTGCCCTCGACGAGCACGATCGCCGCGTCGGCCTCGCCGAGCACCGCCATCAGCTCGGACACGGGCTCGCCGGAGCCGACCTGCGGCAGCGGCGCGCTCATGTGCTTCTCCAGCGGGTCCCCGAGGGAGGCCCGCTGTGCGAACAGCGATGCGAGGAGTTCCTTCTCGACGACCGAGCCGATGACCTCGGCGGCCATCACGTCGGGGTGGCCGGCGCCGGGCTTGACGATCGGCATCTGCGAGACGCCGTACTCGCGCAGGACCTCGATGGCCTGGCCGACGGTCTCCTCCGGGTGCATGTGCACGAGGGAGGGGATGCCGCCCTCCTTGTCGGCGAGGACGTCGCCGATGCGCGCCGCCGGGCCCGCTTCCTCCAGGAAGCCGTGACCGGCCATCCACTCGTCGCTGAAGATCTTGCTGAGGTAGCCGCGGCCGCTGTCGGGCAGCAGGACGACGACGACGTCGTCGGGGCCGAGGCCCTCGGCGGCGCGCAGCGCGGCGACGACGGCCATGCCGCAGGAGCCGCCGACGAGCAGGCCCTCCTCCTTCGCCAGCCGGCGGGTCATCTGGAAGGAGTCCTTGTCGGACACCGCGATGATCTCGTCGGTGACGTTCTGGTCGTAGGCGGTCGGCCAGAAGTCCTCGCCGACGCCCTCGACGAGGTACGGGCGGCCGGAGCCGCCGGAGTAGACGGAACCCTCGGGGTCGGCGCCGATGACCTTGACCTTGCCGCCGGACACCTCCTTGAGGTAGTTGCCCGTACCCGAGATCGTGCCGCCCGTGCCGACGCCCGCGACGAAGTGGGTGATCTTCCCGTCCGTCTGGTCCCACAGCTCGGGACCGGTGGTCTCGTAGTGCGAACGGGGGTTGTTCGGGTTGCTGTACTGGTCGGGCTTCCAGGCGCCGGGCTCGCGCGCGAGGCGGTCGGACACGTTGTAGTACGAGTCCGGGTGCTCGGGGTCGACGGCGGTCGGGCAGACCACGACCTCCGCGCCGTACGCGCGCATCACGTTGATCTTGTCCATGGACACCTTGTCAGGGCAGACGAAGATGCACTTGTAGCCCTTCTGCTGGGCCACGATGGCGAGTCCGACGCCGGTGTTGCCGCTGGTCGGCTCCACGATGGTGCCACCGGGCTTGAGGGCACCGCTCTGCTCGGCGGCCTCGATCATCCGGACGGCGATCCGGTCCTTCACGGATCCACCGGGATTGAAGTACTCGACCTTCGCAAGGACGGTGGCCTGCAGGCCTTCGGTCACACGGTTGAGCTTCACCAGCGGGGTGTTGCCGACGAGGCTGATCATCGAGTCGTGGAATTGCACCATGTTCTCCAGGGAGGGGACTCCACGGGTTCTCCGGGAGGTTTGGCCAGAGTATGCGGAAAGGGATTGGCCGACCGGCTGTACGGGGCAGGAAGGTCAACAAGGCAGGACAGGAAGCGAGGGCCTGAAGGGTGTCCAGGGCGAGAACGGCCCGCCGGATCGCGGCGGGGGCAGCGTACGGCGGGGGCGGACTCGGACTGGTGGGGGTCGCCACGGTGGGGCTCGTACTGGCCGAGGTGCAGTTCGCGAAGCGGACGGTGGGCACCGGGCTGCCGGATCCGCCGCGCGCCGACGGGCTGTACGGGAGCGAGTTCTCCGGGCCCGAGCTGAGTCCCGGTCCGCTGCGGATGGGCATGCTGGGCGACTCGACGGCGGCCGGGCTGGGCGTGCGCCGGGCCCGCCAGACTCCGGGGGCGCTGCTGGCGTCCGGGCTGGCGGCGGTGGCGGAGCGACCGGTGGAGCTCCGCAACGTCGCGCTGTCCGGGGCCAGGTCGGACGACCTGGACCGCCAGGTGGGCCTGCTGCTGGACGGGGACGCCCCGCCGCCGGACGTGTGCGTGATCATGATCGGGGCGAACGACGTGACGCGGCGGATGCCGCTGACGCAGTCGGTCCGGTTCCTGACCGGGGCGGTGCGCAGGCTGCGGCTCGCGGGCTCAGAGGTCGTGGTCGGCACCTGCCCGGACCTGGGCACGATCGAGCCGGTGTACCAGCCGCTGCGGTGGATGGCCCGGCGGGTCTCGCGCCAGCTGGCCGCCGCGCAGACCATCGGCGTGGTGGCGCTGGGCGCCCGCACGATCTCGATGGGGGACCTGCTGGGGCCGGAGTTCGCGGCGAACCCGCGCGAGATGTTCGGCCCGGACTCGTACCACCCTTCTGCGGAGGGGTACGCGACCGCGGCGATGGCGATACTGCCGACGCTGTGCGCGGCGCTGGGCCTGTGGCCGGGGTCGGACCGGCTGGACGTCTCGCGGGACGAGGACATGCTGCCGGTGGCCAAGGCGGCGTCGGCGGCGGCCGGCGAGGCGGGCACGGAGGTCACCGCGGCCCGGGGCCCGTGGGCCCTGCTCAAACACCGCAGGCGCCGCCGGGTCCCGGCGGAAGACGTCCCGGCGCCCCTGCCCGGGGCTCCCTCACCCCCGGGGCGCTGAAGCCGCGCCCCGGGCCGGGGCCGGGCGGTCCGGCGGACCGGCGGACCGGCGGACCGGCGGACCGGCGGACCGGCGGGACACTGGAAGGAGCCGCGCGAACCGTCCCCCGGCATCCGGCGCCGGCCCCGCAGCCCGCACGCACGTGGCCCCCGAGAGCACGGCATCAGCGCCCCGGAGGCGAAGGCGCCCCGGAAAAGGGAGGCGGGCGTCACATGCCCAGGCCGGTGACCTCGACCGTACGGAGCGGTAACTTCGCTTGCGGTCCCGCAACGACGCACCCCTTGGAGTCCCGATGCCCGAAGCCGTCATCGTTTCCACCGCCCGCTCTCCCATCGGGCGCGCCGGCAAGGGGTCCCTCAAGGACGTGCGGCCGGACGACCTGACCGCGACGATCATCCAGGCCGCCCTCGCCAAGGTCCCCGGGCTGGACCCGCGCGAGATCGACGACCTGATGCTCGGCTGTGGTCTCCCCGGCGGCGAGCAGGGCCACAACCTGGGCCGCATCGTGGCCGTGCAGATGGGCATGGACTTCCTGCCGGGCACCACGATCACCCGTTACTGCTCCTCCTCGCTCCAGACCTCCCGCATGGCGCTGCACGCCATCAAGGCGGGCGAGGGCGACGTCTTCATCTCCGCGGGCGTCGAGATGGTCTCCCGCTTCGCGAAGGGCTCCTCGGACGGCCTGCCGGACACCCACAACCCGCTGTTCGCCGACGCCGAGGCCCGTACGGCCGCCGTCGCGCAGAGCGAGGGCTCGTCCTGGCACGACCCGCGCGAGGACGGCCTGATCCCGGACGCGTACATCGCGATGGGGCAGACCGCCGAGAACCTGGCCCGCCTCAAGGGCGTGACCCGTCAGGACATGGACGAGTTCGGCGTCCGCTCCCAGAACCTGGCCGAGGAGGCCATCAAGAACGGCTTCTGGGCGCGCGAGATCACCCCGGTCACCACGCCGGACGGCACGGTCGTCTCGACCGACGACGGCCCGCGCGCCGGCGTGACCCTGGAGGGCGTCTCGGGCCTGAAGCCCGTCTTCCGCCCCGACGGCCTGATCACGGCCGCCAACTGCTGCCCGCTGAACGACGGCGCCGCGGCGCTGGTCATCATGAGCGACACCAAGGCGCGGGAGCTGGGCCTGACCCCGCTGGCGCGGATCGTGTCCACCGGTGTCACCGGCCTCTCCCCGGAGATCATGGGCCTCGGCCCGGTCGAGGCGTCGAAGCAGGCCCTGAAGCGGGCCGGGCTGACCGTCGGCGACATCGACCTGTTCGAGATCAACGAGGCCTTCGCCGCCCAGGTCATCCCCTCCTACCGGGACCTGGAGATCCCCCTGGAGAAGCTGAACGTCAACGGCGGCGGCATCGCCGTCGGTCACCCGTTCGGGATGACCGGTGCCCGCATCACCGGCACGCTGATCAACAGCCTGCAGTTCCACGACAAGCAGTTCGGCCTGGAGACGATGTGCGTGGGCGGCGGCCAGGGCATGGCCATGGTCATCGAGCGCCTGAGCTGATGCCGGCCGGGCCGGCGGCGGACCGCCCCCGGCCCGGCGCCGGCCGTAGCGGAGGGTGAGGGCTCCGTACGGCCCCAGCGCGGGCACCCAGGCCCCGCAAGGGATCCTCTAGATCCATGCGCTGTACTGACGTCGAATCTAATCCGGTCGCGGCCGACCTGTGACCGAATCTCCCCCAGGATGTGACCTTTGTCCTGGGGGATCGGCATTTGCCCAGGTCAGACGCTATCCCCCCAAGGCCGCCAGGCCGAAAGACCTGTCCAATTCATGACGTAATGCACTGCACGCCATTCCCAGCACAGGACAAGCTGATGTAGGAAGTCGGGGGATCGAATCAATCAGGAGTTAGTCAGTGAGCGCCATGTCTCTTGCCCTGCTGCTGACCACGGCCGCTGCCACGGCCGTGGGCGCTGCTGCGCTGCACGCCGTCCACGGACTGCGCAAGCAGGTCACGGCCCTGCGCGGTGAGCTGACGGTGTCGGCACACCCGCGTGCCGCGACCGTCCCCCACGCCCGCAGCGCCGGGACCTCCCCCGCCGCGGAGATACGAGCCGCCGTGGCCGAGGCCCTCGCCGAGGAGCGCGAGCGCGAGCTGGCCGAGGCGCGGGCCTTCTGGGCCGCGCAGGAGGCCCGCGACGCCGCCGACGCCCCCTCGCTGCTGGGCGGCCTGCCCGGCCTCGGTGAGGACGGCCCGGTCTTCCTGCCCCGGCAGGCGGACATGGTCGGCCTGGAGCCGGTCCTGGGCGACGACCTCGCCGACGAGTACCCGGAGGATTCGGCCGAACTGGCCGCGGCCCGCCGGCGCCACCCCTCGCACCCCGACTTCGTCCCGGTCCAGTCGCACCCCGGCGCCGACCACGAGCGCACGGTCAACCGCCTGGAGGAGCTCGCGGAGGCCCGTACGGCCCTCGCGGACGTCCGTCCGGGCCCCCTGGGCACCCTGGACGTGTACGTCTTCACGGACGGCACCACGCTGTGCATGACCCCGGGCCACCGGGAGACGGCGGAGCGCCTCGCGGAGGCCCTCCGCTCGGGCACGGCGCCCGTCCTGCTGGGCGGCTCGGGCATCTCCGGCGCCTACGCGCTGACCTTCTCCTGCGGTGACTCCGAGGACCCCGACAGCAACGTCTACATCCTCGCGGACCGCGTCATCGCATCGCTCTGACTTCCGCCCGCTCCACCAGCGCCACGGCCTCGTCCAGCAGTTCGGACGGGGCCTTCGCGTTCTCCCCGCCCTCCCCGTCCCGCAGCGCGCCCAGCGCCTCGGCGAGGTCCAGCCCGGCGACCGACACCTGGTCCCCCACGACGAAGATCCCCGCGTCCGGCACGACCCGTTCCGGAGCCCGCCCCGAGGGGTCCTCCAGCCGCTGCGCCCGCAGGGCGAGCTCCCGGGCCAGGTCGAGCGCCTCGGCGGCGGCCCCGCGCTGGAGGCGGCTCTGCGGGGCGGCCCGCAGCCGGTCGGCGAAACGTTCCACGGCGTCCGTCAAGGGCGATGTATCGAGCACGCGGCCGACCCTACGCGCCGCCACCGCACCATTGCCAACGGGCGAACTCTCCGGCACGGTGACGTGAAGGGAACAGCACGGCGATACCCCCGGAGGCGCCCATGTCCGTAGAGTTCTCCGAGCAGACCCACCGCAACATGATCGACAGAATCCACCGGACCACCGGTCGTGAGATCTCCGACTGGCTCCGCACCGTCGACGAGGGCCCCTCCCTCCACCGGTTCGAGGAGAAGGTCAGCTGGCTGCGCGGCGCGCACGAGCTCTCGTACGGCCAGGCCAAGGCGATCATCCACGAGTACGACCTGCGCAGAGCCGCACGCCGGTTCGGCTGAGGCCGCCCGCCCCCACCTCCCTCCACCCGTTCCACGACGCGGGAAGGCCCCGCGAGCGGACCGCTCGCGGGGCCTTCCCCGTGCCGTGGTGCCCGTGGTGCCTCCGGGCGGTCCGGCTAGTCGTCGCCGGAGAGGATCTGGAAGAGGCGCAGCAGCTCCAGGTAGATCCACACCAGGGTCAGGGTGAGGCCGAAGGCCGCCAGCCAGGACTCCTCGCGCGGGGCGCCGTAGGTCACGCCGTCCTCGACCTGCTTGAAGTCCATGGCGAGGAAGCAGGCGCCGAGGACGACGCCGAGGAGACCGAAGACGATGCCCAGGCCGCCGCTGCGGAAGCCGAGGCCGTCGCCGCCGCCGAACAGGGCGAACAGCGAGTTCGCCAGCATCAGCAGGACGAAGCCGAGGGCCGCGGCCATCACGAAGCCGGTGAAGCGGCGGGTGACGCGGATCCAGCGCATCTTGTACGCGAAGAGCACGGCGGCGAAGACGCACATCGTGCCGAGCACGGCCTGGACGACCACGCCCGGACTGATGTAGGTGCTGGTCACCATGCTGATGACGCCGAGGAAGACGCCCTCGAAGGCCGCGTAGCCCAGGATCAGCGCGGGGGACGGCTTGCGCTTGAAGCTCTGGATCATCGCGAGGACGAACGCGACGAGCGCCGCGCCGACGGCGAAGCCGTACGACTTGTTGACGTTCGCCGGGTCGACGGGAAGCGTGATCCAGGCCAGCGTCGCCGTCACGATCAGGGTGCCGAGCGTCATGGCCGTACGGCTCACGACGTCGTCGATCGTCATGGCGTTGCCGCGGACCGGCGCCGCCGGCATGCCGGTGGTGGGGTCGGTGGCGTAAGGATTCGTCGCGTATGGGTTGGTCGCGGTCCCGGCCTGCGCGTGTTGTGCCTCGAAGCCCGCGTAGCCGCCGTTGTCGCGGCTGAACCCCCGTCGCGAGAAGACCGGGTTACTGCTCCTCATCTCACTCCTCCATGGCCACCGTGCGCAGCCTTGCCACAAGAGTAATGCGCTCGCAAAGAAAGCACCCTACTGCTGGAGGAGGATCTTAGAAGAGGACGCGTCGAAGCGCCGTCAAAAACGGGGACGGCTGCGGAAGTGCCCGGAGCCGGACTTGAACCGGCACGGCCCGAGGGCCAGCGAGGTTTAAGCTCGCCGTGTCTGCATTCCACCATCCGGGCAAGGCGCAGCGGGCCCCCGTGGAAAAGCCTTGAAACGCTGCGGCGAGCCTATCCGGATCCCCCTGCCGCCCAGACGGCCTTCTATCCGATGTTGTCTGATTTTATTGGTGATTGAGGGAGCGTCAGGGTCGATAAGTCACGGTCGGCACCGTTCCGGGCAACGCTCTCCCCCGCCACGGGAATGACGTAATTTCGCTGCCCCGCGCCACCCCGTCCGCCACCCCGGGCCACCCCCTGAGCGCGCCCCCGGCCGCGCCCCCGGCCGCGCCCCCGCTCGCGCCCCCGGCCCCGCCCGCGCGGATCCCCTCCGGGGCCGGCCGCGACGGCCGGTCCTCAGGGCTCCTGTCATACCAAAGGAGGAGGCGGACGCGCTCGCGATCAGACTCCAGTGGGCCGGAGAACGGGCACCTCGGCTGATCCCCGGCCCTGTTGGCGCGGTGAGGATGGAAGGGTCCCAGCCCCACCGCAGCAGCCGCTCGACAGGAGTCCTCCGTGACCGCCATGAACTACGCCCCGCACCACACCTCCCAGGCCGTGGCGGCCCGCGCCACGCAGCTCTCGAAGGTGTACGGCCAGGGCGAGACCCAGGTGGTCGCGCTGAACAACGTCTCCGTCGACTTCGCCCAGGGCCAGTTCACCGCGATCATGGGCCCGTCCGGCTCCGGCAAGTCCACCCTGATGCACTGCGTCGCCGGCCTGGACACCTTCTCCGGGGGCTCGGTCCGCATCGGCGACACCGAGCTCGGCTCCCTCAAGGACAAGCAGCTGACCCAGCTGCGCCGGGACAAGATCGGCTTCATCTTCCAGGCGTTCAACCTGCTGCCGACCCTGACCGCCCTGGAGAACATCACGCTCCCGATGGACATCGCCGGCCGCAAGCCCGACCGCCAGTGGCTGGACACCGTGATCGCCATGGTCGGCCTCTCCGAGCGCCTCTCCCACCGTCCCACGCAGCTCTCCGGCGGCCAGCAGCAGCGCGTGGCGGTCGCCCGCGCCCTGGCCTCCCGCCCCGAGATCATCTTCGGCGACGAGCCCACCGGAAACCTCGACTCCCGCTCCGGCGCCGAGGTCCTCGGCTTCCTGCGCAACTCGGTCCGCGAGCTCGGCCAGACCGTCGTGATGGTCACCCACGACCCGGTCGCCGCCTCCTACGCGGACCGCGTCATCTTCCTCGCCGACGGCGCCATCGTCGACGAGATGCGCGAGCCCACCGCCGACGGCGTGCTCGACCGGATGAAGGCCTTCGACGCCAAGGGCCGTACCAGCTGAAGCGGCGCCGCCCGGCGGCCCCCCGCAGCCCTCCGCACAGACTTCCAGCCCCAGGACTGAGATCCCATGTTCCGTACCGCCCTGCGCAACGTCCTCGCGCACAAGGCCCGGCTGCTGATGACGGTGCTCGCCGTCACCCTCGGCGTCGCGTTCGTCTCCGGCACCCTCGTGTTCACCGACACGCTCAGCAAGGCCATGTCCAACCAGTCCGCGAAGTCCTACGAGGGCGTCGCGGTCTCCGTCACCGACTACGGCCGCGGCCGCGGTGAGGACGGCCAGAAGCAGGGCGACCCCGGCATCGGCCAGCAGACCCTCGACAAGATCAAGGCCGTCAACGGCGTCGACTCGGTCTCCGGCCGCGTCCAGGGCTTCGCCGGCGTCGGCGACCAGAACGGCAAGCTGATCGGCAGCGGCTGGGCCAACGCCGGTGCCAACTTCGCCCCCGTCAAGGACGGCAAGGACCCGCGCTACGCCTTCACCGAGGGCACCGGTCCGGTCAAGGACGACCAGATCGCCCTCGACAAGGACAGCGCCGCCAAGGGCGAGTACCAGGTCGGCGACAAGGTCCGCGTCGCCACCAACGGCCCGGTCCGGGAGTTCACCCTCACCGGCGTCTTCACCACCGAGGACGGCGCCGTCAACGCGGGCGGCAGCCTCGTGCTCTTCGACACCAAGATCGCCCAGGAACTCTACCTCCAGCCCGGCTTCTACCGCGAGCTCTCCATCGCCGCGAAGCCCGGCACCACCGCCGACCAGCTGCTCGCCGACGTCAAGCCGCTGCTGTCCAAGAGCGCCGAGGCCAAGACCGGCGCCGCGCTGGCGGCCGAGCAGGCCAAGGACATCGAGACGGCCATGTCCGGCATGAGCACCGGCCTGCTGATCTTCGCCGGGGTCTCCCTCTTCGTCGGCATCTTCCTGATCTACAACACCTTCACCATGCTGGTCGCCCAGCGGACCAAGGAGCTGGCGCTGCTGCGCGCCGTCGGCGCCAACCGCGGCCAGGTCAAGCGCTCGGTCCTCGCCGAGGCCGCAGTGGTCGGCCTCGTCTCCTCGGTCATCGGCCTGGCCTGCGGCATCGGCCTCGCGGTCGCCATGCGCTCCGCGATGGAACTCTTCAACGCCAAGATCCCGGCCGGTTCGCTGATCATCGCTCCGATGACCGTCGTCGTCGCCCTGGTCATCGGTGTCCTCGTGACCATGCTGGCCGCCTGGCTGCCCGCCCGCCGGACCGCCAAGATCGCCCCGGTCGCCGCCATGGCCAGCGTCCACCTGCCCGCCACGATGAAGTCCCTGGTGCTGCGCAACATCATCGGCAGCGTCCTGGCCGTCATCGGCGTCGGCGTGGTCCTGCTCGGCGCCAGCCAGAAGAGCGAGGGCCGCACCACGATCGCCGGCGGCGCGTTCTTCCTGGTCATCGGCCTGTTCGTACTGCTGCCGATGCTGTCCCGCCCGGTCATCGCCGCAGTCCGCCCGCTGCTGGAGAAGGTGTTCGGCGTCTCCGGCAAGCTGGCCGCGCAGAACGCGGTGCGCAACCCGCGCCGCACCGCCGTCACCGCCGCCTCGCTGACCATCGGCCTCACCCTGGTCACCGCCATGTCGGTCATCGGCATCACCGTCGGCCAGGCCATCGACCGGCTCAGCACCCAGAACATCAAGGCCGACTACCGCGTCACGATGGCCGGCGAGGGCATGAACCTCGACAAGTCCGTGCTCCCCGCCCTGGAGAAGGGCAAGGGCGTCACCGCCGTCTCCCCGAAGACGATGGAGATGGTCAAGATCGGCGACGGCCACCGGACGGTGAGCGGCGTCAACCCGGCCGCCCTCGACGCGGTGCTGAACGTGAAGACCACCGCCGGTGACCTCGCCTCCCTGGGCCAGGGCAAGCTGATGGTCTCCGCCGAGGAGGCGGGCAAGAGGGGCCTGTCGGTCGGCTCCACCGTCGACGTCCAGTACGACGACGGCCAGAAGGGCCGGCTCCAGGTCGGAGCCCTGTACGACGGCAAGGACCAGCTGGAGGACTACGTCCTCGACAACAGGATCCTCGCCGCGCACAACGAGTCCCAGTACCTGCCCGAGGTGCTCGTCAAGGTCTCCGGCGGCACCTCCGACGGGGGCCAGCAGGCCGTCGTCGACGCCCTCGGCAAGAACCCGGCCATCAAGGTCTCCGACAAGGCCGCCATGCGCGACGAGATGGCCGGCATGATCAACACGTCCCTGAACATCATGTACGGCCTGCTCGGCATGGCGCTGATCATCGCGGTCCTCGGCGTGATCAACACCCTCGCGATGTCGGTCTACGAGCGCCAGCAGGAGATCGGCATGCTGCGGGCGATCGGCCTCGACCGCGGCCGGGTCAAGAACATGATCCGCCTGGAGGCCGTGGTCATCTCGCTCTTCGGCGCGGTCCTCGGCATCGGCGTCGGCGTCTTCCTCGCCTGGGCCGGCGGCCGGACCATCGCGGGCTCCGTCCCGGGCTACGAGCTGGTGATCCCCTTCGACCGGATCGGGATCTTCTTCCTCCTCGCCGGACTGGTCGGCGTCCTGGCCGCCATGTGGCCGGCCCGCAGCGCCGCCCGGCTGAACATGCTGACCGCCATCAAGACCGAGTAACCGGGCAGCGGACGCGGCGCACGCGCACGAAGGGCCCCGGGGCACTCCCCCGGGGCCCTTCGGCGTCCGGTCTCCCGGTCGCACCGCTACGCCGTCACGCGCCCCACGTACGCGTCCTCAGCGGCAACCCCGAGGCCGCCGCGCCCCCGGGCCGTACCGCCAGGATCTGGTTGACCCCGAGCCGGCCGTGCTCGAAGCCGAGCGCGGAGGCCGCCATGTAGAGACGCCAGACGCGTGCGCGGCCGGGCGAGGTGAGGCGTACGGCCTCCTCCCAGTGCTCCTCCAGCCGGGCCACCCAGGCCCGCAGGGTGAGCGCGTAGTGCTCGCGCAGCGCCTCCACGTCGCGGACCTCGAAGCCGGCCCGCTCCAGTTCGCCGACGGTCGTGCCGACGGGGGACAGCTCCCCGTCGGGGAAGACGTAGGCGTCGATGAACTCGTTGATCCGGTAGGCCTCTTCGTCGGCCTCCGGCGGACGCGCGATCTGGTGGTTCAGCAGCCGGCCGCCGGGGGCGAGCAGCGCGTGCAGGGTGCGGGCGTACTCGCGGTAGCGTTCGGCGCCGACGTGTTCGGCCATCCCGATGGAGGAAATGGCGTCGTACGGGCCGTCCTTGACGTCCCGGTAGTCCTGAACCCGGATCTCGATCCGGTCGGTCAGGCCCTCCTCGGCGATCCGCTTGCGGGCGTAGGCGGCCTGTTCGCGGGAGAGGGTGACCCCGGTGACCCGGACCCCGTACTCCCGGGCCGCGTGCAGGGCCATGGAGCCCCAGCCGCAGCCGACGTCGAGGAGCCGGTCGCCCTCCTTGAGGCCCAGCTTGCGGCAGACCAGGTCCAGCTTGTCGCGCTGGGCCTCCTCCAGGGTCCCGCCGGGGCTCCAGTAGGCGCACGAGTAGACCATCGAGGGCCCGAGGACGTGCTCGTAGAAGGCGTTGCCCACGTCGTAGTGGTGGCTGATGGCCTGGCGGTCGCGGCCCTTGGAGTGGATCTGCCCGCCCCTGCGGGCCGCCTCCTCCGCGGGCGGCGCGGGCGCCGCCCAGGGCCGGGCCAGGGCCACGAGCTCCCGTACGGCGGCCCGGCTCGCCGGATCGCGGAGTAACGCGGCCGTCCCGGCGGCGCCGGAGGCGAGCGCGGGCAGGTGGGGGCGCAGAGCGGTGAGCTTGCCCAGGCCCGTGCGGGGCGCGGGCGTGGCGGGTGCCTCGGCGGGCTCCCGCTCCCAGAGCAGTCCGGCCACCCGGTCCAGGACCTCGAACAGGTCGCCGTCGACCGTCAGGTCCCCGGCGACCCAGGCGCGGGCCAGCCCGAGTTCCCCGGGCATCCACAGGACGCGGCGCAGTGCGCGCCGGTTTTCGATCACCAGGGTGGGGCCGGTGGCGGGACCGGCTTCGCTGCCGTCCCAGGCTCGTATGCGTACGGGCAGGGGGGCGCCCAGCAGGGTTTCGGCAAGAGCGGCCAGCCGCGGCGCGGCGTCGGTCATCGTAGGCACCTCCATAAGTTCCGACCGAACGGCCTACCCGTTTCGGGCACGCGTCAATCAGAACCGGCACCGGGTACGCCGAAGGGGCCGCCCGCACCACGGATGGCGGGCGGCCCCTTCGGGGACGTACGGGTACTGCTCGGGTTCCTGCCGGCGGGTGCCGGGGTCAGGAAGCCTTGGCCTTCTGGGCCGGAGCCGAGGCGGCGGCCGGGGCCGGAGCCGGCTTGGCGGCCTCGTAGAACTCCTCGCGCGGGGTCTCCAGCGCTCCGAGGGAGACGACCTCGCGCTTGAGGAACATGCCGAGGGTCCAGTCGGCGAAGACGCGGATCTTGCGGTTCCAGGTCGGCATGGCCAGACCGTGGTAGCCACGGTGCATGTACCAGGCGAGCCGGCCCTTGAGCTTGATCTTCATCTTGCCCATGACGATCATCGCGACGCCCTTGTGGAGGCCGAGGCCCGCCACCGCACCCTTGTTGGAGTGCGCGTACTCCTTCTGCGGGAAGCCCCGCATGCCGGAGATCACGTTGTCGCCGAGGACCTTGGCCTGGCGCAGCGCGTGCTGGGCGTTCGGCGGGCACCAGGCGTTCTCGACGCCGGCCTTGCGGGCGGCCATGTCGGGAACCTGGGCGTTGTCGCCGGCGGTCCAGATGTAGTCCGTGCCCTTGACCTGGAGGGTCGGCTCGGCGTCCACGTGGCCGCGGGGGCCGAGCGGCAGGCCGTAGCGGGCCAGGACCGGGTTGGGCTTGACGCCCGCGGTCCACACCAGGGTGTTGGAGTCGACCTCAAGGCCGTTCTTCAGCACCACGTGGCCGTCCACGCAGGAGTCCATGGAGGTGTTGAGGTAGATCTCGATGCCGCGCGACTCGAGGTGCTCCTTGCCCCAGGTGCCGAGCTTGGGCCCGACCTCGGGAAGGATCTTGTCGGCCGCGTCGACCAGGATGAAGCGCATGTCCTCGCGCTTGATCGTGGAGTAGTACTTCGCGGCGTCGCGGGCCATGTCCTCGACCTCGCCGATCGTCTCGGCGCCGGCGAAGCCGCCGCCGACGAAGACGAAGGTGAGCGCCTTGCGGCGGACGTTCTCGTCCGTCGTGGACTCGGCCTTGTCGAGCTGCTCGAGGACGTGGTTGCGCAGGCCGATGCCCTCTTCGACGCCCTTCATGCCGATGCCCTGTTCGGCGAGGCCGGGGATCGGGAAGGTGCGGGAGACGGCGCCGAGCGCGATCACCAGGTAGTCGAAGGGCAGCTCGTACGCCTCGCCGACCAGCGGCGTGACGACGGCGACCTTGCGGTCCTGGTCGATGGTGGTGACCCGGCCGGTGAGAACCTCAGCCTTGGGCAGCACGCGTCGCAGCGGGACGACGACGTGCCGAGGCGAGATGCTGCCTGCGGCCACTTCGGGGAGGAAGGGCTGGTAGGTCATGTACGACCGCGGGTCGACGACCGTGACGGTCGCCTCGCCGTAGCGCATCTTCTTCATGATGCGCTTGGCTGCGTACAGGCCTACGTACCCACCTCCTACAACGAGGATCCTGGGACGCTCCGTGGTGCTCATGGAACGAGTATCCAGCACCCCAAGGGGTGACGCTCGTGAGCCCCTTCACAAGGTGCCACAGACCCTCTGCTACACTGCGCGGCCCACGTGACCCAGATCATGGCGCACAACGGGAACCGGAGTGGATCGGAAATCGTTGTTCACCCGTCCTGAACTGGCCTCCAGGGCCTGAACCGGACTGGACCACCGCTCTTCGTCCATACCTCTGATACGAAACCCGCAGCCCTACTTCTTCGCACAAACACACGGAGAAACGGCCTCGCGACCCCCGAGAACCCCTCGAAGGACCCTCCCCGCGGCCCAACAGGCCCTTTTTCCTTGTGAAGAACTTCACGAAGTTCGTGCGGAGGAGGGGACTTTCGGCCTCCGCGAGCCCTCCGCCCGGCCTCCGCTCGGCCTCCGCTCGGCCCTCACTCGCCCCGACCACGACCACCCCATCGGGCGGAACACGATGTTCAGCCCCGGGACGCGCGAAGGCCGCCCACGGGACTCCGGGCGGCCGGTGCGAGCCGTACGGCCCACGACGGGCAACCGGGCCGAGCAGGGCGCCCCGACGATCATCACCCGCAACGGTGCCCCGGTGGCCGCCCTCGTACCGATCGCCGATTTCAACGCGCTGGAAGAAGCGGCTGACGAACTGCTCGCGCGGGAGGCAGAAGCCGTGCTCGCCGAGGGCGGACCGACCGTGACCATGGCCGAGCTCCTCGCCGACCTGTTCAGCGAACGGGGTGACGGCGCGGCGTGAAGTACGCGTTCCGGTTCACGACCGCCGCGCAAAGGCAGCTCCGGGCGATCGACAAGCCGGCCGCCATGCGGATCCTCGCCGCCCTGACCGCGCTGGGGGACGACCCCTTCCGCGAGGACGCCGACATCAAGGAACTCACCGGACCCTCCGGCCTCTACAGGCTCCGGGTCGGCAGCTACCGGATCGCCTACCAGGTGCTCGACGGCGAGCTCGTCGTCCTCGTCGTCAAGGTCGGCGACCGTCGCGACGCCTACCGCACCATCTGAACGCAGGATACGGCGGCGGCGCTCCGGTGGACTCACCGGAGCGCCGCCGTTCAGCCGTGCAGCAGGTCAAGACCGCTGCTTGGCGGCCTCGGCCTCTTCTGCTGCCTTGATCGCGATGCCGTCGAGGATGTCGTGCTCCGAGACCACGACCTCGGCGGCTCCCGTCCGCTCCATGATCGCGAGCAGGACCAGGGCGCCGGCGCCGATCACGTCGACCCGGCCCGGGTGCATCACCGGGATCGCGGCGCGTTCGGCGTGCGTCGAGGCGAGCATGCGCTCGCTGATCTCGCGGACCCGCTCGTAGGGGATCCGGGAGTGGTGGATCGCCGAAGAGTCGTACTCCGCCAGGCCCAGGGCGATCGCGGCGACCGTGGTCACCGAGCCCGCCAGGCCCACCAGGGTGCGGGCCCCGTCCAGCGGGACCGTCTGCCCGGCCAGGTCCAGGGCCGCCTCGATGTCGGCGCGCATGGCGGCGACCTGCGCGGCGGTCGGCGGGTCGGTGACCTGCCCGTCCACGACCAGGTGGCGCTCGGTCATCCGGACGCAGCCCACGTCCACCGAGCGGGCCGCCCGTACGTGCTCCTCGCCGACCACGAACTCCGTCGAGCCGCCGCCGATGTCCACGACCAGGAAGGGCCGCTCCAGGTGGGTGTGGCCGGTGAGTTCGCGGGTGGCGCCGGTGAAGGAGAACTCGGCCTCCTGGTCCCCGGAGATCACCTCGGGCTCCACGCCCAGGATGTCCAGGACGCCCCGGACGAAGTCGTCGCGGTTCTCGGCGTCCCGCGAGGCCGAGGTGGCCACGAAACGGACCCGCTCGGCACCCAGCTCCTTGATCACCGCGGCGTACTCGCGGCAGGCCGCGAAGGTGCGCTCCAGCGCCTCCGGGGCCAGTCGGCCGGTCCGGTCCACGCCCTGGCCGAGCCGGACGACCGTCATCCGGCGGTCCAGCTCGACCAGGTCACCGGTGGCCGGGTCGCAGTCCGCGACGAGGAGGCGGATGGAGTTCGTACCGCAGTCGACGGCCGCGACCCGGGTCACGCGCCGGCCTCCGCCGTCTTCTCCCCGCACGGGGTGACGCAGGCGCCCTTGGCCCACCACTCGGGCAGCATCGCCAGGGCCTCGTCGCCGAAGGGGTTCACGCCGGGGCCCGCGGCCAGCGAGTGGCCGACGAGCACGTGCAGGCACTTCACCCGGTCCGGCATGCCGCCGGCGCTGGGGAAGCCCTGGAGCACCTCGATGGCGTCGCGCCGCCGGATGTAGTCCTCGTGCGCGGCCCGGTAGGCGGCGGCGAGTTCCGGGTCCTCGGCGAGCCGGGCCTGCATCTCCTTCATCACGCCGTTGGCCTCCAGCGTGCCGATCGCGGAGGCCGCGCGCGGGCAGGTGAGGTAGTAGAGCGTGGGGAAGGGGGTGCCGTCGGGGAGGCGCGGGGCGGTCTCCACGACGTCCGGCTGGCCGCAGGGGCAGCGGTGCGCGATCGCGCGCAGCCCGCGCGGGGGGCGGCCGAGCTGCTGCTGGAACGCGTCGATGTCCGCGTCGGTCGGCTCGGTCCGGTCGGTCTGGGGCGGGGGCGTCTGCATGCCTGGAGGAAGTCTCTTCGTTCTCGTGGGTGGGTGCGGGGACGGGTCGGGCGGCCTCAGTCGCCGGGGCGGTCGGCCTTGTCGACTCCGTCCCAGACGTTGGAGTACCAGGGGCGGTCGGATCCCGACTCCCCGCCGCGATGGTGTTCCGCGGCTCCGGAGCCGGGGTCGGTCATGATGTAGCCGACCTCCCCCGGACGCAGGAAGTGCAGGTGCCTGCGCGCCTGCTGCTCCGCGTAGGCCGGGTCCTGCCAGCGGGCCTTCTCGTCCCGGAGCTGGTCGAGGCGCTTGCGCGCGTCGTCGGCGGCCCGCTGCTGGTCCGCGATCTCCGAGCGCTGGGAGACGTACTGGCGCATCGGATAGGCGAGGGCGACGACCAGGGTACAGAGGACGAGCACCAGCAGGGCCGCCCGGCCGGTGAGCCGGCTGCGCCGGATGTGCCGGCGGGACTGCGAGCGGTAGACGTGGGCCGCGGTGCGCTCGCCGAGCTGCTTGAGCCTGGTCGCCGTCGAGAAGGTGGAGAACCGATCCCGGTTCCCGGCCATGGTCCCGCCTCCCCTGGTGCGTACTACGCAAATACGTCCCCGCACACGGTACGGGACCGAGTGCGGGGACGTACGGAGGCCAGCGCCGAGAGGCGGTGATTAGCCCTTGAAGCGCGGGAACGCCGAGCGGCCCGCGTACACCGCGGCGTCGTCGAGGATCTCCTCGATGCGCAGCAGCTGGTTGTACTTGGCGACGCGGTCCGAGCGGGCCGGGGCGCCGGTCTTGATCTGACCGCAGTTCACGGCGACGGCGAGGTCGGCGATGGTGACGTCCTCGGTCTCGCCGGAGCGGTGCGACATCATGCACTTGAAGCCGTTGCGCTGGGCCATCTCGACGGCGTCGAGGGTCTCGGTCAGCGAACCGATCTGGTTCACCTTCACGAGCAGGGCGTTCGCGGAGCCCTCCTCGATGCCGCGGGCCAGGCGCTCCGGGTTGGTGACGAAGAGGTCGTCGCCGACGATCTGGACCTTGGCGCCCAGGCGGTCGGTGATGGTCTTCCAGCCGGCCCAGTCGTCCTCGAACAGCGGGTCCTCGATGGAGACCAGCGGGTACGCCTCGACGAGCTCGGCGTAGTAGTCGGTCATCTCGGCGGCCGAGCGGGACTGGCCCTCGAACTCGTACTTGCCGTCCTTGTAGAACTCGGACGCGGCGACGTCGAGCGCGAGCGCGATGTCCTTGCCCGGGGTGTAGCCGGCCTGCTTGATGGCCTCGATGATGAGGTCGAGCGCGGCGCGGTTGGACTCCAGGTTCGGGGCGAAGCCGCCCTCGTCACCGAGACCGGTGGAGAGGCCCTTGGTGTGCAGGACCTTCTTGAGGGTGTGGTAGACCTCGGCACCCCAGCGCAGCGCCTCGGAGAAGGACTCCGCGCCGATCGGGGCGATCATGAACTCCTGGATGTCGACGTTGGAGTCGGCGTGCGACCCACCGTTGAGGATGTTCATCATCGGAACGGGCAGCAGGTGCGCGTTCGGGCCGCCGAGGTAGCGGAAGAGCGGCAGGTCCGAGGCCTCGGACGCGGCGTGCGCGACGGCGAGGGACACGCCGAGGATGGCGTTGGCGCCGAGGGAGCCCTTGTTGTCGGTGGCGTCCAGGTCGAACATGGCCTGGTCGATCAGGCGCTGCTCGGTGGCGTCGTAGCCGACGAGCTCCGGGCCGATCTGCTCGATGACGGCGAGGACGGCCTTCTCGACACCCTTGCCCATGTAACGGTTGGGGTCACCGTCACGGAGCTCGATGGCCTCGAACGCTCCGGTGGAGGCGCCGGACGGAACGGCAGCACGGCCGGTGCTGCCGTCGTCGAGGCCCACCTCGACCTCGACCGTGGGGTTGCCTCGGGAGTCCAGGATTTCCCGGGCTACGACGACGTCGATGGACGGCACGAGCATCTCCTTCTGGGATGTGACGCTGGGTGTGCGGTGGCGGGTGGCCGTGGGACGGCCTTGCCGACTAGAGCCTAACCGGCTCCGGGCACTGGGCCTGTCGCCGCCCGGGTCCTGGGACGAAAAAGGGCCCGAATACCCCTCTTCCCTGACATAAGACCCTCGCCTGTCCGCCCTCGGCGGCAGCCGCCGCAGGTCGGCGGCGGCGCACAACACACCGCCGCCCGGCGCGTGGGAGACGCGCCGGGCGGCGGGAAGCACTACGGGCCGGGCCCGGTGATGCGGTGTTACGCGGGAGTTCAGCTGAGCTTCAGCTTCTGCCCCGGGAAGATCATGTCGGCGTCGTCGACGATGTCCTTGTTGAGCTCGAAGAGCTTCTCCCAGCCGCCCTTGACGCCGTTGGCCTGGGCGATGGTCCCGAGGGTGTCGCCCTCCTTGACCTCGTACGAGCCGTTGCCGGTCTTCACCGTGCCGGTCGACGGGGTGCCGGCCTTCGGGGTGGACGGCTTGGCCGGGGCCGGCTTGGCCGGGGTCCAGCTGCCGGAGCCGGAGCCGGAGGCCTTGGTCTCGGTGTCGGCCTTCGGGGTGGAGGGCTTCGCCGGGGCGGGCTTGGCCGGGGCCGGCTTGGTGTCGGGCTTCGGCTTCGACGGGGTGGTGGTCGAACCGCCGCCGTTGTACGCGGAGTTGGACAGGCCGACGCCGCAGGACGGCCAGGCGCCCTTGCCCTGGCCCTTGAGGACCTTCTCGGCGATGGCTATCTGCTGGCTCTTGGAGGCCTGGTTGGCCTGCGAGGCGTACGCCTTGCCGCCGTACGCGGCCCAGGTGGAGGACGAGAACTGCAGGCCGCCGTAGTAGCCGTTGCCCGTGTTGATGGACCAGTTGCCGCCGGACTCGCAGGAGGCGACCTTGTCCCACTCGCTGACGGTGGCGGCGCTCGCGGAGCCCGCGGCCATCAGGGGGGCGGCGACCGCGACACCGGCGACACCGGCGAGCGTGACGATGCGGACGGCCTTGGAGCCGCGACGGTGCTTGCCCTTGCCGGAAAGCAGCATGGAGTTCTCCTCACCGACGCCTTCGAGGTGAGCTGTCGGGTTCGGGCGGATGAGTTGCCCGGTCACGTGTCGAGCACGTGGCTTAACCCCTAGCCGGTCGCGACCGTCTCTCAACGGCCTTTCCCGGCGCCTACCTTGGTTCCCCCGCTCCTGCCTTCGGCGCTTGACGCGACGACTGTTCCCTCCGTCCGCCGGCAGGATTCGGCGATGCGGTCGAAGGAGCCCGCGGTGGCGAGCGATTCAGAAGGTAGGCAGGTCTCTCCCCGATGTTCAACGCGCGACATCAGGGAGAAACCGGCCTACTTGCATTCCTCAAATGGGCGTTTTCGCAGGTGAGGGCGGGGTTTGCGGAAGTTCCGGAACGAGACACGCCAGTTGACCGGAAGAGACGCATGTCTCATTTACCGATAACGGACATTCAGGTCTTTCCGGATGCCCGAACTGCCCTTATTTCTTGGTTAGATCCAGGTTCTGACCCGGCTTGATGAGGTCCGCGTCCCCGCCGATGACCTGCTCGTTGGCCTGGTAGAGGGCGGTCCAGCCGCCCTTGAGTCCCTTGGCTTTCGCGATGTCGGTCAGGCTGTCGCCCGCCTTCACCGTGTACGTGGGGTCGGGGGTGCCGGACGCCGTGCCGGGCGCGGTCGCCACCTCGACGGCCGCCGGGCCGCGGTGCTTGCCCGCGCCCTCGCCCTTCTCCGCGGCCGGAGAGGCGGGGTTGGCGCCGGGGGTCGTCGGGGCCGGGGAGGCCGTCGGGTCCACCGGGGCGGTCGGGCTGACCGGGGCCGTCGGGGAGACCGGGGCGGTCGGGTCCACCGGGGTGGTGGGGGTGACCGGGGGCGTGGTGGTCGGCGCGGTCGGGTCCGGGTCCGGCATGACGGGCAGTCCGGTGTTCGGGCCCAGCGGGTAGTCCGGCAGCCCGCTCGGGCTCGTGGACGGGGAGGCGCCCGGCCTACCCGGCTGCGGGGTCGGGGCCCCGAAGTCCGTGGCGCGCCCGCTCGAACTCTTGTCGGGGACGGCGTTGTCCGGCCGGGTCGGGGTCGGGGCGACCGGCCCGTGGCGGTCGCCGGGGTCCACCTGCGGCGCCGGCCCCTGCTGGGTCAGCCCGGCCGAGGCGGAGCACAGCGGCCACGCCTGGGGGCCCTGGGAGGCCAGCACGGTCTCGGCGACCGCGATCTGCTGGGAGCGGCTGGCGAGGTCGGGGCGTTCCGCGTAGGCGAGTCCGCCCGCGTTCTTCCACTGCTCCAGGCTGAACTGGAGGCCGCCGTAGGCCCCGCTGCCGGAGTTGGCGCTCCAGGTGCCGCCGCTTTCGCAGTCGGCGACCTTGTCCCACGTGGCGGTGTCGGCTGCGCTCGCGTTCGTGGCGGCGAGCAGCGGCAGGGCCAACGCGGAGCCGGTGACTCCGGCGGTGACGACCAGGGCTGGTACCTGGCGGGGGCGTCTGTGGCGGCCGTTCCCGGGAAGCATGTGGCTGCACCTTTCGCATAACGGCGGGGTAACGGCAGAACCTAGCCGCCTTCGAACGGATGTCACAAGTTCGGGCCGGGGCTGACTTCCGGTCAGCCGATCGGTTTCCGCCGCCGGGTTGCCGGACCCCGGTGTTTCAAGGTGTGAAGCGGACCGGGAGGGTGCGCAGGCCCCGCATGATGAGCCCGCCGCGCCAGCGCAGGTCCGTGGGGGGAACGGCAAGTTCCAGATCCGGCAGACGCGTCAGCAAAGTCGCGAGCGCCGTCTGGCCTTCGAGACGGGCGAGCGGGGCGCCGAGGCAGTAGTGGATCCCGTGGCCGTACCCGAGGTGCTGATTGTCACTCCGGGAGAGGTCGAGGGTGTCGGGGTCGGCGAACCGGGCGGGGTCGCGGTCGGCCGCCGCGAGGACCACCAGCACGGGGTCCCCGACGGCGACGTCCCGCCCGCCGAGGGTCAGCGGCTCGGTCGCGAATCGCCAGGTGGCCAGCTCCACCGGCCCGTCGTAGCGCAGCAGTTCCTCGATGCCGGTCTCCAGGAGGGCGCGCTCCCCGGCCGCGAGGGAGTCCTGGAGGCGCGCGCGCTGGTCCGGGTTCACGAAGAGGGCGTGCAGGCCGTTCCCGATCAGGTTGACCGTGGTTTCGAAGCCGGCGAACAGGAGGATGAAGGCCATCGCCGTGGCCTCCGCCTCCGTCAGGTGGTCCCCGTGGTCGCTCGCCCGGATCAGGTCCGAGATGAGGTCATTGCCCAGATCATCCCGCTTGCGGTGGATCAGTTCCCCGAGATAGGTGCGGATCTGCTTCACGGAGCGGGCCACCCCGCCGCGCGGTCCCCCGCCGTGCCGGATCATCATCCCGGCCCAGTCGCGGAAGTCGTCCTGGTCCTCGCGCGGTACGCCGAGCATCTCGCAGATGGCGTAGATGGGGAGCGGGAAGGCGAACTCATGGATGAGATCGGCCTCCCCCCGCTCCGCGTCGCCCGCCTTCTCGACGATCCTGTCGATCAGGTGGTCGGTGAGTTCCTGCACGCGCGGGGTGAACTCGGCGACCCTGCGCGGGGTGAACGCCTTCGACACCAGCCGCCGCAGCCGGGTGTGGTCCGGCGGGTCGATGTTCAGCAGGTGCGTCATCAGCTCCGCCTTGCGCTCCCCCGGGATCCCGGTCTTGCCCTTGGCGTGCGCGGGTTCCGCGTGGTGCGCCGGGTTCTTGCTCAGCCGCTGGTCGGCGAGGGCCTGGCGGGCGTCGGCGTAGCGGGTCACGAGCCAGGCCTCGACCCCGCTGGGGAGCTTCGTGCGGTGCACCGGGGAGTGCTCGCGCAGCCAGGCGTAGGCCGGGTAGGGGTCGGTCGCGAACTCCCAGTCGAAGAGGGTCGGCCCCTGGGAGGGGGAGCCGTCGGCCGCGGGAGTGGAGGTCTGCTCATGCACCTGACGACGTTATCCCGGCCGGAAGCCGCCATCCCATATAGGTGGTTCGTCGCGGCTGTCCGTAGATGGGCCATCGCTTGACCTCGGCTTCCACGACATTCCTACTTTCGGATTTGTGGACGTGAGGATCTTGAAAAGCAGTTTCGCGGTGGTGGAGAGACGGGCCGAGCACGCGGTCAAGTTCTTCTACTCCCACCTCTTCTGGCACCACCCCGGACTTCGCGCCCTCTTCCCGGCCTCCCCCGAGGACATGGAGCGCCAGCGCGACCGCCTCTTCGCCGCGCTCACCCACGTCGTCGCGCAGCTGGAGAGCGAGACCCTCCTCCCCTATCTACGCGACCTCGGACGCGACCACCGCAAGTTCCTCGTCGGCCCCGAGCACTACGCGGCCGTCGGCGCCAGCCTCCTCGCCGCCCTCGCCCAGACCTCCGGCGAGGCCTGGACCCCCGTCGTCGAGAAGGCCTGGACCGAGGCCTACCAGGTCATCGCCGACGCGATGACGGCCGGCGCCGCCGCGAGCGCGGAGCCCCCCTGGTGGGACGCCGAGGTGGTGCGCCACCTGCAGTACGGAGAGGACATCGGCGTGCTCACCCTGCTCCCGCACGTCCCGCTCCCCTACCGGCCGGGCCAGTACGTCAGCGTGAGCAGCGAACGCGTCCCGAGGACCTGGCGCACGTACTCCCTCGGCAACGCGCCCCGCCCCGACACCACCGTCGACCTGCACGTGAGCCGCATCGAGGGCGGCCGGCTCAGCACCGCGCTGGTCCGCGACGTGCGGCCCGGCGAGCTGCTGCGGCTCGGCGCCCCGGGCGGCGCCCTGGTGCTGCGCCGCGAGGACCGGCCCGTCACCCTCATCGCGGCCGGCACCGGGTGGGCGCCGGTCCGGGCCATGCTGGAGGACCTCGTGGCGCACCCTCCCGATCAGGACGTGCGCCTCTTCGTGGTCGCCCGGGACGGCGCCCACCTCTACGACCGCCCGCTCATCGACGGGTACGCCGCCTCCTGCCGGTGGCTCTCCGTCACCTACATCACCCCCGCCCCCGGGCGGCACCGCAACCAGGCCACCGGCCGGCTGGCCACCGCCCTCGGCAACCGGGCCCTGTGGCGGGAGCAGGACGTCCACCTCAGCGGCCCCGCGCAGTTCGTGGAGGAGACCGTGGGCCTCCTGGAGGAACTGGGCGCCCGCCCCGACCGGCTCTTCCACGACGCCGTCCCCGCCTCCGCCCCCGCGCGGACCCGGCCCCAGGGCTTCGGCGAGTGGTTCCTGGGCCGCCCCGACCCGCACTGGCACAACCCGGCGGGACGCACCCCGCGCGACAGCTACTGAACCGGGCGCCGCCGCCCGCCCACCGCCCGGCGCCCCTACCGCCTACGGACCCGGGCCGCCGGCTCAGCCGACGCCCTCGGCCACCCTGATCGCGTCCCGGTACGCGCGGGCGGCCGCGCGCAGCGCCGTCTCGGGGTCGGTGCCCGCCGCCTCGGCGCGCGCCGCCAGCGCGAGAAGTTCGTAGCCGACGCCCTCGCCGCGGGGCAGTTCCACGTCGATGCCGCCCGCCCGGACCCGGCCGGCGAGCTTGGCCGCGAGCGCGAGCCCCGGCTGGCCCAGCGGGATCCCGTCGGTGACCGACTCCCGCTGCTTCTCGACCGCCTTGGTGGCCTGCCAGTGCGCGTTGACGTCCTCCGGGGAGTCGGCCCGCGCGTCCCCGAAGACGTGCGGGTGGCGGCGTACCAGCTTGTCCACCAGGTCTCCCGCGACGTCGTCGATGGAGAAGGCCGCCTCCCGTCCTTCCCCTTCTTCTCCCTCTTCCCCTACCGGTTCCTCCGCCCGGCCGGCCTCCTCGGCGATGCGGGCGTGGAAGAACACCTGGAGCAGCACGTCGCCGAGCTCCTCGCGCAGCGCCGCGCGGTCGCCGTCCTCGATCGCCTCGACCAGCTCGTACGCCTCCTCGATGGCGTACTTCACCAGCCCCTCGTGGGTCTGCCGGGAGGTCCACGGGCATTCGCGCCGGACCCGGTCCATGACCTGGACCAGGTCGAGCAGGCGCGCTCCGGGCAGGTCGTAGGAGCCCGGCAGCAGTTCCAGGTCGGGCATGCTGACACGGCCGGACCCGGCGAGACGGGCCAGTCCGTCCGTGAGCCGCTGATCGCCCTCGCCGCCCGGGATCACCACGACCGTACGGCCGCCCGCGCACGCGTCGACGAGCCCGTGCGCGTCGGGCACCTCCCGCGCCACCTCCACCCCCGCCTCGCGCAGGTACGGCAGCTGCGGGTGGGCCGGATCGGCGCACAGCACCAGGTCCGCGGCGCGCAGGGTCCGCCAGGCCGGCCAGGAGAGCAGGCCGGGGGCGACCCGGTGGCTGGCGGTCAGCAGGACGATCCGGCCGGGGCCGGCACCGGCTTCGGCGCCGGCTTCGGCGGGGGCACCGGCGCGGGCATCGGCGGAGGCGGCGGGGGCGGGTTCGGCGGTGTGGTCGGTCACCCTCCGAACCTACCTCCGCCCGCGCGCGTCAGGCTCCGGCGGGTCCCGCCTGCTCCGGACGGGTCCGCTGGGTGATCCACGGGGTCTGCTGGTCACCGAGGATGATCTGCTGCGCGTCCCAGCGGCCGTAGCGCGGGTTGACCTCGATGTGCAGGGCCTTCGCCGCCTGCCCGAGCTTGGCCAGGGCCTTGTCCTGGCTGCCGTAGTGCTCGAAGAGCTTGTCGCGCAGCAGCTTGAAGCGGGTGTCCGCCTCCAGCTGGTCCGGCGCCAGCTGCGCCTGCTGCAGCGCGGCCGCCGCGAGCTCCTTCTCCCCGCCCGCCTGCTGCAGCTGCGCCTTGCGGACCTCTTCGATCTCCCGGGTGTTCACGCTCAGGCCCGCGTCGTCGGCGGCCCGCTCCAGGACGGCGGTCTGGATCATCTTGTTGAGTTTGAGGCGCTCCAGTCCGGCGGTCGCCTCGATGAGCTGCGCACCCTGCCCGGAACGGTTCTGCGCCGTGCGGACGTGGTTGACCTGGGCCTGGAGCGCGGAGGTGGTGATGCGTTCCCCGCCGACGACGGCCGCCGTGCCGGGGCGCGTCCCGCCCGAACAGGCGGCCAGCAGGGGGGCCGCCGCGAGGAGGGCGGCGGAGACGGAGAGCGCTGTGCGACGGTGCAAAGGAGCCTCCAGGGCCGGGAGATTGTGCGTCGGTGCACAAGGGCCGTGCGGTGATCGATGGTATGCAGTCAGGGTGGTACGGGCCACCGCTTCGACCAACGATTCGGGGGGTGTTGGGGTGCGAGTTCACCCCCCGGCCACCGCCCTGCCCACCGTTCCTGGGATGGTCGCTCCACCATGTCGACACAGCAGCTCGCCCCGCGCCGCGTCCCCGGCCGTCCCGTCCCCGCTCCCCCGCGCCGCTCCGCGCGGCGGGCCGGCCTGGTGGGGGCGGCGTTCGCGGCGCTGGTCACCGTCGTGGCCGTGTGCGGCGGGGACGCCACCGCGCGCGTCTTCCCGTACGGGCCCCGCCACCGCAGCGTCAACGACCTCGGCAACCAGTTCGTGCCGTTCCACGCGCACCTGTGGGACCTGCTGCACGGGCGGGCGCAGGGCGGTCTCCTCTTCAACTGGCAGTCCGGGTACGGGACCAGCTTCCTGCCCGATCTGGGGACCTATCTGACGAGCCCCTTCGCCGTGCTGGTGGCGCTCTTCCCGCGCCAGGACATCGACCTCGCGGTGTACGTGGTCACCGTGCTGAAGACGGCCGCCGCGGCGGCGGCGATGGCCTGGCTGCTGCGCACCCAGCGGCCGGGTCCGTGGTGGGCCGCGGGACTGCTGGGGGCCTCGTACGCGCTGTGCGGCTGGTCGGTGATCGAGGCCTCCTACAACCCGATGTGGCTGGACGGGCTCATCTCCTTCCCCCTGCTGTGCCTCACCGGCGAGTGGGCGCTGCGCGGGCGGCGGCCCGTGCTCGGGGTGCTGGTGGTGGCGGTGGGCTGGACCGCGAACTTCTACACCGCGTACATGGCCACCCTGGGCGCGGCCCTGGTGCTGGTGGTGCGGGTGGTGCTGACCCGGGAGGGCGTACGGGAGCGGGCCCGGGTGGTCGGGCGGGCGGCGGGGACCGTGCTGCTGGGGATCGGGCTGGCCGCGCCGGTGCTGGTGCCGCTGTTCCTGAGCTCGAAGCAGGCCTATCCGGGGTGGTCCCGCACGTTCGGTCCGGTGCCGTGGTCCGACCTGTTCGCGCGGCTGATGCCGGCGACGTACTCCTTCAACTCCCCCGCGGTGTTCGTGGGCACCGGGACCCTGCTGCTGGTCGCGGCGCTCCCCTTCCACCGGGCCCTGCCCGCCCGGACCCGGTGGTGGTGGGCCGGGCTGGTGACGGCGGTGCTGCTGTCGCTGCAGTGGGAGCCGACCCACCTGGCCTGGCACCTGTTCGCCACCCCGAACGGGAGCGCGTACCGGCAGACCTTCGTGCTGGCCGGGATCGTGGTGATCGCCGCCTGGACGGGGCTGGCGGCCGGACCGCCCTCGGGACGGGCGCTGGCGTCGGGGGCCGCGGTGCTGGCGGCGGCCGGGCTGTGGGCGAGCGGCAGCGCCCTGACCACCACCTGGGGGTACGCCCTGTCCGTCGGCGGGCTGGCACTGACGGCCGGGGCCTGGTGGGCGCTGCGCCGGCCGCGGCTGCTGCTGCCCGCCGCCGGTCTGCTGGCGGCGGTGCTGGTGGCGCAGGCCGCGGCGACGACGGCGTACGGCCACAAGGGCAAACTGGCCGGGCTGGACGACTACCCGTCCTGGAACGCGGCGCACACCCGGCGCGCCGAGGCCCTCGCGGGCGCCGAGGGCTGGCCCGCGTACCGGACCGACGCGGGCCGGCCGGCGCTGTCCGGCAACGACCCGATGCTGCTGGGCGGCGAGGGCGGCTCGTACTACAGCAGCCACACCCCGGACGTGTTCACCCGCACGATGCAGGCGCTGGGCGCGGGCTGGACCTCGCGGGGCCGCAACGTGCAGAGCCTCGACAACCCGGTGACGGACGCGGTGTTCGCGGTCGGCGCGCGCCTGAAGCCCGACGGCACGATCGCCCGCGCCGAGGTCCCGCCGCTGGTCACCGTCCACCCGGCGGGCCCCGAACCGGCTTACGGGGAATCCCCCTTCGCCAACCAGGAGCTGCTGCTGGGCGCGGAGGTCTACGAGGACCCGGTCGCGCCCGGGGTCTGCCGGGCGGGGACGGAGGCCTACCTGTGGGCCCCGGAGTACAACGCCACGGCCCGCCTCGCCGGTGGCCGCCCGTTCCGGCTGAACGGCAGCGCCCCCCGCAACCGGGCGGCGCTCCAGCCCCTCGGGCTCTCGCGCGGGCCCGCCTCCAGGCTGGTCTTCGACCGGCCCGCCCCGGCGCGGTGGGCGCTGTCCTGCCTGGACCGGCCCCGCCTGTCGGCGGCGGTGGCGGCCCTGCGCGCCACGGCCGCCACCTCGGTCAAGGTCACCGACTCGGGCCTGCGCGCCACCCTGCCGCCGGGCAGCCGGGGCACGGCCGTGGTCGCGGTCCCGGCGATCGCGGGCTGGACCTGCGACGGCCGCCCGGCCCGGTCCCGGCTCGGCCTGCTGGCCGTCCCCCTGGACGGCCGCACCACCGCCTTGACCTGCACCTTCCGCCCCCCGGGCCTCGTCCCGGGCACGGCGGCGGCCGGCCTGTCGGCGCTGGTGGTGCTCGGCCTGGCGCTCAGGCGCCGGCGGCGGGCGCGCTGACGCGGGGGTCACCGGCGCCGGGGCTCCCTGTCCCGGACCGGGGGCCCGGCCCCGGCCGGGAGGTCAGCGCACCTGGCCCAGCCACTGCAGGGTGCGGCGGACGTCCACCGCGAGGGGGTGGCCCGGCCCGTGGACGCGGTCCGTGTCGTACAGGAGGCGGACCAGGGTGTCGTGGGCAGCGGGGCGGTCGCCCAGCGACAGCAGCAGGTGCGCTATCCGGCGGCGGACCTCCAGCGGGAGGCCCGGGTCCGGGTTGGCGTAGTGGTTCTCGAACAGGGGCAGCAGCGACCGGTACTCGGCCAGGGCCGCCGCCGGCTCGCCGAGCTGCTCCAGGCACTGCGCGGCGTCGTAGCGCAGGCGCAGCGCCTGCGGGTCCCCGGCCGGGAACTCGTCCGCGAGGCGCCGCAGTTCGGGCAGGGCGCGGCGGAACTGGCCGTCGTCCATCAGGGTGGCGGCGTACTGCTTGCGCAGCGAGCGGACCACCGGGGAGTGCTCGCCGTGCTCGGCGGCCGCCGCCGGGAGGATCCCGCCGAGGATGTCCACGGCCCGGGTGAGCTGCCCCTGGTCGAGCAGCTTGCGGGCCTCGTCCACCGCGCCGGGGATGTCCGGCCGGGGCGGCGCGGGCGGGTCGGCCGGCCGGGGCGGGACGACGGCGGCCCGGTCCGGCCAGGGCGCCTGGGGGCGCAGGAAGGGGCGGGTGGGGTCGAGGGGGCCCGCCGGGGAGCGGCTGCCGCGGGCCGGGAGCAGGGGTTCGAGGGCCTCGTAGACCTCCTGCGCGGAACCGGGCCGGTCCTGCGGGTCCTTGGCGAGCAGGCGCAGCATCAGCGCCTCCAGCTCCGGCGGGATCTCGGGGCGCAGCGGACGCACCGGGGCCGGGGGCTCGTAGAGGTGGCGGTGCAGGACGCCGAGGGCGGTCGATCCGGCGAAGGGGACGTTGCCGGAGAGGAGTTCGTAGAGCAGCACGCCGAGGGCGTAGAGGTCGGTGTAGGGGCCGACCGCGCCGCCCATCGCCTGTTCGGGCGCCATGTAGGCGGGACTGCCGATCGGGGAACCGGTGCTGGTGAGGCGGGTGGTGTCGGTGTCCATCACGGAGGCGACGCCGAGGTCCAGGACGAGCACGGTCCCGTCGGGCCGGATCATCACGTTGCGGGGCTTGAGGTCGCGGTGGACGATCGGCACCGCGTGCACGGCGGAGAGCACGGCGCACAGCTGCGCGACCACCGCGACCGCCCAGGACCACGGGTACGGGTCGTGCCCGGCGAGGTGGTCGGCGAGGTCGGAGCCCTCGACGTAGCCCATGACGAGGTAGAGCTCGTCGCCGTCGTTGCCGGCGTCGTGGACGGTGACCAGCCCGGGGTGGTCGACCTGGGCGGTGACGCGGCATTCGCGCACGAAGCGGCGGCGCAGCTCCTCGGCGACGGTGCCGGGGCCGGCCACCCGGTCGGGGCGCAGCAGTTTGACGGCGACGCGCCGGTCCAGGCGGCGGTCGTAGGCCGTCCACACCTGGCCCATGCCGCCCTGTCCGAGGATGGTGGCGAGCTGGTAGCGCTCGCCGATCAGGCGTTCGCTCTCGGTCACCGGTTCGGGTCCTGGAACGCCGTGCTGTTCGGGTCCTGGTAGGGGCCGCCGGGCTGCGGGGGCTGCGGGGGCTGCGGCGGGCGGGCCGGGCCCTGACCGGGGCCCTGACCCTGACCCTGACCGGGGCCCTGGCGGCGCAGGAGCTCGCTGAGTTCGTCGAGTTCGGCGCGCACCTGCCCGAGGCGCGGCGGCGGCGTCTGCGGGGGAACCTGCGGGGGCGCCGGCGCGGGGGCCGGGTTCCGCACGGGCGGATAGCCGTAGGAGGGGGTGGTCTGCTGCCCGCCGTACGGGGCCTGCGGGCCCGCCGGGTACCAGGGCGCGGCCCCGACGGCCGGGGCGGGGCGCTTGTTCTCGTGGTGGCGGATGTCCGCGACGAGGTGGTACACGCAGATCGCGAAACCCGTGAAGATCGAGCCACCGGCGCCGAGGTTGCCCTGCCAGCCGTTGACCTCGGCCGTGGGGTCCATCTCGATGAGGGTGAGCCAGACGATCGACAGCACCCCGCTGATGACCAGCAGCGCCCAGTCCCGCCCCTTGCGGGTGAGGATCGCGAGCCGCAGCACCGACCCCCAGGCGAAGAACCCGCAGCTGAGCAGCGGCAGCGCCGTGAACAGCACGCGCAGCGTCATCTCGCTCCCGGAGAGGGAACGGTGGCCGTGGGGGCCGTGCTGCGGCGGGAGGCCGGGGCCGTGCATCGCTGCTCCTGACGAGGCGTACGGAAGGGTGCTGGTCTGAGCGTATACAGCCTTTCCGGCCGTCCGTGAGGGGAAGGCCCCAACCGTTGCAGGGTCGCAGCCCGGTCGGTCCGGGCCGCCCGTCCGCCGGACCGGCCGCGGCGCGCCCCCTGGACGACCCGCGCCCCGACCGCCCGACCCGCCCGCCTTCCCCCTCCCTCCCCTCCAGTCCCCCTCCGGGTGGCCGTGGTTACCCTCTGGGTTCCTGACCGATCCCAGGGGGGACCCGTCTTGCGCACCACACCGCCCGTACCCGTGTCCATGGCCGCACTCGCCTGCGCGGCCCTGCTGACCGCCGGCGCCACCGCCTGCGGGCCGAAGTCCGCCGACGCGGCGGCGCGGCGGACGCCGTCGGCCTCGGCCTCGGCTCCGGCGCCCGACCCGCTCGCGGACAAGGACCCGGCCGCCGTCCTGCGCTCCGCCTACGAGCAGACGGATCTGGCCGACTCCAAGCGGGCGACCGTCCAGCGCACCATCGGCGACCGCCAGATCAGGGCGGACCTGTCCTTCGAGGGCGACAGCACGTGCTGGGGCCAGGTCACGGTCTTCCGGGCCGGGGTGGGGGAGGTCCTGATGGAGGACGGCAGGTTCTCCTTCAGGGGCGATGCCGGATTCCTCCAGAACCATTTCGGGGACGGGCCCGTCAAGACCCCCGACGACCAGGACGGCTGGTTCGACGTCAGGCCGGGCGACCCGTCGGTCGCCCACCTCCTCGCCCTCTGCGCGGAGGGCCGCCCCTCCCGTGCCTTCCCGGCCGAGCGGACCGGCGTCCACCGGGAGCCGGACACCTACAAGAACGGCACGCCGGTGGCGGTGTTCACCTCGAAGGGGCCCGGCGGCGTCGAGCTCATCGACCACGTGCTGCTGGACGGCGAGCCGTACCTCGTCAGGCACTGGCAGCGGGGCGGCCCGGACGCCGGCAGCGCCGAATACGCGGAGCTGCGCCGGCCCGGCGCCCCCGCCGGCGGCGCGTCCCGGGCCGGGGCCGCCCGCCCCGTGTCTCAGGCACCCTCTACGCTCGACGGCTGAGCCTGTTCGACTTTCCACGGGGGGATCCGAAATGCGCAGCCGTACGAAGACCAGCGCGGCGGCCCTCGCCGCCACGGCCCTGATCGGCACCGGCCTGACGGCCTGCGGGGGCGGTCCGGGCACGGCCGCGTCCGTGGGGCGCGAGGCCCGTGCGGCCAAGGCCCCTTCGCCCTCGGCCCCGGGCGGGGCCCCGGCGCCCGCCCGCAGCGGCGGCCCGCTCGCCGAACGGTCCGGGCAGGAGATCCTGACGGAGGCCTACGAGGCCACCCGCAAGGCGGAGTCGGCGCACGTCACCGCGAAGGTCGACTACCAGGGCAAGCCCATGCAGATCGACCTGTCCCTCGACAAGAAGGGCAACTGCAACGGCGCCGTCCGCCTGGAGGGCATGGGCCGCCTCGACATCATCAAGTCCACCGAGCTGGTGCACTTCCGGGGCGACGCCGCCTACTGGCGGGGCGCGGCCCGGCAGCGGAACACCCCGCAGAAGCAGACGGACCAGATGGTGGCCGCGCTCGCCGACCGGTGGGTGAAGGTCCCCGTCTCCGATCCGCGGGCCGCGTCGATGACGGGCAGTTGCGACCTCGACAAGCTGACGGGCGACTTCGGCAAGGGCAGCCCGCTCGCCCGCAAGGGACAGCCCACCACCGTCGACGGCAAGCCGGCGCTGGCGGTCACCTCCCCGTCCCGGCAGGGCACGCAGACCGACTACGTCGCCACGGAGGGCAAGCCGTACGTGCTGAAGTCGGCGGTCAGCGGGGACACCCCAGGCGAGGCGCTGTTCTCGGCCTTCGACGTCCCGGTCGACACGGCCTCCCCGCAGGACTCCGACGTCCTGGACATGTCGAAGATCGGCGGCCCGGCGGGCGAGGCCGTCTGACGACCGTCCGCCCCGTCCGCCCCGTCCGCTCTGCCCGCCCTGTCAGCCCCGCCCGCCCCGCCCGCCCCGTCAGGCGGAGGCCCGCCGCACGTGCAGGTGGCCGCTGAGGGGGAACTCGGGCGGCGCGGCGGGCAGGGTCGTCTCGAAGGCGTACCCGCTCTTGGCCGCGACGCGGCAGGAGGCCTCGTTGTCCTCCTGGTGCAGGAGGTCGAGGCGTTCCAGACCGGCCCCGGCGAAGGTGGCGAACGCCCAGGCGGTGAGGGCCTCCAGGGCGCGCGGGGCGACGCCGCGGCCCCGCGCGGGCGCCGCCGTCCAGTAGCCCACCTCGGCGGACGGACCGTCCGCCGAGCCCGCCCGCTTGAGGACGCTGCCCGCCACCAGCAGTCCCGAGTCCTCCTCCACCACGGCGAAGCCGAACCGCCGGCCCTCGGCCCAGTCCCGCCGGCCGTCCTCCACGAACATCAGCCCGTCGCGCTCGCTGTCGACGGGGTACCGGGTCCAGCGGCGCAGCACCGGGTCCCGGTACACGCCCCTCAGCGCGGGCACGTCCGCCTCCTCCCAGGGACGCAGCAGCAGGGCCGGACGGTCCTGCTGCGCCGGGCAGCGCAGGGCGACGGAAGGGATCATCATCCGATGATATGCAGCCGGGCCGGCTACGAACCGAGGATGGTGGTGAGGAACTCCCCCGTCCAGGCCAGGAGTTCCCGCCCGACCAGCGGCTTCCCGCCGACCCGGGCCGTCTTCGGGCGCGGCACCAGCACCTGCGAGGTCGCGGGCTTGAGCACCGTCCCCGGGTAGAGCCGCTTCAGCCGCAGCTCCTGGGACTCGCGCAACTCCACCGGGCCGAAGCGGATGTTGGGCCCCTGGAGGGTGATGTCGCCGACCCCGCAGGCCCGGGCGAGCATCCGCAGTCCCGCCACCAGCAGCAGGTTCTCCACCGGCTCGGGCAGCTTGCCGTAGCGGTCGGTGAGCTCCTCGCGCACCGCCTTGATGTCGGCCTCCGAGTTCGCCGACGCGATGGACCGGTACGCCTGCAGGCGCAACCGCTCCCCGGGCGCGTAGTCGTGCGGGACGTGCGCGTCGACCGGCAGCTCGATCTTGACCTCCAGCGGCGGCTCCTCCTCCGCCCCGCCCTCGATCGCGGCCCGGTAGTCGGCCACGGCCTCGCCGACCATCCGGATGTACAGGTCGAAGCCGACGCCCGCGATGTGTCCGGACTGCTCGCCGCCGAGCAGGTTGCCCGCGCCGCGGATCTCCAGGTCCTTCATCGCCACGTACATGCCGGCGCCCATCTCGGTGTGCTGGGCGATCGTCGCGAGACGCTCGTGCGCGGTCTCGGTCAGCGGCTTCTCCGGCGGGTACAGGAAGTACGCGTACCCGCGTTCGCGCCCGCGTCCGACGCGGCCGCGCAGCTGGTGCAGCTGGGAGAGGCCGAAGTTGTCGCCGCGCTCCACGATCAGGGTGTTGGCGTTGGAGATGTCGATGCCGGACTCGACGATCGTCGTCGAGACGAGCACGTCGAACTTCTTCTCCCAGAAGTCGACGACCACCTGTTCCAGGGCCTGTTCCGACATCTGCCCGTGCGCGGTCGCGATGCGCGCCTCGGGCACGATCTCGCGGAGCCTGGCGGCGGCCCGGTCGATGGACTCGACCCGGTTGTGGATGTAGAAGCACTGCCCCTCGCGCAGCAGTTCGCGGCGGACGGCGGCGCCGATCTGCTTCTCCTCGTACGGGCCGACGAAGGTCAGGACCGGGTGGCGCTCCTCGGGCGGGGTGGTGATCGTCGACATCTCGCGGATGCCGGTCACCGCCATCTCCAGGGTGCGCGGGATCGGGGTCGCGGACATCGTGAGCACGTCCACGTTGGCGCGCAGCTTCTTCAGCTGCTCCTTGTGCTCGACGCCGAACCGCTGCTCCTCGTCGACGATGACCAGGCCGAGGTCCTTGAACTTCGTCTCCTGCGAGAACAGCCGGTGGGTGCCGATGACGATGTCGACCGACCCCTCCTTCAGCCCCTCCAGGGTGGCCTTGGACTCGGTGTCGCTCTGGAAGCGGGACAGCGCCCTCACGTTCACCGGGAACTGCGCGTACCGCTCGGAGAATGTCCCGAAGTGCTGCTGCACCAGCAGGGTGGTGGGCACGAGGACGGCGACCTGCTTGCCGTCCTGCACCGCCTTGAAGGCCGCGCGGACGGCGATCTCCGTCTTGCCGTAGCCGACGTCGCCGCAGATCAGCCGGTCCATGGGGACGGACTTCTCCATGTCCTCCTTGACCTCGGCGATGGTGGTGAGCTGGTCGGGGGTCTCCGCGTACGGGAAGGCGTCCTCCAGCTCGCGCTGCCAGGGCGTGTCCGGGCCGAAGGTGTGGCCGGGGGCCGCCATGCGGGCGCTGTAGAGCTTGATGAGGTCGGCGGCGATCTCCTTGACCGCCTTCTTCGCGCGCGCCTTGGTCTTGGTCCAGTCGGCGCCGCCGAGCCGGTGCAGGGTCGGGGCTTCGCCGCCGACGTACTTGGTGACCTGCTCCAGCTGGTCGGTGGGGATGTAGAGGCGGTCGCCGGGCTGGCCCCGCTTGGCGGGCGCGTACTCGACGAGGAGGTACTCGCGGGTGGCGCCCTGCACCGTGCGCTGCACCATCTCGATGTAGCGGCCGACGCCGTGCTGCTCGTGGACGATGTAGTCGCCGACCTCCAGGGTGAGGGGGTCCACGGACTTGCGGCGCCGGGTCGGCATCCGGCCGAGGTCCTTGGTGGCGGTGCGCTGCCCGGTCAGGTCGGTCTCGGTCAGTACGGCCAGCCGCAGGGCCGGGTCGACGAAGCCGTTGTCGAGGGAGCCGCAGGACACGTGCACGACGCCCGGCTCCAGGGACGGCAGGTCGGCCTCCAGCCGGGCCGCGATGCCCTCGCCGCCCAGGACCTCCACGGTGCGGGCCGCCGGGCCGTGGCCCTCGGTGAGGTAGACGGTGTGCCAGCCGTCGGCGATCCAGCCCTTGGTGTCGGCGAGCGCGCGGGCGGTGTCGCCGCGGTAGGCCTCGGGGGCGCGCATGCCCAGCTTCAGGGTGTCCCCGCCGGCCAGGTCCGCGTCCTCGGCGGCGAAGGGGGAGACCGACCACCACATCATGCCGAGCTCGCGGGCGTGGTCGCGGACGTCGGCGATGCCGCGCAGCGAGGCCGCGCCGACGTCGATGGGGGCCTCGCCGCCGCCGGCGGTGGCCGCCCAGGAGGCCATCAGGAACTCCTGCGAGGTGGCCACCAGGTCGGCGGCCCGGGTCCGCACCCGCTCCGGGTCGCAGACCACGGCCATGGCCCCGGCGGGCAGTACGTCGATCAGCAGTTCCATGTCGTCGACGAGGACCGGAGCGAGGGACTCCATGCCCTCGACCGCGATCCCCTCGGCGATCTTGTGCAGCAGTTCGCCCAGCTCCGGGTGGGCCTCGGCCAGGGCCGCCGCCCGCTCGCGCACCTCGTCCGTCAGCAGCAGCTCCCGGCAGGGCGGGGCCCACAGGCCGTGCTCGGCGATCTCCAGGGAACGCTGGTCGGCGACCTTGAAGTAGCGGATCTCCTCGACCTCGTCGCCCCAGAACTCCACGCGCAGCGGATGCTCCTCGGTGGGCGGGAACACGTCGAGGATGCCGCCGCGCACGGCGAACTCGCCGCGCTTCTCGACCAGCTCGACGCGCGCGTACGCGGCCGCGGCCAGCGCCCCGGTGACCTCGCCGAGGTCGGTGCTCTGCCCCTGGCGCAGGCTGACGGGCACCAGGTCCCCGAGCCCCTTGACCTGCGGCTGGAGCACGGAACGGATGGGGGCCACGACCACCGAGACGGGCCCGGCGGCCGGGTCGTCCTTGCTCGGGTGCGCGAGGCGGCGCAGCACCGCGATGCGGCGGCCGACGGTGTCGCTGCGCGGGCTGAGGCGCTCGTGCGGCAGCGTCTCCCAGGAGGGGTAGTCCACCACCCCGTCGGCCGGCAGCAGCGAGCGCAGCGCGGCGGCCAGGTCCTCGGCCTCGCGCCCGGTGGCGGTGACCGCGAGGACGGTCCGCTCCGTACGGGCGGCCAGCGCGGCGATCGCGAAGGGCCGCGCGGCGGCCGGACCGACGAGGTCCACGTGCATGCGGTTGCCGTCCCCGGCCGCCGTGACCGCCTCGGCGAGGGCGGGGTCCCGGGTGACGGCGTCGAGCAGTCCGTGCAGGCTCATGAAGGCGGATTTCCGTCCTGGGGAGGGGCGTGGAGGGGCAACGCGAAGGACCCGACACGTGAACGGGCCGGGGGTTCCCACCCTACGACGCGGGTGTGACGCCCGCGCGGGGGATTCCGGCCTCCGCACGGGTGAGGGGCCGGAGCGGCCCGGTCCGGTCCGGGATGACAATCTGTCCTTATGTCCACGTCCGGGAGCCCCCAGACCGCCGAGGAGCCCGCGGGCGGACCCGCCGCGCCCTCCCCGCCGGCGTACGCCCGCCCGCCCGCCGCCGGGCGGGCCCGCCTGGCGTCCGCGGCGCTGCGACGGGCCCCGTACGCACTCGTCGGCGTGCTCTTCCTGGCGTACGCGACGCTCTCCGTCTGCCGCCACCGGCGGATGGAGGAGTCCTCCTGGGACCTGGGGATCTTCGAGCAGGCGGTCAGGGCCTACGCCCACCTCCAGGCCCCGGTGGTGGACCTGAAGGGCCCCGGGGCCCTCGTCCTCGGCGACCACTTCAGTCCCGTCATCGCCCTGATCGCCCCCCTCTACCGGGTCTTCCCGGGCCCGGTCACCCTGCTGGTGGTGCAGGCGGCGCTGCTCGCGCTGTCCGCGCTGCCCGTCACCCGGGCCGCGGTCCGCCTCCTGGGGCAGGGCCGCGGGCTCGCGGTCGGGGCGGCGTACGGACTGTCCTGGGGGATCCAGCGGACCATCGACTTCGACTTCCACGAGATCTGCTTCGCGGTGCCGCTGCTGGCCTTCTCGCTGGAGGCACTGCTCGCGCGCCGGTGGCGGGCCGCGCTCCTCTGGGCGCTACCGCTGCTGCTGGTCAAGGAGGACCTCGGGGCCACCGTGGCGGTGCTGGCCCTGGTGATCGCCCTGCGGGCCCGGAGCGCGGACCGGCGGGCAGCCCGGCTCGCGCTCGCCGTCGCGCTGGCCGGGGTGGTGACCGCCGTACTGCTCTTCACCGTGGTGATACCCGGCTTCGCCCTGGACGGCTACACCTACTGGGAGAAGATGGGCAAGGGCGGCGGCCCCTTCCAGGGGTACGGCACGAAGCTCGCCACCCTCGCCTGGCTGCTGGTGCCCACCACCGGGCTGCTGGCGCTGCGCTCCCCGCTGCTGCTGGTGGCCGCGCCCACCCTCGGCTGGCGGTTCCTGTCGAGCGACCCGTACTTCTGGTCCACCGACTTCCACTACAGCGCCGTCCTGATGCCGGTCGTCTTCCTCGCCCTGGCCGACGCGCTCGACACCGTACGGCGCGACCGGCGGCCGTGGCTGCGCTCGTACGCCCACCAGCTGCCCGCCGCCGTGCTCGCCGCGGCCCTCGCGCTGAGCGCGACCAGCCTGCCGCTGGCCCGGCTCGGGGAGCGGGAGACCTACCGCAAGCCCGCCCGGGTGGCCGCCGTGGAGAAGCTGCTCGCGCGGATCCCGGACGGGGTGGGGGTGGAGGCCGACATCGGTGTGCTGACCCGGCTGACCTCGCGCTGCCGGGTCTTCTGGATCGGCAACACCCGGGGGGTGCTCCCGGCCTACCTGACCTTCGACAACTCCTCCGGCTGGGCCGGGCAGAACCCGGTCGACTACGCCGCCCGGCTGCATCCGGGATCGCGGTTTGTCCTGGTGGGCGAGGCGGGCGGGGTCGTCCTGCTCCAGCGGGTGGCCTGAGCCGGACACGGACGTACGCCGGCCCCGGCCCGTCCTGTCGGACGTGCCGGGGCCGGCGCGCTTCCCCCGTGTTCCCCCGCTCCCTCCCCCGTCGCCTCCCCCGCGTTCCCCCGTACGACCGGTCCGCGCCGACTACTCGCTCGCGATCGCGTTCAGTACGTTCATCCGCCCCGCCCGGAAGGCCGGGACCAGTGCGGCGAACAGGCCCACCAGGGCCGAGCCGGCGAAGACCCCGATGATCGTCGGCCACGGGATCTCCAGCACCTTCAGGCCCTGGAGGGCGAGGAGCTGCTGCGCGGTGGCGCCCCAGCCCATGCCGAGACCGAGGCCCAGCAGGGCGCCGAAGAGGGCGATGACCACCGACTCCAGACGGATCATCCGGCGCAGCTGGCGGCGGGAGAGGCCGATGGCGCGCATCAGGCCGATCTCGCGGGTCCGCTCCACCACCGAGAGGGCCAGGGTGTTCACGACGCCCAGCACCGCGACGATGATCGCGAGCGCGAGGAGGCCGTAGACCATGTTGAGCAGCTGCCCGACCTGGTCCTTGAGGTTCTGCTTGTAGTCGGTCTGGTTGAGCACCTTGTACTGCGGATACCCGGCCATGGCCGCCTTGAGGGCCGGGTAGGCGTCGTCCGCCTGTCCCGGCTTGGCCTTGGCCAGCAGCATGAAGGGGCGGGCCAGCTGGTCGGCCGGGAGGTTGGCCTCGGCGGTCGCGGTGCTGATGTACTTCACGCCCTTGTCGAGGTTGCCCTCGTCCGAGGTGATCGCGGCGACCTTCAGCCGGACGGTCTTGCCCCCGGTGAAGGCGACCGTCATCTCGTCGCCGACCTTGACGTGGTGCTGGTCGGCGTAGATCGAGCCGACCGACATGGAGCCGGGCGCGTACGCGTCCTTGTGCGCTCCGGCGGTCATCTTGCGGCGCACGTCCTGGGCGTACGTCGGGTCGGTGACGCTCAGGCCGGTCTGCAGGCTGCTGCCGTCGGGCGCGGTGACCTTGGCGTCCACCTCGCGGTAGGCGGTGACGTGGTCCAGGCCCTTGGCGGCGCGCATGGCCTCCTCGGCCTGCGGCATGACCGGCTGTCCGGTCTGGGAGCTGACGATGTAGTCCGCGCCCACCGTCCGGTCGAGCTCGTCGGTGGCCGAGGCCACCATCGAGGAGCCGACCACCGACAGGCAGGCGACCAGCGCCAGTCCGATCATCAGCGCGGCGGCCGTGGCCCCCGTACGGCGCGGGTTGCGCAGCGCGTTGCGTTCGGCGAGCCGGCCGACGGAGCCGAAGGGCCGCAGCACGGGGGCGGCGAGCACCCGGACCACCACGCCGGCCAGCAGCGGGCCGATCACGATGAAGCCGATGAGGGTGAAGAAGACGCCCAGGGCCAGCCACAGCGATCCGGCCGAGGCCTTCTCGGCGGCGCCGGCGAGGAACAGGGCCGCGCCGCCGATCCCGGTGAGGACCAGTCCGAGGACCGCGCGGACGGTACCGGCCTTGCGGTCGCCGGGGGTGCCGGCGTCGCGCAGGGCGGCCATCGGGGAGACCTTGCCGGCCCGGCGGGCCGGGATGTAGGCGGCGACCACGGTGACGATGATGCCGAGGAGCAGGCCGACGACCGGGGTCGTCCACTTGACGGTCAGGTCGTCGGTGGACAGGTGCATGCCCATCTGGCCCATGAGCTTCATCAGGCCGACGGCCAGGCCCACGCCCGCCGCGACTCCGGCGAGGGAGCCGACCACACCGAGCAGGAAGGCCTCGACGAGGACGGACCGGTTGATCTGCCCGCGGTCCGAGCCGATGGCGCGCATCAGGCCGATCTCGCGGGTCCGCTGGGCGACCAGCATCGAGAAGGTGTTGAAGATCAGGAAGATGCCGACGAGGAAGGCGATGCCGGCGAAGCCGAGCATCACGTACTTCATGACGTCGAGGAAGCCCATGTCCTTCTTGTTGTCGGCCGCGGCCTCCTTGGCGGTCTGCAGCTTGTACGTGTCGGCGCCGACCGCGGCCGCCACGTCCTTCTTGAGCTGCTCGTCGCTGACGCCGTCCTGGGCGGTGACGTTGACGTGGGTGAACACGCCGGTCGCGCCGAGGAGCTTTTCCTGCGCGGTGGCGGTGTCGAAGTAGACGATCGCCGCGCCCGGGTTGGTGACGGTGAAGGAGGCGATGCCGCTGATCTTCGTACGGATGTCACCGGTGACGGCGATGGTGCGCAGCTCGTCCCCGAGTGCCAGGTGGTGCTTCTCGGCGGTGTCGGCGTCGATCATCATCTCGGTGGGGCCGCGCGGGGCCCGGCCGGAGGTGATCTTCATGGACTTGAGTTCGTTCTCGGTCCAGTTGCCCGCGATGGTCGGGGCGCCGGTGCTCGACCCCATGTTCTCGTTCTTGGAGTCGACGACGGTGACGGCGGTCGAGAAGACGCCGCCCTCCGCGGACTTGACGCCCGCGGCCTTGCGGACGCTCTCCAGGGCCGAGGCGGGCAGCACCCGCGGCTTGCCGCGGTTCTGGTTCTCCTCGCCCTCGGCCGGCGGCTTGGGGCTGACGGTGACGTTGGAGCTGGTGACCGCGAACAGCTTGTCGAAGGTGGTGTTCATGGTGTCCGTGAACACCAGCGTGCCGCAGACGAAGGCGACGGAGAGCAGTACGGCGATGGCGGAGAGCGCCATCCGCCCCTTGTGCGCGAAGAAGTTGCGACGCGCGGTCTTCATGACGGTCACGAGGTCCGCCCGCGCGCGTCGAAGTCCTTCATGCGGTCGAGGACCTGCTCGGCGGTGGGGGCGTACATCTCGTCGACGATGCCGCCGTCCGCCAGGAAGATGACGCGGTCCGCGTAGGAGGCGGCGACCGGGTCGTGGGTGACCATCACGATGGTCTGGCCGAGCTCGTCCACCGACCGGCGCAGGAAGCCGAGGACCTCGGCGCCGGCCCTGGAGTCCAGGTTTCCGGTCGGCTCGTCGCCGAAGATGATCGCGGGACGGGCCGCCAGGGCGCGGGCGACCGCCACGCGCTGCTGCTGGCCGCCGGAGAGCTCGGTCGGGCGGTGCTTGAGGCGGCCGGCGAGTCCGACGGTCTCGACGACCCGCTCCAGCCACTGCGGCTCGGGCTTGCGGCCCGCGATGTCCATGGGGAGGGTGATGTTCTCCAGGGCGTTCAGGGTCGGGAGCAGGTTGAAGGCCTGGAAGATGAACCCGATCTTGTCGCGGCGGAGCTGGGTGAGCTTCTTGTCCTTCAGGCCGGTGATCTCGGTGCCGTCGAGCTCGATCCGTCCGCTCGTGACCGTGTCCAGCCCGGCCAGGCAGTGCATCAGCGTGGACTTGCCCGAGCCCGAGGGGCCCATGATCGCGGTGAACTGGCCGCGGTGGATGTCCACGTCGACGGCGTTCAGGGCGACGACGCGGGTCTCGCCGGAGCCGTAGGCCTTGACGACCTCGCGCGCCCGGGCCGCGACGGAGCTCTGGCCGCCGGTCCCTCCGTGCCTGGTTTCGGTCATCGCCGTTGTCACGGTGTTCTCCCCCGTTGTGTTTCGTCTGCGCGCGTGAATGCGTCGCCGCCGTGAAGTCTGCGGTGCGGGGGGTGTCCGGCGCCCTGGTGCCCTTCGCCGTATCCACCCGGGGGTTAACCCCACCCCCACGTCCCCGCCCGTAGGAACCAGTTAAGGACGCCGGAGGACCTTCGGCCTCATCCGCCGGGACGAAAGTCCCCTGCGCCCTAGTGGGGAGTCACCCCTAGGGGATGTCCACCCTTCGGGCGATCCGGGGTAGGGGATGTCGCCGTCCGCACCCCCGGTGAGATGGTGTCCGTCCGCGGACGAGGGGGACAGGGTGGGGTCAGGGACGGGCGGGGCGGACGCCCCCGGGCGGGGGACTCCGGCAGCGGCCGGGGATCCGTCGGCGGACAGAATTCCGGCCAATGCGACGGCCGCTCCCACCGGGGCCCTTCACACCGGGACCGGTCCCGGGGCACCTCCAGCGGCGGACGGTCCCGGGGCACCTCCCGCCGCGACCGGTCCCGGGGCCGCTCCCGCGGCGGACGGCGTGCGAAGGCGCCCGCCCACCGCCGTCGTGGTCGCGCTGATGCTGAACATGGCCCTGGTCGCCCTCGACAGCACGATCGTCTCCACCGCCGTCCCCCAGATCGTCGGGGACCTCGGCGGGTTCTCGGTCTTCACCTGGCTCTTCTCCGGCTACCTCCTCGCCGTCACCGTCACCCTCCCCGTCTACGGCAGGCTCAGCGACACCCTCGGCCGCAAGCCCGTCCTCCTCTTCGGCACCGCCCTGTTCCTCCTCGGCTCCGTACTGTGCGCGTCCGCCTGGAACATGGCCGCGCTGATCGCCTTCCGGATCGTCCAGGGGCTGGGCGGCGGGGCCCTGCAGAGCACCGTGCAGACCCTGGCCGCCGACCTCTATCCGCTCCGGGACCGCCCGCGCATACAGGCCCGGATGACCACCGTGTGGGCGAGTTCCTCCCTGATCGGCCCGGCCCTCGGCGGTCTGCTCGCCGCCTGCGCGGGCTGGCGCTGGACCTTCCTGATCAACGTGCCGCTCGCCGGACTGGCCCTGTGGCTGACCGCCCGCCACCTCGTGGAGCCCCTACGCTCCCCCGGCCGCCGGGGCCCGGTCGACTGGGCCGGGGCCCTCGGCGTCTTCGCCTGCGGCGGGCTGCTGCTCTTCGCACTGGTGCAGGGCGGGGTCGCCTGGCCCTGGCTGTCGGCGCCCTCGCTGGGGCTGCTCGGCGCGAGCGCGGTCCTGGCCGCCGTGGTGGTCCGGATCGAGCGGCGGGCGGCCCTGCCGATCCTGCCGGGCTGGGTGTGGCGCCGGCGCACCATCGCCGCCGTCAACCTGGCGCTCGGCGCCCTGGGGCTGCTGATGGTCGCCCCGATGGTGTTCATGCCGACCTACGCGCAGTCCGTGCTCGGCCTCGGGCCGGTGGGGGCCGGCTTCATGACGGCCCTGATGACCCTGAGCTGGCCCCTGTCGGCCGCCCTGTGCCAGCACGTCTACCGGCGCATCGGCTTCCGCGACACCGCCGTCCTCGGCATGTCCCTCGCGACGGTCGTGCTGTTCGCCTTCACCCTGCTCCCGTATCCCGCCCGGCCGTGGCAGCCCGCGCTCGTCATGCTGCTGCTGGGCGCCGCCCTCGGGCTGTTCCAGCTGCCGCTGATCGTCGGCGTGCAGTCCACGGTGGGCTGGGCCGAGCGGGGCACCACGACGGCCTCCGTGCTCTTCTGCCGCACCGTGGGGCAGAGCGTGGGGGCCGCGCTGCTGGGGGCGGTGGCCAACGCGACCGTCGCCGCCCGGCTGGCGGACTCCCCGGCCTCGGGGTCCCCGGAGCGGCTCGACGACGTGTCGCGGGCCCTGGCCGAGCCGGGCTCCCTGACCCCGGCCGCCTCGGACCACCTGCGCTCGGCGGTGGCGGCGGCCGTGGACCACATCTTCCTGGGCGCGACGGCCGCGGGCGCGGCCGCCCTGCTGGTGCTGCTGCTCGTCGCGCCGCGACGGTTCCCGGTGCTGCCGGAAGGGGAGTAGCCGCCACCGGCAGACTTGTCATGCCCGGACCCATTGGGTGACCCTCTTCCCCTGGACCGCACCCGGGGGGACGACATGACATCCGCACTCTGCGCGCTGGCGTTACTGGCCGCGCTGGCCGGCCCCGTCGGCCTGCGCCTGTACCACCGTCCCGGCACGGTGACCGGCCGCGACGGCCGGCTCTCCACCTCCACCGCCCTCGCGCTGGCCTGGACCGTGATCCTGGTCTGGCTGCTGCTCGCGATCCTCGGGTACGGACTGGCGGCGGGCGGCGGGGTCGCGTACTTCCACGGCCCGGACGGCCCCCTGTCCTCCCTGACCTCCGTCTACCTGCCGCTGCTCGGCGGCCCCTACGTGGCCCTGATCGCGGCGAAGACGGTCGTCGGGATACGGGTGGAGAGCGGCACCCTGGCCAAGCCGGCCCCCAGGCCCACCGCCACCGGCCGGCGCCCGCTGCGCGAACTGATCGCGAACGACAGCGGCCGCACCGACCTCGTGGACCTCCAGTACGTGGCCCTGAGCGCCGTCACGATGCTCTACGTCGTCCTGTTCTTCCTCTCCGACGTGCGCGCGGGACTCCCGCGACTGCCGTCCGAGGTCTGGGCCCTGACCGGCGCCCCGGCGGGGGCTTACCTGGTGAACAAGATGGCCACCCGCGCCAACCCGGTCATCACCCACGTCGAAGCCGCCGACGGCCTGCTCACGGTGGAGGGCGGCGGCTTCACCGAACCCCGCCTCACGGTGGACGACACCGCCGTCCCGGCCACCCCGGACCCCGCGACGGGCGCCCTGACCGCCCCGCTCCCGGCCACGGCGCGGCCCCCGTTCACGGTGGTGGTCACCTCCCGCGGGCTGCGCAGCGACCCGTACCGCTACGAACCGGCCGGATAGCCCGCCTCCTGCGGCCCGATGCGGTTGACGCGCCATCCCTCGGGGGTCTCCGTCAGGGTCAGCGCCCCGATCCACTCCGCCCCGTCCGCCGGGTACTCCCACTCGTCGGGGTCGGCCAGCACCGCGGGCAGCTCCGCACGCGGGACCCGCTCGCCCGGCCGGTAGCCGGGGGTGCCGTCGGGCGCGGTCCACGGCGCGACCCGGCGCACCTCCACCCAGCCCCGGTCGACGAGGTCGAGCAGCATCGCGGCCAGCGCGGAGACCGGCAGCTCCTTGTCCTCCTCCGCCAGGTCGCCCCAGACCCCGGGCAGGATGTCGATCTCGAACGCGTTGATCATGAACGCCCGCCGGCTCTCGTCCAGCGCCTCCCACTCGGCGCTCACGCCCCGGCCTCCTTGTGACGGGCGTAGTAGCGGGCCACCCGGGCCCGGTTGCCGCAGACCGACGCCACGCACCAGCGGCGCCGCGGGTGCGCGGGGAGGAACAGCAGCACGCAGCCCTCCGCCTCGCACCGGCGGACCGACGTCACCCGCGGGTCCGTCGCCAGCTCCGCCACCGCCTGCGCCAGCTCCGCGGCCAGCCGCCGCGCCGGGTCCGCCGTCCGGCAGGGGGCGGCCGTCAGCCCGGCCCCGGCCGTCCAGGCCAGCTCGGTGTGCGAGGGGGCCGCGGCCAGGAAGCCGTTCAGCGCGCGCAGCGCCCCGTCCGGCGGCGCCCCGCCCCGCCGGACGGCGCCCAGCACCGGCCCGGCCGCCTCCCGGACGGCCCGCACGGCGGACACCTCGGCCTCCCCCACTTCATCGACCGGCTCCAGCCGCCCGGCCTGCTCCCCGATCCAGGCGGCGAGGCCCACGGGGGCGTCGAGCAATTCCCCCGCGTTCAGCAGGTCCAGGGCGAGGGGCTCACCCACAAGCGGAAACGAAACCATGAACTAACTCTACCAATCCCCCTTGACCCATTAGCCAGACCTCCGCAAGACTAATGCCACCAAGCCACGAGGAGGCATGTGATGCCGATCCACCGCACCGTCGACGTCGACGGCGTGTCCGTCGCCTACCGCGAGAGCGGCCCCGCGGACGCCCCCGTCCTGCTGCTCCTGCACGGCTTCCCCACCGCCTCCCACCAGTTCGCACGCCTGATGGACGCGCTCGGCGACACCCCGTACCGGCTGATCGCCCCCGACTACCCGGGCTTCGGCCGGACCGAGGCCCCGGACGGGTTCACGTACACCTTCGACCGGCTCGCGGACGTCGTCGAGGGCTTCACCGACGCCCTCGGCCTGGACCGCTACGCGCTCTACGTCTTCGACTTCGGCGCACCCGTGGGCCTGCGCCTGGCCGCCCGCCGGCCGGAACGGGTCACGGGCCTGATCGTCCAGAACGGCAACGCCTACGACGAGGGGCTCTCGGACGCGGCCCGCGGATTCGCCGGGCTCAGCCGCGAGGTCCCCGGCAACGAGGAGCGCGTCCGCCGCCTCTTCACCGAGGAGGGCACCCGCTTCCAGTACGAGACCGGAGTCGCGGACCGCTCCCTCCTCTCCCCGGACAACTGGACCCTGGACCTCCACTACCTCGGCCTGCCGGGCCGCGCCGACGCCCAGGCCGACCTGGCCTTCGACTACTCCGGCAACTTCGCGCTCTACCCCGACTGGCAGACCTGGCTGCACACGACCCGCCCGCCGCTGCTGGTCGTCTGGGGCGCGGGCGACCCCTTCTTCACCCCCGCCGGAGCGGAGGCGTACCGGCGCGACGTACCGGACGCCGAGATCCACGTCTTCGAAGGCGCGGGCCACTTCGCCCTGGAAACCCACCTCCCGACGATCGCGCCCCTGATCGCCACGTTCCTGTCGAAGCACCTCTGACGCCACGGGGCGGCATGCGCCACGAGGGCCGGGCTTCATGAGGGGGGAGCACCCGGCCGGGGGCGGGGACGGGGTGGGGTGTCGGCCGGGACGTAAAACGTGATGTGTTGGCGCGAGGTACCCCAAAAAACTCCGCAGCTGCGGACAGGGCGCCATAAATCATGCAGTCCCGGACGACACCCCGCCCCGGCCCCGACCCCGGCCACCCCCGCCCCCGCCCCGCCCCCGCCCCCGGACAACCGCCCGGCCAGGGCAACGGCAAGCCCCCTACCCCTCCGCCGGCGCCCGCCCCGTGAGCGCCGCCAGGCTGGAGCGCACGTGGTTCATGTGGGCCCGCATCTCCTCCTGCGCCTCCGCGTGCTCCCGCAGGACCCGGTCCGTCTCCCGCCCCACCCGCTCCTCCCGCACCCGCGCCTCGGCGATCAGCTCCGCGGCCCGCGCCTCCGCGTCCTCCTGCCCGTGCCGCGCCGTCTCCTCCGCCTCCGCGAACCCCCGCCGCGCGTCCGCCAGCCGCGCCTCCGCCTGCCGTTCCTGCTCAGCGCTCCGCGCCTCCAGCTCGGCCTGGCGCGCGGCCAGCTCCCGCCCGGCCGCGTCCCACCGCTCCGCGTGCTCCTGCTCCCGCTCCGCGAGCAGCGCCTCCGTGCGCCGCCGCATCTCCCCGAGCGCCGCCACCGCCTCCGCCCGCCAGCCCGCCGCGTCCTCCCGCGCCTCCGCCCGCATCGCGTCGGCCTCCCGCTGGGCCCTCGACAGCCCCTGCCGCGCCCGGACCTCGGTCTGCTCGCGCACGGCCTCCGCGTCGTGCCGCGCCAGTTCCGCCACCCGGTCGGCGTGCGCCTCGGCCGCGCCCTTCGCCTCCACCGCGTCGGCCCGTGCGTCGCGGCGCAGGACCTCCGCCTCCTCCTGGGCGAGCGACAGGATCCGCCGGGCGCGCTCGCTCAGCTCGTCGTACGTCTGCGGGGCCAGCGAGGCGACGACGACGCCCAGCCGCTCCGCCTCCGCCTCCATCCGCTTGGCCAGGACGGTCAGCCGCGCCACCCGTTCCCACGCCTCGTCCCGGCTCCCGGACAGCCGGGCCAGGTACCGGTCGACCTCTTCGGTCCGGTAGCCGCGACCTCGCACGGTCGAGAAACCCTGGGGTCCGTGAGGTGACATGGGTGCACTCATCCTGGAAGCGCCTCTCTCGCGGGGATTGCTGACAAGGATGCGTCATTTGGTGTCAGAAGCCGGAATGGCCGGGCCGGGACCCCGTTCGAAGGTCCCGACCCGGCCGTACATCCGATCATCCGATCAGAGGAGCCCGTCCCACATCTGCTCCAGCAGCACCGACCACCAGCTCTCCGGAGAGGCCAGCGCCGCACTGTCGAGACCCGCCAGATTCGCCTGGAAATCGACGGTCCAGCGGCCGGCCTGTTCCGGCGTCAGATGCTGCCTCAGACGCCACATGTGACCCAGCATCGCCAGGGAACGCGCGAACTGCGGCAGGCTCGAATTCACGAACTGCGGCGGTACGGGCGCCCCTCCGGGTCCGGCCTCCACCGGGACCGCCACTATGTGCGCGGTCCCGTACTGCACGCAGAGCGCCTTGCCGAAGTCGCTGCCGACCACCAGGTACGAACCCGCGTCGGACGCCGGCTGGACCTGCCTCTGCGCCGCGAGCTCGGCCAGCGTCGGCACCGGCTGGCCCGGCACGGCCTGCGCCCAGAAGAACGGCCCGAAGTCGACGGGCAGACCGGCCCACATCAGGGTCTGCGCCACGATCTCCGGCACGCCCTGACGGGACACCGCCCGCTGGTCGAAACGGAACACGCCCTGCGGCCCGAAGGCACCGGCCAGTTCCTGCGCGATGGCGTCCATCGGGATGGCCGGCTGCAGCGGGACCTGCGGCAGCGGCGCCCGCACCGGAGCGGGACGCGCCGGCCCGTCGGCCACCTGGTGCAGCTCACCCTGATGGGTGAGCAGGTGCCGCATGCCCTGCTGACGTCCCGCGTGGTCGGTCCCGTACGGGGCCACGCTGGTGATCCGCACCTGCGGCCAGGTCTCCCGGATCATCCGGGCGCAGTAGCCGCCGGGCAGCTCACAGGAGGCCAGCTCGGTGTGCAGCTCCAGCACCTGCTGGGGCGGCACGTTCAGCGCGCGGAGCTCGTAGAGGATCTGCCACTCGGGGTGCGGGGTGCCGGGCGCCGAGCGGCGGATGATCTGCTGCTCGGAGCCGTCGGGCGCGCGGTAGCGCAGCACGGCCTGGTAGCCGGGGCCGACGGTGGGCGCGCCGGACGGGGCCGGGGGCTGCTGCGGAGCCGGACCGCGCGGCGCACCGGGCGGCGGGCCGGGCGGCTGCACGACGGCGGGCCCGGCCAGCATCGTCGCCGCATGGTCGAGCCCCCCACCGGGAGCACTGGGCCCACCGGGAGCACCGGGAGCACCCGGCGCACCGGGAGCCGCCGGCGGTGCGGGCGGCGGCACCATGCCGGGCGCCGCCAGCATGGTCGCGGCATGATGCGCCCCGCCCCCGGGCGCACCAGGAGCACCGGGAGCACCGGGAGCACCGGGAGCACCGGGGGCACCGGGCGGCGGCGTCGGCGGACCGGGCGGACCCGGCGGCCGGGGCGGCTGCACGACGGCGGGCCCGGCCAGCATCGTCGCCGCATGGTCGAGCCCCCCACCGGGAGCCCCCGGCGCACCGGGGGCACTGGGCGCACCGGGCGCGGCAGGCGGTGCCGGGGGACCGGGAGGCTGCACCACGGCGGGCCCGGCGAGCATGGTCGCGGCGTACTGCGCCCCACCCCCGGGAGCACCGGGCGCACCAGGAGCCCCGGGCATACCGGGAGCACCGGGAACCCCCGGAGCCGGCACCGGCGAACCCGGCTGACCCGGCGAACCCGGCGGCTGCGGCGGCTGCTGCTGAAGCGGCTGATGCGGCGGCTGCGGCGGCTGCGGCGGCTGCGGCTGACCCCCGCCCGGCCGCGGCGCCTGGGCCCGGCTCGTCGGCGCGTCGGCGATCCCGCCGGCCCCGTCCGGCATCCCCAGCACCGGGGCGACCGTGGTCTTCGGCAGCTGGCTGCCGCCCGCCATCAGCGTGGTCTTGGCCTCCGGAGCCACCCCGGAGGCAGCCGCCGGGCGGTCCTCCAGATCGGTGCCGGACAGCGCCGGCGCGAACACCGTGGCGGGCAGCGGCACGGAGGCCCCGTCCGCGTCCGAGTTCACATCGGTACCCGCCCACGGCGTGGACCCGGACGGCACCCCGTCGCCGGCGGCCGGCCCGTGGGGGGCCTCGCCCCCGCGCCGCAACGGCACCGGCTCGGCCGCGCCACCGGAAGCAGCCGCCGGGGCCGGGGCCGGAGCCGGAGCCGCCGGCGGGATCCCCGCCCGGTCCGCCGCCTCCTGCAGCCACTCCGGCGGGCTCAGCATGAAGGAGGTCTGCTCCGAGTCGATCCGCGGCGGCGGCACCGAGGCCTCCGCGGCGGCCGCCACGGCAGCGGCCCCGTACTCCTCCTCGTAGCGCCGGATGACCTCGCCGACCGGCAGGCCCGGCCACAGGGTCACCTCACCGCTGTCCCGCGCGATGACCAGCCGCTGCCGGCCACCGCCGGACACCGGACCGGCCGCCCGGTCCTCGGCCCACACCACGAAGCCCAGCCCGAACTCCCGTACGCGCACCTCCCGGTGCTGGTACGCGGGGACGTCCCCGTTGATCCATTCCTCGGCGCGCTCCTGCGCCTGTGCAAACGTCACCACGGCGTGATCACCCCTCACCCGGGGCGGCACCCGCCACCGGAACCGAACGCGCGAATCCGCCGTCCACCATCAGACCGGCCACCGTCTCCAGCTCCGGCGGGTTCCCCGCCAGGCGTTCGAGGAAGGCATCGAAATCGGCACCGCACGGAAGCAGCAACCGCTCCACCCGCTCCTGCACGGACCAGCCGTCCCGGTCGCGCGCGTCGTCGTACGGGGAGAACCAGACGGAGCCGACGCCCTCGCCCTTCACCTTCACCGCGAGCAGCCCGCCCTGGACGAAGGCCACGCACAGGTAGTCCTTGGTCAGGTGGTCCCGCAGGCACTTGTTGACGTAGACGAGGTCGTTGACCGCCGCCTCCTCGCGCACCGTGAAGAACGGCTGGTCGACCAGCAGCCCGAGCTCCACGAGGAGCCCCGCGCCCACCGGCGCGCAGCCGCCCGCTGCCTTGAGGAAGGAACGGTAGGCCTCGGGCAGCCGGTACCCGAGGTCCTCCTCCACCCCCTGCACCTGCTGTTCGGCGACGGACACCAGGCTCTTGGGCAGCCCGAGGTGCGCGGGGCGCACCTCCTGGAGGGGCCGGGTGCCGCGCTTGTCGTGGTCCACGGGCGCCGTCGCCAGGCCCGCGTGGTGCCGCAGCAGCGCCTTGACCTCGACGGGGACCAGTTCCATGCGGCGGGAGCCCGCCACGTGGTGCCAGGTCCAGCCGTGCGGCGTGGCCACCGGTCCGACTGTGTCCCACAGCGCGTGGCCCGACGCCCGCATGGCGGCGTTGGCGGACACGAAGTCCGTCAGCCGCAGCTCGTCCACGCCGAAGCCCTCCGGGGGCTCGGCGATCTCCACGGCCGCGCGCGCGTACGCCGAGAAGTCGGGATGACCGTCCCCGCTCATCCGCACTCCGTGGGGATGGCGGGCGGCCCGGACCGGGTCCGGGAAGTGCACGACCTGCCCCGAGTAAGCGGCGTTGGGTGGCGCGGCCTGCTGCCCGAGCCGACCTGTCGTCATGGCGGTAGCCCCCTGCTGGATCTGGCTGGTTCACCACAGCCTATGTGCTCGGGCAAGAGGGTCACCCGCCCATGCATCCCACGTGCGCGCGTGGGGCGGGAACATCCGAATTGATACGAATATTCGACCCCGCTTCCACACCACTGGGGACATTTGACAGGCTGTCCCCGCAGCACGGGGGCGTGCGCAACAGCGGCCACCACCGCGGTCACGGGAGGGAAGAAGCGACCATGCAGACGGCGACGACGCAAAACCTGGCGAGCCGCACGGACCGCGCGGAAGCGGCGGAGGCCGGCCCCGCCGGCGACCCCCGCCTGCGCTGGAGCAGCACCGACGGCCCCACCCCGCCGCCCGTGCTGCGCTTCCGCCGCGACGGCATCCTGCCCACCGTCGCCGCCGCGCTCTCGGTCCGCGGGGAGACCCTGACCGGGACCGCGGGCAAGGGCGACCGGCCGCCGGTGCTGCACCCGCTGGTCCAGGACTTCCTCGACACCCTCACCAGCGGCCAGCGGGAGCGCTTCACCGGCCGCTGTCCGGAGGCGATCCTGCTCTCCCGCCACCTCGCGGCCGTCGAGGGCGCCCGCAGCCGGCGCGCCTCCCGCAAGCCGCTCACGGCGAGCGAGGCCCGGCGTTCCCTGAAGCACTCCCGGATCACCGCCCGCCGCATCCGCGAGGACGGCGACCCGCTGCACGGCAGCTACGCTCCGCCCTGCCGCTCCTGCGACGCGCTCCTCACCCACTTCGGCGTACGCCCCGTCGACCTCACCCACCCCGAGTAGCCGCCATGACCGCCTCCTCCGCCTCCTACGACCGCTCCTCGGCGACCCGGTTCCCGGGCCCCGTGGACTCAGCGCTGCGCACCGCCGGATGGGAACCCGGCCGCTGGGACATCAAGCAGGCCGAGTACTGGGCCGACGCGCTGCGCGACCACACCACGCCCGCCGGGCACCGGCACAACGTCTTCCCGGCGGCCGTGGAGGCCTGGGCCGAGTTCGGCGGACTGCGGGTGACCGCCCCCGGGCCGGGCCGGCAGATAGCGCCCGCCACGCTGCGCATCGACCCGCTGTCCGGCCTGCACCTGGCCCGTACCTTCGCCGACCTGGGACGGGCCCTGTCCACCCAGCTCTGCCCGCTGGGCACCGACGCCGACGGCGGCTCCCACCTGGCCATCGACCGCGAGGGCCGGGTCTACGGGATCGACCACACCGGCGACTGGTACCTGGGCTCCGGCCTCGACGAGGCCCTCACCCTCCTGCTGACCGGCCTCCAGCCGGCCCGCCTGACCACGGGCCCCTGACACCGGGAACCGCCGCGGCCCCGCGGATCCCGAGGACCCGTCGGCGGATCCCGAGGACCCGTCGGGCGGCCGCGGGACCCGGACGGCCTAGCGGGAGGCCGGCAGGACGGCGGAGACCTTGAAGCCGCCCTCGTCCGTCGGCCCGGACACGAACACCCCGCCGAGCCCGAGCACCCGCTCCCGCATCCCGACCAGGCCGTTGCCCCCGCTGGGCAGACCGGGCTCGACCCCGTCCGCCCCGCAGGGCCCGTTCTGGACCTGCATGGCGACCTCGCCCTCCCGGTGCGCGAGCCGTACGACGACCCGCGCGCCCGGAGCATGCTTGTGGCAGTTGGTCAGCGCCTCCTGCACCACCCGGTAGGCGGTCTGCTCCACCTCCGCCGGGTACCGCTCCGCCTCGCCGTGCACGACCATCTCGACGTTCATCCCCGCAGCCCGGGACTGTCCGACCAGCGCCTCCAGCTCGGCGAGGCAGGGCCCGTCCTCGACCGCGAGCGCCGGCGCCGCCTGCGCGGCGTGCCCGCGGACCGCCGGCCGGGGCCCGGGCCCCGGCGACCCGGCCCGCAGCACGCCGAGCATCTCGCGCAGCTCGGTGAGGGCCTGCCGGCCCATGTCGCCGACCAGCGCGGCGTTCTTCACGGCCTTGCCGGGGTCCTTCTCGGCCACCGCCTGGAGCGCCGCCGCGTGGACCACCATCAGCGACACCCGGTGCGCGACGACGTCGTGCATCTCGCGCGCGATCCGCGTGCGCTCCTCCGTACGGGCCCACTCGGCCCGCTCCTCGGCCCGGTCGGCCAGCAGCGACAGCTCCCGTTCCAGGGAGTCGGCGCGCTCCTGGAGGCTCTCCATCAGCCGCCGCCGGGCCCCCACGTACAGCCCGAGCAGCACCGGCGGCACGGTCAGCGCCACCGCCATGAACGCGGACAGCACCACCACGAGCAGCCCGTCGGCCTCCACGTCGCCGCGGGTGCGCAGGTACGTGACCACGAAGGTCGCGGCGAGCGACATCGAGCCCAGCGTCACCGTGACCCGGCGGGGCACCTCGCAGGCGGCGAGGGTGTAGAGGCCCACCACCCCGAGCAGGAAGCCCATCATGGCGGGGGACACGCCGATGCCGACGAGCACCACCGCCACCGGCCACCGCCGCCGCAGCAGCAGCGTGGCCCCCACCACCACTCCGAACGACACGCCCAGGGCCGCCGGGATCCCCGCCTCCCGTGCGAAGGGCAGCCCCTCCAGCCCGCACTCGGCGGCGGACACCGCGGCGAGCCCCACGTCCAGGAGCGCGGACCTCCGCCGCTCCCACCACCAGGGCCCGTCGCGGCCCGTCCCCTCGCGCTCTTCCCCCGTACCGGTCATGCCGTCCAGCGTACGGGCGGCCCGTGCGCCGACCCCGGACATATACGGGCGCGAGTACCGTCGCGGGGAGGGCGGGTGGTACGGCATAGTTAGGACGGCCAGCTTGATCGGCAGCGCAGAAAGTCCGATTCGATCGGATTTGCTATCCCCTGTGGTGTAATTGGCAGCACTGAGGCTTTTGGTGCCTTATGTTCGGGTTCGAGTCCTGACAGGGGAGCTCAGCACGGGGAGCTCACAGCACGCGGGTCCTGACCTCCGGTCGGGACCCTTTCGCATGTCCGCCCCCGGGAGTCCCCCAGAACAGGGGCACTTCGGCACCGGTATCCTTCCTGGGTCCACCCCCGAAGCCGAAGGGCACACCCGTGAGCGCAACCCGCCCGGCAGCCGTCGTCGTACTCGCAGCGGGTGAAGGCACCCGCATGAAGTCGGCCACCCCCAAGGTCCTGCACGAGATCTGCGGGCGCTCGCTCGTCGGTCACGTGGTCGCCGCCTCCCGCGAGCTGGACCCCGCACACCTCGTGGTCGTCGTCGGCCACGCGCGCGAGCAGGTCACCGCGCACCTCGCCGGGATCGACGCCGACGTCCGCACCGCGGTCCAGCACGAGCAGAACGGCACCGGGCACGCCGTCCGGATGGCCCTCGAAGAGCTCGGCGGGCCGGTCGACGGCACCGTGATCGTGGTCTGCGGCGACACCCCGCTGCTGACCGGCGAGACCCTCGCGCAGCTCGCCGCCACCCACGGGGCCGACGGCAACGCCGTCACCGTGCTGACCGCCGAGGTCCCGGACTCCACCGGCTACGGCCGCATCGTCCGCGACCCGGCCACCGGCGCCGTGACCGCCATCGTCGAACACAAGGACGCCACCGACGCGCAGCGCGCGATCCGGGAGATCAACTCCGGGGTCTTCGCCTTCGACGGACGCCTCCTCGCGGACGCGCTCGGCAAGGTCCGCACGGACAACAGCCAGGGCGAGGAGTACCTCACCGACGTGCTCGGCATCCTGCGCGAGGCGGGCCACCGCGTCGGCGCGGCGGTCGGCGCGGACCACCGCCAGATCCTCGGCATCAACAACCGGGTCCAGCTGGCCGAGGCCCGGGCGCTGCTGAACGCGCGCCTGCTGGAGCGGGCCATGCTCGCGGGCGTGACGGTCATCGACCCGGCCGGCACCTTCGTGGACGTGACGGTGACCTTCGGGCAGGACGCCCTGATCCACCCGGGCACCCAGCTGCTGGGCGCCACGCACATCGCCGAGGGGGCCGAGGTCGGCCCGAACACCCGGCTCAAGGACACCCGGGTGGGCGCGGGCGCCCGCGTGGACAACACGGTGGCGGACGGCGCCGTGATCGGGGAGCAGGCGAGCGTCGGCCCCTTCGCGTACCTGCGGCCCGGCACGAACCTCGGCCTCAAGGCCAAGGCCGGCACGTACGTCGAGATGAAGAACGCGACGATCGGCGAGGGCACCAAGGTGCCCCACCTGTCGTACGTGGGCGACGCGACGATCGGCGAGTACACGAACATCGGCGCCGCCAGCGTGTTCGTGAACTACGACGGCGAACACAAGCACCACACCACCGTCGGCTCACACTGCAAGACGGGCTCCGACAACATGTTTGTGGCTCCCGTCACCATCGGGGACGGCGCCTACACGGCCGCCGGCTCGGTGATCACCAAGGACGTGCCGCCCGGCGCCCTGGCCGTGGCCCGCGGCCAGCAGCGGAATATCGAGGGCTGGGTGGCCCGCAAGCGCCCCGGCAGCGCGGCCGCGACGGCCGCGCAGTCGACCGGCGAGCAGGACTCCGGTCGCCCCTGAGGTGAACTGACCGGAAACAGGTACGCCCGGGACGGCGTACCGTGATAGGTGCACGCAATTCGGCTGGCTCACCGTGTGCGGGACGGACGCACACGGGGGCGAGCAGCTTTCCACACGTCTGAGGAGACAGTGCTGTGACCGGGATCAAGACGACCGGCGAGAAGAAGCTGATGCTCTTCTCCGGCCGCGCCCACCCCGAGCTGGCCGAGGAGGTCGCGCACCAGCTGGGAGTCGGCCTCGTGCCGACCAAGGCTTTCGACTTCGCGAACGGTGAGATCTACGTCCGCTTCCAGGAGTCGGCTCGCGGCGCGGACTGCTTCCTGATCCAGAGCCACACGGCTCCGATCAACAAGTGGATCATGGAGCAGCTGATCATGATCGACGCGCTGAAGCGCGCGTCGGCACGCTCCATCACCGTGATCATCCCCTCCTACGGCTACGCCCGTCAGGACAAGAAGCACAAGGGCCGCGAGCCCATCTCGGCCCGCCTGGTCGCGGACCTGCTGAAGACCGCGGGCGCCGACCGCATCCTCACGGTCGACCTGCACACCGACCAGATCCAGGGCTTCTTCGACGGCCCGGTCGACCACCTGTCCGCCCTCAACGTCCTCGCGGACTACGTGGGCGCCAAGGTGGACCGCACCAAGCTGACGATCGTCTCCCCGGACGCCGGCCGCGTGCGCGTGGCCGACCGCTGGTGCGACCGCCTGGACGCGCCGCTGGCCATCGTGCACAAGCGCCGCGACAAGGACGTCGCCAACCAGGTGACCGTCCACGAGGTCGTCGGTGAGGTCAAGGGCCGCGTCTGCGTCCTGGTCGACGACATGATCGACACCGGCGGCACCATCTGCGCCGCGGCCGACGCGCTCTTCGCGCACGGCGCCGAGGACGTCATCGTGACGGCCACCCACGGCATCCTGTCGGGCCCGGCCGCCGACCGCCTGAAGAACTCCAAGGTCAGCGAGTTCGTCTTCACGAACACCCTCCCGGACCCCTCGGACCTGGAGCTCGACAAGATCACGGTGCTCTCCATCGCCCCGATGATCGCCCGCGCGGTGCGCGAGGTCTTCGAGGACGGCTCGGTCACCAGCCTCTTCGAAGAGCAGCAGTAACACCGGGCAGAGATCCTTTTGGGCGCGGCCTCCCGCGCCGGGTACACTCCTTGAGTTGCTCGGCGAGGGAGGCCGTACCCGTATTCCGGGACGGACGCTCCGTTATCGACGCGCTCTTCGTAGCAGGCCGTTCCGGCCGGGTGACCCAGTTCCGTTCTTCCGTCACCCCACGAGGAGTGAGCATGTCCGAGGTCAAGCTTTCCGCCCAGCTCCGCGACACCTTCGGCAAGGGCTCCGCCCGCCAGGCCCGTCGCGACGCCCTGGTCCCCGGTGTCATCTACGGCCACGGCCAGGCCCCGAAGCACGTCAACGTCGAGGGCCACGGCCTGCAGCTGGCGCTCCGCACCCCGAACGTCCTGATCTCCCTGGACATCGCGGGCGACGGCACCGAGCTGGTCATCCCGAAGGCCGTGCAGAAGCACCCGCTGAAGCGCTCCATCTCCCACGTCGACTTCCTGATCGTCAAGAAGGGCGAGAAGGTCACCGTCGACGTCGCGATCGTCACCGAGGGCGACCTGGCCGCCGGCGGCAACATGCTGGAGACCCTCCAGAACACCATCTCCGTCGAGGCCGAGGCCACCCACATCCCGACCGAGGTCACCGTCTCGATCGCGGGCCTCGAGGCCGGCGCCACCATCCACGCCAAGGACCTGGTCCTCCCGGCCGGCACCACCCTGGCCGTCGACGGCGACATCGCCGTCCTGCAGGTCGTCGCCCCGCAGGCCGAGGAGCCGGCCGCCGAGGCGGCCGAGGGCACCGAGGCCTGAGCCTCGCCCCACCCCCTCAGCAGTTGCTGACCGACCGCCGTCCGGCTCCACTGGAGCGGGACGGCGGTCGTCTTCGTTCCAGGCACTTAAGGAGCTTTTGATGTCGGACGACGCGGCGCCCTGGCTGATCGTCGGTCTCGGGAACCCCGGACCGGAGTACGCCGGCAACCGCCACAACATCGGCTTCATGGTGGCCGACCTGCTGGCCGAGCGGATCGGCGGCAGGTTCAAGGCGCACAAGGCCCGCGCCCAGGTCGTCGAGGGCCGCATCGGCCCGCCGGGGCCCGCGAACCGCCGGATCGTGCTCGCCAAGCCGATGTCGTTCATGAACCTGTCGGGCGGCCCCATCACGGCCCTGCGCGACTTCTACAAGGTGCCGCTGGAGAAGATCGTCGCGGTCCACGACGAGCTGGACATCGACTACCCGACGCTGCGCCTGAAGCTCGGCGGCGGGGACAACGGGCACAACGGCCTGAAGTCGATGACGAAGGCGATGGGCCCGGACTACCACCGCGTGCGCTGCGGCATCGGCCGCCCGCCCGGCCGCATGCAGGTCGCGGACTTCGTCCTGAAGGACTTCTCCTCGACCGAGCGCAAGGAGCTGGACTGGTTCGTGGACCGGTCCGCCGACGCCGTGGAGTGCCTGGTCCAGGAAGGCCTGGAGCGGGCGCAGTCGACGTACAACTCCTGACCCGCGCACGAGGAAGCCCCCGCCGTCGGCGGGGGCTTCCGTGCGTGCGGGGCGGGGCCGGGTCAGCCGGTGTTGCGCAGACCGGCCGCCACGCCGTTGACGGTGAGCAGCAGCGCGCGGGCCAGCAGCGGGTCCGCCGCCTCGCCACGGGCGGCCGCGGCACGCTGACGGGCCAGCAGGGACACCTGGAGGTAGGAGATCGGGTCCAGGTAGGCGTCGCGGACGGCGAAGGTCTGCTGGAGCACCGGCTGGGAGTCCAGCAGCCGCTGCCCGCCGGTGATCCGCAGGACCTCGCGGACGGTCAGCTCGTGCTCGGCCTCGATCCGGGCGAACACGTGCTTGAGGTCGTCCGGGACGAGCGTGTCGACGTAGTGGCGGGCGATCCGCAGGTCCGTCTTGGCCAGCGTCATCTCGACGTTGGAGAGGAAGTTGCGGAAGAAGTGCCAGCGCTCGCCCATCTCGGTGAGGGCCGCGTCCTGGCCCGACTCGCGCAGGGCCTTCAGGCCGGAGCCGACGCCGTACCAGCCGGGGACGATCTGACGGGACTGGGTCCACCCGAACACCCACGGGATGGCCCGCAGCCCGTCCAGGCCCGCTCCCGAGTCGGGTCGGCGGGAGGGGCGGGAGCCCAGGTGCAGGTCGGCGAGCTGGTCGACCGGGGTGGCCGCGAAGAAGTACGCGGGCAGGTCCGGGTCCTCGACGAGCTCCCGGTACGCGGCGTGCGCGGCGTCCGAGACGATGTCCATGGCCGCGTCCCAGCGGGCCAGGGCGTCGTCGGACTGGCGGGGCGCGGTGTGCAGGGCGGAGGCCTGGAGGGTGGCCGCGACGGTCAGTTCCAGGTTCTCGCGGGCCAGCGAGGGGACGAGGTACTTGTCGGAGATGACCTCGCCCTGCTCGGTGACCTTGATCTCGCCCTCCAGGGTGCCCCAGGGCTGGGCGAGGATCGCGTCGTGCGAGGGGCCGCCGCCGCGGCCGACGGTGCCGCCGCGGCCGTGGAAGAGGCGCAGGCGCACCCCGTAGCGGTGCGCGACGTCGCGCAGCCGGCGCTGGGCGCGGTGGATCTCCCACTGGGAGGTGGTGATGCCGCCGAACTTGGAGGAGTCGGAGTAGCCGAGCATGACCTCCTGGACGTCGCCGCGCAGCGAGACGAGACGGCGGTAGGAGGGGTCGGCCAGCATCTCGTCGAGGATGACGTCGGCGGCGCGCAGCTCGTCGGTGGTCTCCAGGAGCGGCACGATGCCGATCTTGGCCCAGCCGGCGTGCAGGTCGATGAGTCCGGCCTCGCGGGCGAGGACCGCGGCGGCGAAGACGTCGTCGGCGCCCTGGCACATCGAGATGATGTACGACTCGATGACCTCGGGGCCGAACTTCTCGAAGGCGTCCTTGACGGCGCCGAAGACACCGAGGGTCTTGGCTCCGGCGGCGTCGAGCGGGGCCGGGGTGGGCGCCAGCGGGCGGCGCGAGCGCAGCTCCTTGGCGAGGAGCTTCTGCCGGTACTCGCGCGGCATGTCGGCGTAGCGCCAGGACTCCTCGCCGAGGCGGTCGAAGAGCTGGCCGAGCGCATGGTGGTGCGCGTCCGCGTGCTCGCGCACGTCCATGGTGGCGAGCTGGAGGCCGAAGGCGGCCAGGGTGCGGATGGTGCGGTCCATGCGGCCGTCGGCGAAGAGCGCGCCGCGGTGTTCGCGCAGGGAGGTCTGGATGAGGGTGAGGTCGGTGAGCAGCTCGGCGGTGCCGAGGTAGTCGCGGCCCTCCTCGTGGGGGATGCCCCTGGCGAGGCGCTCGCGGGTGTTGAGGAGCTTCTGCCGGACGCAGGTGGCCTTGAGGCGGTACGGCTCCTCGGCGTTCAGCCGCTTGTAGCGGGGGCTGATCTCCGGGAGGCGCTCCAGGTCGGCCTGGAGGGAGGTCAGGAGCTCCTCGGTGGCGCCGGTGTAGCGGATGGAGTTCGACAGCAGGCCGCGCAGGAAGTCGACCAGTTCGAGGGCATCGGTGATGCCGTGCTCGTGCTGGAGGATCAGCACGTCGCGGGTGACCTCGGGGGTGACGTTCGGGTTGCCGTCGCGGTCGCCGCCGATCCAGGAGCCGAAGGTGAGCGGGCGGGTGCCGGCGGGCAGCTCGACGCCGACGCGCTGGAGCTCGGCGGCGAGGTCCTCCAGGACGTCGCCGACGGCGCCGGCGTGCAGCTCGTCGAGGTAGTAGATGGCGTTGCGGGCCTCGTCGGCGGGCTCGGGGCGCACGACGCGCAGTTCGTCCGTCTGCCAGACGAGGTCGATGTTCTCGGCGAGCCGCAGGTCGTGGCGGCGGCGCTCGCCGGCGCCGGAGACGGGCTCCTCCAGCAGGGCGGCGATGCGGCGCAGCTTGTTCAGGACGCTGCGGCGGGCGGCCTCGGTGGGGTGCGCGGTGAAGACGGGCCGGACGTTGAGGTTGCGGACCGTCTCGCGCAGGTGCTCGGGGTCGGCGTCCTTGAGCATGTCGGCGGTGCGCGCGAGGAGACCGCCTTCGGCGGCGCGGTGGGCGCGCAGCTCCTTGCCGCGGTGCACCTGCTCGGTGACGTTGGCGAGGTGGAAGTAGGTGGAGAAGGCGCGCACGAGCTTGGCGGCGGTCTCCAGGTCGGTCTCGCCGAGCAGCTCCGCAGCGGCTTCGCCGTCGGTGCGCGTCAGGGCGCGTACTTGTTCGACGAGGTCGAGGAGGTCCTGGCCCTCCTGGCGTACGAGGGTCTCCCCCAGGAGGTCGCCGAGGCGGCGGATGTCCGCGCGCAGCTCGGCGTTCGCGGTCTCCGCGGAGGTGCGGGTGGCGGGGGCCTGGGCGGCCTGGTCAGCACTGCTCACAGGTGCGGCTCCTTGCAGTGTTCGAGCGCTACTGGGCTGTGGGCTCCCGGGGGGCGCGTGGTGGCGGTGCCTACCGATGCACCGGTGCGCAGCCCGGGCTGCCCGTGCGGACCGCGCTGTCCGACGACACCAGGATAGGTGGCGCGTACTTGTGCCCCGGCAGCGCCGCCACTGCGCCGTCGCCGCGGCGCGGCGCCCGGGGTCCGGGGCGGGCCCGTGTGGTGTGCTCCCTTGCCGTGCCGGGGACCTTTGCCATACTTACGATCCCGTAGGTTACGGGTCCGTAGGGTCCGTTCCGGCGAGCCTGCCGACTTCTCACCCCCCAGGGGAACCCCCATGACGATCGGTCCCGATCTGGTCGAGGACGCGCCCGCGTCCTCCACTCCTTCCACTGACGCGGTGTCCGCGACGCGCGGCGGTGAGCAGAAGCGGTCGGTGGAGCAGATCGCGCTGCTGCTGTTCATCACCGTGCCCTTCCTGGCCCTGCTGGCGGCGGTGCCGCTGGCCTGGGGCCGGGGGGTGAGCCGGCTGGACCTCGGCCTGATGGTGTTCATGTACTTCCTGACCTGCCACGGCATCACCATCGGCTTCCACCGCTACTTCACGCACGGCTCCTTCAAGGCGAAGCGGCCGTTGCGGATCGCGCTGGCGGTCATGGGGTCGATGGCGGTCGAGGGGCCGCTGGTGCGCTGGGTGGCGGACCACCGCAAGCACCACCGCTACTCCGACCACGAGGGCGACCCGCATTCGCCGTGGCGGTTCGGCGAGACGGTGCCGGCGCTGATGAAGGGCCTGTGGTGGGCGCACATCGGCTGGCTCTTCGACGAGGAGCAGACCGACCAGCAGAAGTACGCCCCGGACCTGATCAGGGATCCGGCGATCCGGCGGATCTCGCGTGACTTCGTGCTGTGGACGGTGGTGTCGCTGGCGATCCCGCCGCTGGTGGGCGGTCTGGTGACGATGTCCTGGTGGGGTGCGTTCACGGCCTTCCTCTGGGGCTCGCTGGTGCGCGTGGCGCTGCTGCACCACGTGACGTGGTCGATCAACTCGATCTGTCACGCGATGGGCAAGCGGCCGTTCCGGTCCCGGGACCGCAGCGGCAACGTGTGGTGGCTCGCGGTGCTGTCCTGCGGGGAGTCGTGGCACAACCTGCACCACGCCGACCCGACCTCGGCCCGGCACGGTGTCCTGCGCGGCCAGGTCGATTCCAGCGCGCGGCTGATCCGCTGGTTCGAGCGGCTGGGCTGGGCCTCGGACGTGCGCTGGCCTTCGGGCGGGCGCATCGACGCCCGGCGCAAGGAAAAGACGACGAACGCGGCATGATGGGGGACGTGGCGATCGACGGCAGCAGTTCCAGCAACGACAAGCCCAGGCGAGGTCGCCGGGTCCGGATGACGGGCGCCGAACGGCGTCAGCAACTGCTGGACATCGGCCGCACCCTCTTCGCGGAGAAGGGTTTCGAGGGCACCTCGGTGGAGGAGATCGCGGCGAAGGCCGGGGTGTCCAAGCCGGTGGTCTACGAGCACTTCGGCGGCAAGGAGGGCCTCTACGCGGTGGTGGTGGACCGCGAGATGCGCCAGCTGCTGGACGGGGTGACGGGTGCGCTGACGGCCGGGCACCCGCGGGAGCTGCTGGAGCAGGCGGCGTTCGCCCTGCTCGACTACATCGAGAACTACACGGACGGCTTCCGGATCCTGGTGCGGGATTCCCCCGTGGCGCAGTCGACGGGCACGTTCGCCTCGCTGATCAGTGACATCGCCACGCAGGTGGAGGACATCCTGGGGCTGGAGTTCAAGGCCCGGGGCTTCGATCCGAAGCTGGCCCCGCTCTACGCGCAGGCGCTGGTCGGGATGGTCGCGCTGACGGGGCAGTGGTGGCTGGAGACGCGGCGGCCGAAGAAGGCCGAGGTGGCGGCGCACCTGGTGAACCTGGCCTGGCACGGGCTGGAGAACCTGGAGGCCAGGCCCCGCCTGGTGGGCCACCGCAAGAGCTGAGCGCGGGGCCGGACGGACACGACGGCGCCCCGCCGCCGGGTTTCCCGGTGGCGGGGCGCCGTTTGCCTCCCCTCACGTGTGCGCGGGGTCCGGCTCCAGGAACTCCAGACGGTTGCCGACCGGGTCCTCGGAGTAGAAGCGGCGGTGTCCCGGGAGGCCGTCGTCCCAGACGACCAGGGCCCCGCGCTCGCGCAGCCCGTGTGCGTAGGCCTCGATGCCGGTCACCCGCAGTCCGGGGTGGGCCTTGCGGGCGGGCCGGAAGTCCTCTTCGACCCCGAGGTGCAGCCGGACCGTTCCGGCGGCGAACCAGCAGCCCCCGCGCGCGGCGAGGACGGGCGGTTTGGGGACCTCCTCCATGCCCAGGACGTCCCGGTAGTAGGCGCGCAGCGCGTCCTCGGAGCCGGGGGGCGCGGCCAGCTGTACGTGGTCGACGGCGCTCAGCACGGTCAGGCCTCCCTGCGGGCGACGGCGAAGATGCGGCGGAACGGGAAGACGGTGCCGCCGGGGCCGGACGGGTAGGCCTCGCGCAGTGCCTCCCGGTACTCGGCCAGGAAGCGGTCGACGGCCGGCCGGTCGTCGCCGAGGGCGGTGAGCACCGGCCGCAGCGCGGTGCCCTTGACCCAGTCGAGTACCGGGTCGGGTCCCTGGAGCAACTGGTGGTAGGTGGTCTCCCACACGTCGGCGTCGCAGCCGAGCCCGGTGAGGCGGTCGAGGTACTCGCCGGGTTCGAGGATGCGGACGTGGCGCGCGCCGAGTCCGCCGAGCCGGTCCCGCCACTGCGCGGTGTCGCACAGTTCGGCGAGCAGCCGGTGGCTGGGGGCGGTGAAGTTCCCGGGGACCTGGAAGGCGAAGGTGCCGCCGGGCCGCAGGCCGTCGATCCAGCGCGCGAAGGAGCCGGGGTGGCCGGGCACCCACTGCAGGGCCGCGTTGGAGACGATCAGGTCGTACGTCTCCTCGGGCACCCAGCCGGTCAGGTCGCCGTGGCGGAAGTCGAGGCTGCCGCCGCCGGGGGTGGGTCCGGCGTACTCCTGTTCGGCGCGGCGCAGCATCTCCGGGGAGAGGTCGTAGCCCGTGATGCGGGCGTCGGGCCAGCGGCCGGTGAGCAGCGCGGTGACGTTGCCGGCGCCGCAGCCGAGGTCGGCGATGCGGGCGGGGGCGGTGGGGAGCTCGGCGACGCGGGCGAGCAGGTCGAGGAAGGGCCGGGCGCGGTGGCCCGCGTGCCGCAGGTACTGCCGGGGGTCCCAGGTGGGTGTCGGCGGCGCGGCGTCCGCGGATGCGGCGTGACGCGCGTCCGGTGCGGTGTCGGAATGCATGTTCGAGCCTCCCTGCTGGTGGGCGGTCGGAGTCGGAAGCCGTTCCGGCCCCCTCCATGCCCTCATGGTCGGCCCCATGTATCTCGATGTCAAGATTCTCGATTTGAAGAGACTTCACGTCGACAGACCCCTTACACTGATCGGCATGGAGGACGAGGTCGACCGACTGGTCGCGGCATGGCGGCGAGAGCGCCCTGACCTCGACGTGGAACCGCTTGAGGTGCTCAGCCGCGTCAGCCGGCTCGCGCGCCACCTCGACCGCGCCCGCAGGCTGGCCTTCTCCGAGCACGGCCTGGAGCCGTGGGAGTTCGACGTACTGACCTCGCTGCGGCGCGCGGGCGCGCCCTACCAGCTCTCCCCCGGCCAGCTGCTGACGCAGACTCTGGTCACCTCGGGCACCATGACCAACCGCATCGACCGGCTCGCGAAGAAGGGCCTGGTCGAACGGCTGCCCGACCCCAGCGACCGGCGCGGGGTCCTGGTCCGGCTGACGCCCGAGGGGCGCGACCGCGCCGACCAGTCGCTCGCCGGGCTGCTGGCCCAGGAACGCGCGATCCTGGCCCAGCTCTCCACGGCCCAGCGCGGCGATCTCGCCGGGCTGCTACGCCAGCTGACCGCTCCGTTCGACAACATCCCCGGATAGTTCGGCCGGGCGCACCCCGGCCCGCCGCGCCAGCGCGACGGCGGCCAGGGTGGAGTGCACGCCGAGCTTGCCCAGCACGTTCTGCATGTGGGTGCGGACGGTGTGCGGGGAGAGGAACAGACGGGCGGCCACGTCCTTGCGGCCCAGCCCCGCCACCATGCAGCGCAGCACCTCGTGCTCGCGCGGGGTGAGGGACTCCACGAGCCGTTCGCTGTCGCTGCGGTGCTTGCGCGCCGCGGTCAGCTCCCGCAGCACGCCGGTGAGCAGCGCCGGCGGCAGGTGGGTCTCCTCGCGCAGCACCCCGCGGACGACGGCCAGCAGCCGCGAGAGGGAGCAGTCCTTGGCCACCCATCCGGAGGCCCCCGCCTGGAGGGCGAGCGCCGCCCGGCGCGGATCGTCGCGTTCGGCGAGGACCACGGTGCGCACCCCGGGGTGGGCCACGCGCACCCCCGCGACCAGGGCGATCCCGTCGGAGACGGGCGGTGGCGGCGCGGAACCGGCCTCCCGCTGGGCGGGCACCGCGGCGCCGGCGGCGCCGAGGTCGGCGTCGACGAGCAGCACGTCGAAGCGGCGCCCCTCGGCCGCCGCGCGTTCGAGGCAGCGCGAGGCGGCGGGACCGCTGCCGGCCGCGGACACGTCCACGTCCGGCTCGGCCGCGAGCGCGGCTGCCAGAGACTCGGCGAAGATGCGGTGGTCGTCGACCACCAGAACCCGGATACGGACCACAAAACCCCCAAGGGTCGGGGAACGGACGACTACGGGTACGACGCCCGGACCGGGTGGCCCACTGCCGCCGCGGCCGCCGCCGCGACATCTGTGCACTACCCCGGACCGGACGCCGTACCCGGCGCGTCTCGACCCCTGAATCAACACCGGCCCCCACCGGTGTCACGCATCAGCGTAGAGCGGGTCCTGTCTCGTGGTTGGCCGAATAGCAGAAGTTTTCCCAGGGATTTTCCGGTGGGAGGGTCCTCAACGGGTCCACCGATGGCTTGAATTCACCTGTCCGCAAGGTCCTGGGGCGGAATTCCGACCGGGGTGTGCCACGGGCAGTTGCACGGGGGGCATTTCACCCGGGGTACGCGCGCCTCGCGCCCGCGCGCGGCGCCCGCACGGCGCGTCCGCACGGCACACGCACGCCCCCGCCCGGGGCGTGGGCGGGGGCGTGGGCGGGCACGGGCACGGTGGCTCCGGGCGGGATGGGCGCGGGATGCGCCGTACGGGTCAGGAACGCGCGGCGCGGGCGAAGTTCCAGGCGTCCGTCACGATGCGGGTGAGGTCCGAGCGGGTCGGAACCCAGCCCAGGCGCTCCTGCGCGGTGCGCGCGGAGGCGACCAGTACCGCCGGGTCGCCGGCCCGGCGCGGCCCGACCGTCTCGGGGATGTCCCGTCCGGTGACCTTGCGGACCGTCTCGATCACCTCGCGGACGGAGAACCCGCTGCCGTTGCCGAGGTTGCAGACCAGGTGCTCGCCCTCCGCCGCGACGCGCAGCGCCGAGAGGTGGGCCTCCGCCAGGTCGGCCACGTGGATGTAGTCGCGCACGCAGGTGCCGTCCGGGGTGGGGTAGTCCTCGCCGAACACCGCGATGGACTCGCGCTCCCCCAGGGCCACCTGGAGGATCAGCGGGATCAGGTGCGTCTCCGGGTCGTGGCGCTCGCCGAACTCCCCGTAGGCGCCCGCCACGTTGAAGTAGCGCAGCGAGACGGCGGCGAGGCCGTGCGCCGCGCACTCCCCCGCGATCATGTGGTCGACGGCCAGCTTCGAGGCACCGTACGGGTTGGTCGGGGCGGTCGCGGAGGTCTCCGTCAGCAGCCCGTCCACGGGCTCCCCGTAAGTGGCCGCCGTGGAGGAGAAGATCAGGCGGCGCACGCCCGCCTCGCGCATCGCGGTCAGCAGGGCGAGGGTGCCGCCGACGTTGTTGTCCCAGTACTTGCCGGGGTTGACCACGGACTCGCCGACCTGCGAGGACGCCGCGAAGTGCAGCACCGCGTCGTAGGAGGCGTCCAGGTGCTCCGCGGCGTCCTGGATACGGGCGTTGACCAGGGTCGCGCCCGCGGGGACCCCGTGGCCGAAGCCGGTGGAGAGGTCGTCGAGGACGGTGACCTCGTGGCCGGCCTCCAGGAGATGGGCGGCCACGACGCTGCCGACGTATCCCGCACCACCGGTGACCAGGTACTTGCTCACTCGCACTCCAAACCTCTCGCGGACGCGCACGGGCGCGCGTGCACTGAGTCTGACTTACCGGATTCCACGCTGCCGGGGAAATCGCCGTTCCGCCCGGCTCACCGCACGGACGGGCCCTCCACCACGGACTCCGAGGCGGGGAACACCGCCCGGTCCAGCAGCCCGGTACGGGCCGCCAGCGCGGCGGCCTCCAGCCGGGAGCCGACGCCCAGCTTCATCAGCACCCGCTGCACGTGCGTACGGGCGGTGCTGGGCGCGATGGCCATCCCGGCGGCGATCAGCCGGGTGTCCTCGCCCTCCGCGACCCGCACCAGCACCTCCACCTCCCGGGGCGTGAGCAGCCGCAGCAGCCGGCTGCCCTCGTCGTCGGGCTGGGCGGCGGGGTTGAGCAGCTCGGCGAAGGCCCCCTGGAGCAGCTGCGGGGAGACCGCGACCTCCCCGGCCCGCGCCTTGGCCAGGGCCCGCTCCACGCCCTCGATGCGCTCGTCCTGGCGTACGTAGCCGGAGGCGCCGGAGGCGAACGCCGCGGCGATCCCCCGTGGGTTCGGCACCGGCCCGAGGACCACGACGGCGATCTGCGGACGCTCCCGCTTGATCCGCACGACGGGCTCGAAGACCCCGGGCTCGGCGGGGGTGGCGGTGCCGAACAGGCACACCTCCGGGGCGCGGCCGATGACCAGTTCGGCGGCACCCGCCGTCGGCGCGGCCGCCGCGAGCACCCGGTGCCCGCGCAGTTTCAGGGCCGAGGCGAGCGCCTCGGCCAGCAGCCGGTGCTCGTCGACCACCATGACCCGTACGCCCATCAAGGCTCCCACCCCAGATCCTTCTGACCCGGCAAGCTACACGCTTGTTCGACGGAGCGTGCCGGTTACCGCGAGAAGCCCCCGGAAGGATTGACCTTCCGGGGGCTTCGGCACGGCTCGCGGCGTCCGGGCGGGGTCGCGTCGGGTCGCCTGGGGCCGCCTCGGGTCGCGTCAGTTCGCGATGAACGAGGCGAAGAGGTACTCCGGGTCGCCCTTGTCGGAGTAGGGCTTGCGCGCCATGGTGCGGGAGATGAAGAGGTGACCGTTGTGGTAGCGGTACTCCGAGTAGTCCATCGAGAAGCTCGTCTCGACGCGCTGGCTCGTCTTCTCCGCCGGGTTCTGCATCAGGAGGGTCTCCTTCATCGTCTTGCCGTCGATGCTGACGACCTGGCCGCCCCCGTCGTACGGCGGGACCTTGTAGGCGATGATGTTCGGACCGTCCATGCGCAGCGGGTACATGGTGTACCGCTCGCCCGCGTCGGCCCGGTCGGCCGTGGGCTTGCCGGTCTCCAGGTCGAAGGAGAGGATCTCGTTGGTGCGGCCGACGGAGGCCGCGCCCTGGTGCTCGTACGAGGGCATGTACACCTTGCCGTTGCCGACGACCATGTTCGAGCACTGCTCGACCTCGGTGGCGGGGCACTTGGGCGCGTAGTTGCCGCCCGACAGCGCGATGTGGGACTTCAGCTGGCCGGCGTCGTCGACGACGAACAGGTCGCTGACGTTGGTGGCGTTCTTGGCGGTGTTGCCCACGTTGGCCGCGACGATGAGCGGCTTCGTGGAGATGATGCCCGCCCACTCGATGCCGGGCGAGAGCTTGTACGAGGACTTCGGCGCGCCCGTGACGGGGTCGAGGGACTGCGCGAGCAGGGTCTGGTTCGGGATCCGGCCGCACTTGCGCAGCACGGCGAGGGCCTCGCCGCCCGCGTAGCCGAGGTCGTAGCAGCCCTCGCCGTCGGTCTTCGGGGCCCAGAGGGACTTGCCGTCGGCGAGGTTCCAGGCGGCGCCGCCGCTGAGACCGCCCGCGGCGACGGTCTGGCCGCTGAGGGTGACCTCGGTGAAGGCCACGGGCTTGTCGCCGCCGGTGGCGGACTTGGCGGTGGCCGACCACACGAGCTTGCCGGTGTTCAGGTCGATGACGCCGACCTGGGTGCACTGGGGGTACTTGTTGGAGTCGCTGGCCTGGGCCTCCTGGAAGAGGATGGCCGTCTTGTTGTCGCTGATGTGCTTGGTCGCGCCGCAGACGTTGGCGGGGAGCGGGAGTTCCCACTTCTTGCCGCCGTCGACGAGGTTGTAGCCGACCACCTTCGCGATGTCCGACTTGACGTAGGTGCTGTCGGTCAGCCAGGAACCGTCGACGGAGACCACGTCGGCCGGAGCCGGGCTCACCACGTTGGCCAGCGGCTTCGACTTGGGGTTGGCCGGGGGCTTCTCCGTGCCGCCCGCGGCCGCCGGGGGCTTGTCGCCGTCGGTGGCACCGCCGGTGCCGTCGGCGGTCGGGTGGGTGCCGCCGCCCTTGTCGTCGTCGCCGGAGAGGTACCAGAAGCCGCCGCCGATGATGAGGACCACGGCCAGCAGGGCGGCGCCGATGATCATCAGCTGGCTGCGCTGCGTACCGCCGCCGCCGGTGGGCGGGGCGGACTGGGCCGGGGGCTGCACCAGGCCGGGCTGCTGCGGGTAGCCGTAGCCCGGCTGCTGCTGAGAGGACTGCGGGTAGCCGTAACCGGGCTGCGGCGGCTGCTGGGGCGGCGGGTAGCCGTAACCCGGCTGCTGGGGGTGCGGATAGCCGTAGCCCGGCTGCGGCGGGGCGCCGGCCGGCGGCTGGGCCGACGGCTGCGGGACGGTCGGCGGCTGGGCCGGCGGCTGGGCCGGCGGCTGCGGAACCGTCGGCGGCTGGGCCGGCGGGGGCGCCCCGAAGCCGCCGCTGGGCGGCTGGTGGGGCGGCGGCGGGGTGTTCGGGGTACTCATCTGGGGTGCTACTGCCTCTCGGTGGGCGGCTCGGTGGACTCGTTCACTTGCCGAAGACCATCAGGAGCTTCTCGTCCTTGCCCTCGCCGTTCAGCGTGGTCGTGGACAGGAAGAAGCGGCCGCCCTCGTAGGACCTTTGCGCGAAGAGGAACGAGTTCTCGATCTTCGCGGAGGGTCCCGAGGGCAGGCGCATGAGCACCTTGGGCTTGCCTTCGCCCGCCGCCATGGAGACGATCTCGCCGGGCTCGTCCAGGGGGCCGGTCCGGTAGACCGTGACCTGTCCGTTCGCGGCCTTGAGCGGCACGTAGAACTTCTTGTCCCCGGCCGCGGTGCGCCACTTGGCCTTGCCGCTGGCGAGGTCGAAGGCGACCATCTCGTTGTTGGTGGCATCCTCGGAGGCCGTGCTCAGGTACAGGGTGTCGCCGTCGACGGCGCGGTCGCCGCAGAACTGCAGGCCCTCGGTGCTGCTGCTGCCGCCGCAGTTGAGCGCGAAGTTGCCCGGGGCGGACATGCTGGCGCGCTTCTGGCCGTCGTTGCCGAGGGAGATGATGGCGCGCTGTTTGGTGTCCCGGTTCGAGGCGTCGATGACGGTCGGGTTGACCGAGTACACGGCGTTGACGTTGTAGCCCTTGGGCAGCCGGTAGGACCAGGTCTTCTTGCCGGTCAGCGGGTCCGCGTCCTGGACCTCGACGGTGTGGTCGTCGTCCTGGCAGTAGGCGATGCCGATCAGCTTGCCGTTGCCGGCGGCGTAGCTGGCCGGCTGGCAGCCCTCGGGGCCGGTGCCGGAGAAGAGCCTTTCGCCGGTGCTGAGCCGGTAGGCGGAGGTGCCGGCCATCCGGTTGACGACGAGGGTGTCCGCGGTGAAGGCGAGCGAGGCGTCGACCTCCCTGTCGAAGAGGCCTTCCTTCTGGACCTGCTTCGTCCAGACCTCCTTGCCCGCCTTGAGGTCGATCAGCTTCATCTGGTCGCAGGTCGCGCTGTCGCCCGCGCCGTCCTTGACGATGACGACCGTCTTGCCGTCGGGGGTCACCTGGCCGGTGAGTCCGCAGACCTCGGTGCGGACGTCGAGCTTCCACTTCTCTTTGCCGTCGGTCGCCGCATAGGCGACGAGGCTCTTGTCGACGGTCTTGACGACGGTGTCGCCGACCACCCACTGGCCCTTCGTCGGGATACCGGCGCCGGGGCCCTTCAGCGTGGAGGTCTTGAGCCACAGGACCTTGTCCTCGCCGGACTTGCGGCCCGCGTTGAGGTCGGTCCGGTCGGGGCCGCCGTTGCCGGAGCCGTCGCCCTCGTCCACGGTCGGGGAGCCCGAGGGCTTCGGGTCGGCGGGCGTGGAGCCCTGCGCGACCGGCTTCTTCGGGTCCGCGCCGTCGCCCCCGGCGAAGGCGAACCAGGCGCCCGTACCGAGGACGAGCACGCCCGCGACGGCCGCGGCGATCACGACGGCCGTCCGCCGTCCGCGGGCCGGGCCGCCGGGGACCGACGCGGCGGGATACGCGACGGTGGGCGCGCCGGGCGGCGGGAAACCGTAGCCGCCCTGCGGGACCGTGGGGGGCTGCGGGGACTGCGGCGGCTGCTGCTGCGGCTGCGACTGCGGGGATTGCTGCTGGGCGTACGGGTTCGCGCCCTGCGGCGGGTGTCCGTAACCCTGCTGGGGCGGGCCCGGCAGGTGGCCATAACCGGACGGTGTCGGCGGCTGGTTCGGCGGCTGGGGCGGCTCGGTCATCAGCGCATACCTTCGGCGTCAGGCGGTGGGAATCTGCGGGTCGGGGGTCACGGGGCGGAAAGAACCGACTCTTTCTATCACCCGTGGCCGACATGCGACGGGCCGGTTCGACCCCTGTTCCCAAGGTCGGACCAGCCCGTGACACCGCCGTTATCAGGCCGCTTGACGCCCCCGGGGGCGTCTTCTCAGGCCTCCTCGGCCAGTTCCAGCCAGCGCATCTCCAAGTCGTCCCGCTCGGAGATCAGTTCGCGCAGCTCCGCGTCGAGCTTGGCCACCTTGTCGTAGTCGGTGGAGTGCTCGGCGATCTGCGCGTGCAGGTTCGACTCGCGGTCCGACATCTTGTTGAGCTGGCGCTCGATCTTCTGGAGCTCCTTCTTCGCGGCGCGCGAGTCGCCCGAGGAGGAGGACTTGGCGGCGGCCGCCGGGACGGGCGCCGGAGCGGCCGCCTCGATCATCCGCTGCCGGCGCTCCAGGTACTCGTCGAGGCCGCGCGGCAGCATCCGCAGGCTCGCGTCGCCCAGCAGCGCCATCACCGTGTCGGTGGTGCGCTCGACGAAGAACCGGTCGTGGGAGATCACGATCATCGAGCCGGGCCAGCCGTCGAGGAGGTCCTCCAGCTGGGTCAGCGTCTCGATGTCGAGGTCGTTGGTGGGCTCGTCGAGGAAGAGGACGTTGGGTTCGTCCATCAGCAGCCGCAGGATCTGCAGCCGGCGCCGCTCACCACCGGAGAGGTCGCCGACGGGCGTCCACTGCTTCTCCTTGGTGAAGCCGAACTGCTCGCACAGCTGGCCCGCCGTCATCTCGCGGCCCTTGCCCAGGTCCACGCGGTCACGGACGCGCTGGACGGCCTCCAGGACGCGCAGCGACGGGTCGAGTTCGCCGACCTCCTGCGAGAGGTAGGCCAGCCTGACCGTCTTGCCGACGGTGATGCTGCCGGCCGCGGGCTGCACCTCGCCCTGCGTACGGGCGGCCTCGGCGAGGGCGCGCAGCAGGGAGGTCTTGCCGGCGCCGTTGACGCCGACGAGGCCGACGCGGTCGCCGGGGCCCAGGTGCCAGGTGAGGTGCTTGAGCAGGACCTTGGGGCCGGCCTGGACGGACACGTCCTCCAGGTCGAAGACGGTCTTGCCCAGGCGGGCGTTGGCGAAGCGCATCAGCTCGGAGGTGTCGCGCGGCGGCGGCACGTCGGCGATCAGCTCGTTGGCCGCCTCGATGCGGTAACGCGGCTTCGAGGTGCGCGCGGGGGCGCCGCGGCGCAGCCAGGCCAGCTCCTTGCGCATCAGGTTCTGCCGCTTCTGCTCCTCGGTGGCGGCGATGCGTTCGCGTTCGGCGCGGGCGAAGACGTAGTCGCTGTAGCCGCCCTCGTACTCGTGGACCTCACCGCGCTGCACGTCCCACATGCGGGTGCAGACCTGGTCGAGGAACCAGCGGTCGTGGGTGACGCACACGAGCGCGGAGCGGCGCTCCTGGAGGTGCTTGGCCAGCCAGGAGATGCCCTCGACGTCGAGGTGGTTGGTGGGCTCGTCGAGGACGAGGAGTTCCTGGTCGGCGATGAGCAGCTTGGCGAGCGCGATGCGGCGGCGCTCACCGCCGGAGAGGGGGCCGATGACGGTGTCGAGGCCCTGGCCGAAGCCCGGCAGGTCGAGCCCGCCGAAGAGCCCGGTCAGCACGTCGCGGATCTTGGCGTTGCCGGCCCACTCGTGGTCGGCCATGTCACGGATGATCTCGTGCCGGATCGTGGCGGCGGGGTCGAGGGAGTCGTGCTGGGTGAGCACGCCCATGCGCAGGCCGCTGTTCTGGGTGACCCGGCCCGTGTCGGGTTCCTCCAGCTTGGCGAGCATCCGGATGAGGGTGGTCTTGCCGTCGCCGTTGCGGCCCACGACACCGATCCGGTCCCCCTCGGACACGCCGAGGGAGATGCCGTCGAGCAGGGTACGGGTGCCGTACACCTTGCTGACTGCCTCGACATTGACCAGATTGACGGCCATCAGACGCGCTCCAGGGAAGGGGTGTGGATCAGCCCCTCAGCCTAACCCTCCGGGCCGACCCCGACCGTTCCACCAGCAAGGCGCCCCCGACGGCCATGCCGATGGCGGCGGGCGCGGTGACCGGAAGGGCGATCAGGACGGCGCTGTGGCCCTGGAGGAGACCGCCGAGGCCGGTCATGGACAGGCCCAGGATCCCCAGCAGGCACAGGGTGATCCCGGCGGCGGCGACGGGCCCGCTGCCGGGGCCTTCGTCGCGGACGGCGCCGCGGGCGGCCGCGCCCGGGGCCTCGAAGCGGCGGAAGCAGGCCACGAGGAGGGCGGTCAGGGCCACGGCGAGCAGGATCCGCACCGGCACCTGCGCCCACCAGGCGCCGGTGGCCGGCTCCGGGAGGGTCATGCCGAGCAGGAGCTGGGCCGCGTACACGCCGAGCATGGCGGTGAGGTGCCACAGGAAGGCGGTCATGGCGACCCCGTTGGCGGCGACGACCCCGTGCCAGACGCGGGGCCGGGCCAGCCAGGCGCCGGCGGGGCGGGCGAGCAGCTGGACCGCGCCGACCAGCCACATGCCGTGGCAGAGCAGGGCGAGGGTGGGCGGCGCCATGTTGGACACCTTCTCGCCGGGCATCCCGACCATGGACAGCGGGTACGGCCCGAACGCCACCAGCAGGACCGCACCGGCCAGTCCGGCGGCCCCGAGGACGGCGGGCCGGGTGATCCGGCCGTCGGCGCGCAGGAAGCCGAGCTGGTGCACGGCGAGCCAGACGAGGGCGAAGTTCAGGAACTCCACGTACGGGACCCCGAGCGCGAAGCGCAGTACGTCGACCAGCGCGGCCGCCCCGGCCAGCGCGGCGAACGCGGCCCAGCCGTGGCGGGCGTGCAGCCTCAGCAGCGGCGGGGTGAGGGCGACCATGGCGAGGTAGATCCCGATGAACCACAGCGGCTGCGTGACCGTGCGCAGCGCGGCGCCGGTCAGCCGGCCGCCACCGTGCCCGGCGAGCTGCACGGCCAGTGCGAGGACGGCCCAGACCAGGACGAACACCAGGGTGGGCCGCAGCAGCCGCCGCAGGCGGGCACGCAGGAAGACGGCGTACCCGGGCCGGCCGGGGTACCTGCGCTCCAGCGACCGGTAGGACAGGGCGTGGGAGAACCCGCCGACGAAGAAGAACACCGGCATGACCTGGAGGGCCCAGGTGAGGACCTGGAGCGGGGGGACCAGGGCGAGCAGGTTCCCTATGCCGTCCCCGCTGACCGCGGCCATCAGCCAGTGGCCGGACACCACGGTGGCGAGGGAGGCGACCCGGAGCAGGTCGACGTAGCGGTCCCGGGCGGTGGGGGTGGCCGCGGCCATGGCGCGCGCACTGACTGTCATGCCCACACGGTCCCGCGCGCCGGCGGGCCGCCGACAGGGCGCGGATACTCATCCGCGCCCTGAGTAGCCGCCCGTCAGGCGGGAACCACCGTCGCCCCGGGGGCCGGGGACGCGGTGATCCGGGTGGCCCGGCAGGTGCCGGACGCTTCGAGGGCCGCGGCGACCTTCCCGGCGGCCTCCGGGTCGCGGACCAGGAAGGCGGTGGTGGGCCCGGAGCCCGACACCAGCCCGGCCAGCGCCCCCGCGTCGGCGCCCGCCGCGAGGGTGGCGGCCAGTTGCGGCCGCAGCGAGAGCGCCGCCGGCTGGAGGTCGTTGACCAGGACCGCGGCGAGCGCGTCCGGGTCGCCGGAGGCGAGCGCGGCGAGCAGCACCGGGTAGGCCTGCGGGACGGGTACGTCGACGCCCTCGGTCAGCCGGTCGAACTCGCGGAACACCGCCGGGGTGGACAGGCCCCCCTGCGCGACGGCGAACACCCAGTGGAAGGTCCCCGCCGCGACGGGCGTCAGCAGCTCGCCGCGTCCGGTGCCGAGCGCCGCGCCGCCCACCAGGCTGAAGGGGACGTCGCTGCCCAGCTCCGCGCAGAGGGCGAGGAGGTCCTCGCGCGGGGTGTCCAGGCCCCAGAGCGCGTCGCAGGCCAGCAGCGCCGCCGCGCCGTCCGCGCTGCCGCCCGCCATGCCGCCGGCGACGGGGATGTTCTTCGCGATGTGGAGGTGTACGTCCGGGGAGATCCCGGCGCGGGCGGCGAGGACCTCGGCGGCCCGCGCCGCGAGGTTCGTGCGGTCCAGGGGGACCTGGTCGGCGTCGGGGCCTGCGCAGGTCACCCGCAGCGCGTCGGCCGGGGTCGCCGTCACCTCGTCGAAGAGGGAGACGGCCAGGAAGACGCTGGCCAGGTCGTGGAAGCCGTCGGGGCGGGCCGCGCCCACCGCCAGCTGGACGTTGACCTTCGCGGGGACCCGTACGGTCACCCCAGCGCCGGCGCCCGTCGCGGCGGCGCCCGCCGTACGGGATCCCGTCACGGCGGCGCCCGTCACGTCGGTGCGCGTCGTACGGGCGCTCACAGGGCGGGCCTCTCGGCGGCGGGCTTGTGCTCGGCGATCGCCGCGAACTCCTCCACGGTGAGGGACTCGCCGCGGGCCAGCGGCGGGACCCCGGCGGCGACCAGCGCCGCCTCGGCACCCGCGGCCGACCCGGCCCAGCCCGCGAGTGCGGCGCGCAGGCCCTTGCGGCGCTGCGCGAAGGCGGCGTCGACGACAGCGAAGACCTCCGCCTTGGTGGCGGTGGTCTTCACCGGCTCGGCGCGGCGCACGAGGGAGACGAGCCCGGAGTCGACGTTCGGCGCGGGCCAGAAGACGTTGCGGCCGATGGACCCGGCCCGCTTGACGTCCGCGTACCAGTTGGCCTTGACCGAGGGGACGCCGTAGACCTTGTTCCCGGGGCGGGCGGCGAGCCGGTCGGCGACCTCCGCCTGGACCATGACGAGGGTCCGCTCGATGGTCGGGAACCGGTCGAGCATCGTCAGCAGCACCGGGACGGCCACGTTGTACGGCAGGTTCGCGACGAGCGCGGTCGGTGCCGGGCCGGGCAGCTCGGTCACGAGCATCGCGTCGGAGTGGACCAGCGCGAAATGGTCCTTCTTCCGCGGCATCCGCGCCTCGATGGTGGCGGGCAGCGCGGCGGCCAGGATGTCGTCGATCTCGACGGCGACCACCCGGTCGGCGGCCTCCAGCAGGGCGAGCGTCAGCGAACCGAGGCCGGGGCCGACCTCGACGACCACGTCGTCCGGGCGCACCTCGGCGGTGCGGACGATCCGGCGCACCGTGTTGGCGTCGATGACGAAGTTCTGCCCCTTCTGCTTCGTCGGGCGTACGCCGAGGACCTCGGCCAGCTCTCGGATGTCGGCCGGGCCGAGGAGGGCGTCGGAAGGGGTGGCGGGGGGCTGCTGCTCTGCGGTGCTCACCGGTAAAGCGTCTCAGATCGGCCGGGTGATCCCGAGCCGGACCGGGTGTCCGCTGCGCGGCGGCGGTCCCGTCGTGGAGGGGCGGGGTGGGCGTGGGGGCGGAACCCGGCCCCCGGGGCGGCTCCTCGTGCCCCGTGGACGGGGTGGCGCGGGGCCGGCCGGGGACTGGTTTGTCGACAAAGCGATACGGGCGGGGCGTCACGTCGACGACGGAAGTCAGTGGGTGAGCCTGCGCCCGCAGTGGGGCCAGGGGCTCGCCCCCCGCTGCACGTAGAGCTTCTTCGCCCGGTACGTCTGTTCGCTGCCCGGGGCGTCCTGGGGGCGGCCGCTGCCGCCGAGGGCGTGCCAGGTCTGCACGTCGAACTGGTAGAGGCCGCCGTAGGTCCCCGAGGCGTCGGTGGCGGAGGCGCGGCCCCCGGACTCGCACTGGGCCAGGGCGTCCCAGTCCAGGCCGTCGGCGCCGGCCACGGAGGCGGGCAACGGTTTCGTGCCGACCTTGATCAGCTGGCCGACCGGCTCCCGCACGACCTCCTCGGCGATCCTGCGGGGCTCCTGGCGGACCCCGTTGACGGTGCGGAGCCCGTACGTGACGCGGCGCGCGCCGGGCCGGCCCACGCGTTCGACGACCTCGGTGCCCGCGAAGAGGGTGTCGTCCTCGACGCGCTCGGTCTCGTACGGGATGCGCTCCTCCCGGACCTCGCGGGTGCCGGAGATCCGGAGCACGGTGACGGTCTGGCCGTCGCGGGGGAAGGAGTCGGGGGGCACGGAGGTGGTGTCCTCCCCGCGCAGGGTGATGCCGGCCTGGTCCAGGGCCTCCTGGACGGTGGCGGCGTTGGTGCGGATGGTGCGTTCGCGGCCGTCGGCCATGAAGGTGACGCCGCGTTCGGTACGGACGCCCAGGGTGAGGCCGGAGCGGGGGACGGGCGCGGTGCGGGGGGCGGAGAGGTAGGCGCCCTCGACGCGGACCCCGAGCTGGCGCAGGGCGCCCTCGACGGTGGCGGAGGTCGTCCACACCTGGCGGCTGAGTCCGTCGAGGGTGAGCCGGAGGGGCCGGCCGTAGCGGACGACGACCTGCTCTCCGTCGTCGAGGGCGGACGCCCTGGCGGGGGCGACGAGGTCGTGCGGACCGACGCCGAGGCCCTCGGCGTCGAGGAGGTCGTCGACGCTGCCGGCGAAGGTGTGCAGGGTGCGGGGGACTCCGTCGACGGTGAGGCGGACGGCCTTGTCGGCGGCGACGAAGGCGGTGGTGCCGCCCGCGAGGAAGGCGACGACCAGCGCCTGCGGCACGATGCGCCGCCAGTTGTCGCGGGCCGCGGCGGCGCCGGCGACGACCGTGCCGCGGCGGCGCCGGCCGGACGGGGTGACCCACGGGGCGTCCCCGCCGACGGCCGCCGCCCCGGGCGCCCGCCGCCGCCCGCCGCCGTGGCCCGGGGCCGGTTCGCCGGGGGTGTCGGCGGCGGGGGCGGCCCGCCGGCGGCCGGTGGCGGGCGCGGCGTCCCCGTCGGGGCTCCCGGCGCGGCGCCGGCCGGGGACGCCGGGGGGAGGCGCGTCCCCCTCGAACGCGGCGGGCGCGGCCCGGCGCCGGCCGGGGACACCGGGAGGCGGGGCGTCCGCGCCGGGGGTCCCGGCGCGGCGGCGGCCGGTGGCGGTCGGGGCGTCTCCGTCGGGGGTCCCGGCGGGGGTCCCGGCCCGGCGGCGGCCGGGGGGCGGGACGTCCCCCTCGAACGCGGCGGGCGCGGCCCGGCGCCGGCCGGGGGGCGGGACGTCCCCCTCGAACGCGGCGGGCGCGGCCCGGCGCCGGCCGGGGGCGGGCGGAACGTCCGTGTCGCCACCGCCGGGGACGACGGCCGGACCGGGGACGGCAGGCGCGCGGCGGCGGCCGGTGGCACGGGCGACGGGCAGGCCGTCCGCGTCGGCCTGATCCACGGGCCCGCCCCCCGAGGCGGTATCGGGGGCCTCGGGCGGGAGCGGGAGCGGAACCGGGGCGCGGCGGCGGCCGGGGCCACCGGCCGGGGCCGCGGCGGGTTCCCGGTCGGCCCCCTTGCGCCGATGCCCGGCGCGCCGCCCCTCACCCCCGCCCCGGGGAGCGGGCACCCCGGCCTCGGATCCGGGGTGGGGGGCGGAACCGGGGTCGGGGGCGGGGCCCGAGTCGTATCCGGAATCGACCCCGGGGCCGGAGCCTGGCCCGGAGCCGGAGCCGGAGCCGGAGCCGAAGCTTGAGCCGGGGCCTGGGCCGAAGCCGGGGCGGGGGCCCGGGCCTGAGCCGAAGCCGAATCCGGGGCCGAAGCCGGGGCCGGGGCCGGGGCCGGGGCCGGGGCCGGGGCCAGGACCGAACGCCGGCCCGGCGTCGTAGGCCCGGCCGTCCCCGAGCGCCCGGCCGGGCCCCGCTCCGGCCCCCGGACCCGCCCCCGGGGACCCCTCGGGCGCGCCGGCCGGGGCGGGGTCCGGCCAGGGGGTACGGCGGTGACTGCCCTGCGTATCGCTCACGTCGCTCGCTCCACTGGTCCGGCCCCGGCTGGTTCGGGCACGGCACCCTAGCGGGAGCGGTCGTCACGCACCAAAGCCGTTCGACCACACAGCGTGTCGGGCGAACAGGTGTGTCAGTAGTCGAAGGCGCGCGCCGTGTTGGCGGCCAGCGCCGTGGCCATGGCGTCCTCGTCGATGCCGCGGACCGCCGCCATCGCCCGGACCGTCAGCGGAATGAGGTACGGCGCGTTGGGCCGTCCGCGGTAGGGCGCCGGAGTGAGGTACGGGGCATCGGTCTCCACCAGCACCAGCTCCAGCGGGGCCACGGCGAGGGCCTCGCGCAGCGGCGCGGCGTTCTTGAAGGTGACGGTTCCGGCGAAGGACATGTAGTACCCGGCGGCCGCGCACTCGCGGGCCATCTCGGCGTCGCCCGAGTAGCAGTGGAAGACGGTCCGCTCGGGCGCGCCCTCCTCCCGCAGCACGCGCAGCACGTCCGCGTGGGCGTCGCGGTCGTGGATGACCAGCGCCTTGCCCTGCCGCTTGGCGATCTCGATGTGGGCCCGGAAGGAGCGCTCCTGCGCGGCCATCCCCTCCGGCCCGGTGCGGAAGTAGTCCAGTCCGGTCTCGCCGACCGCCTTGACGTGGTCCAGCGCGGCCAGCGCCTCGATCTCGGCCAGGGCCGCGTCGAGGGCCGCGTCGCCGCCGCCGGCGCGTGCGCCCTGGCGGGACCAGCCGTCCGGGTCGCCGTGGACGATCCGGGGGGCCTCGTTCGGGTGCAGGGCCACCGCCGCATGGACGCCGGGGTGGACGGCGGCGGTCTCGGCGGCCCACCGGGAGCCCTTCACGTCGCAGCCCACCTGGATGACCGTGGTCACCCCCACCGAAGCCGCCTTCGCCAGGCCCTCCTCGACCGTGCCGGCCTGCATGTCGAGGTGGGTGTGCGAATCCGCCACCGCCACCCGGAGGGGTTCGGGCAGCGGTGGCGGCGTGTCCTTCGCCCCCGTCTTGTCGTCGCGTGTCATACGGCCGATCTTATGACCGGCGCAGGCGCCCCAGCAGACGGGAGAACCAGCTCCGGCGCCGCTCCGGCGCGTCGACCGCGACCGGCCCGGGGGCGTCGTGCAGCCGTGCGGGCCTGCGCGGCTTCGGAGTCCGCGGGACGTCGGCGCCGGCCGGCACGGGCCCGGCGATCCCTGGTGCGACGCGGTGGTGGTAGAGCTGGTCGAGCATGCCGAGCACCGAGGAGACCTGCCCCGCCCGCATGATCCGTACGACGTGCCCGCCGCAGTTCAGGCAGGTGGGGTTGGACAGCGGGGAGGGGACCCGCTCGCCGTTGACCGTGTACATGATGAACGGCTGACCCGTGCCGTCGACGTGGTGTTCTATCGCGTAGGCCTGCTCCCACCCGTACCCGCACTTCATGCACGCGAAGGAGTACGCCTCGTGCACGGTCTGCACGGCAGGTGTGGATACGGCGTCCGATACGGCCAGGGGTGCGGGTACCGGGGTGTCTGCGATCTCACTCATGCCAGCTCCTCTTGTTCCACTGGTGCCATTGCCAGTGGACGCCTCTTCGGGCGGGAGCGCATCAGGCCCTGTCCAGTGTTGGACCGTCTTTGGGCCAGTCATGCCAAAAGTCGCCGGTGCGCGGTCTGAGCTTTGCTTTTCAGGCCCGCTCTTTACCGACCTACGGCATCTTTTGGGTCGCATTCTTTGCCGCGACGACCGCGTCGAAGACCTCGCGCTTGGGTAGCCCTGCTTCCGCGGCGACCGCGGCGATGGCCTCCTTGCGCCGCTCCCCCGCCTCCTCGCGCACCCGTACCCGGCGCACCAGCTCCTCGGCGTCCACGTCGCCCGGTACGGCCGCCGGGGCGCCCTCGACCACGATGGTGATCTCCCCGCGGACCCCGTCGGCCGCCCACAGCGCGAGGGCGCCGAGCCCGCCGCGCTTGACCTCCTCGTAGGTCTTGGTCAGCTCCCGGCAGACGGCGGCCCGCCGGTCCGCCCCGAAGACCTCGGCCATCGCGGCCAGGGTGTCGTCGAGCCGGTGCGGGGCCTCGAAGTAGACGAGCGTGCGCCGCTCGCCCTCGACCTCGCGCAGCCGGCCCAGGCGCTCGCCCGCCTTGCGCGGCAGGAACCCCTCGAAACAGAAGCGGTCCACCGGCAGCCCGGACAGCGCGAGCGCGGTGAGCACGGCGGACGGTCCGGGCACGGCCGTGACCTTGACGTCCTTCTCCACGGCGGCGGCGACCAGCCGGTAGCCGGGGTCGGAGACCGAGGGCATCCCGGCGTCCGTCACCAGCAGCACCCGCTTGCCGGCCTCCAGGGCCTCGACGAGCTCCGGGGTCCGGGCGGACTCGTTGCCCTCGAAGTACGACAGCACCCGCCCGGTGGTGTGCACGCCGAGCCCCTGCGTCAGCCGGCGCAGCCGCCGGGTGTCCTCGGCGGCGATCACATCGGCCCGCTCCAGCTCGGCGCCGAGCCGGGGCGGGGCGTCGGCGAGGTCCCCGATGGGAGTCCCGGCGAGGACGAGCACGCCGTCGGTCGGGGAGGTGGCTTCGGTACCGCGGGCCTGTTCAGCTGTCACCCCGCCATCTTCTCATCGGTCCGGGCACGGCTCCGGGCCCTCTCGTCCGCCCCGTGCGACACACCCGCTCCGGACCGGCTCCGCACGTCCCGACCCACGTGGGGGCTGGGGCTCCACAGGGGCGTTCCCTACGATGACCCGGTGACCAGTACCGCGACGCCGCCGCCCAGCCCCGCGGGGGCCCCGCCCGTCCCGCCGGGCGCGGGCGACTCCGCGCCCGAGCCGTCCCTGTGGCTGCGCCGCCTGCGGGGCTTCGGCTACGCGCCGGCCGCGCCGCCCGCCGATGTCCGCACCCGCCTGGTGCCCCCGTACGCCCGTCCGTCCGGGCAGCTCTGGACGGCGCTCGGGGTCCCGGAGGCGAGCCGGCACACCTGGCAGCGGTTCATGGCGTGGGCCGGGCCGCTGCTGGTGACGCTGGTGGCCGGGGTGCTGCGGTTCACCCACCTGGGCAGCCCGAAGGCGGTGATATTCGACGAGACGTACTACGCCAAGGACGCCTGGGCGACGATCCGCCAGGGCTATGAAGCCAGTTGGCCCAAGGATGTCGACAAGTCGATCCTCGCGAATCCCGACGGCGTGCCGCTCCCCCTGGACCCCGGCTACGTCGTGCACCCGCCGGTCGGCAAATGGGTGATCGGGCTCGGCGAGTGGATGTTCGGCTTCGATCCCTTCGGCTGGCGGTTCATGACGGCCGTGCTCGGCACCCTGTCGGTGCTGATGCTGTGCCGGATCGGCCGCCGTCTGTTCCGCTCCACCTTCCTCGGCTGCCTGGCCGGCGCGCTGCTCGCGGTGGACGGCCTGCACCTGGTGATGAGCCGCACGGCCCTCCTCGACCTGGTCCTCATGTTCTTCGTACTGGCGGCCTTCGGGGCGCTGGTCATCGACCGCGACAAGGCCCGCGCCCGGCTCGCGGCGGCGCTCCCGCTCGACGACGAGGGCCGGGCCCGCCCCGACCAGGACATCGCGCAGAACCTGCGGCTGGGCCTGCGCCCGTACCGGCTGCTGGCCGGCGTCTGCCTGGGCCTGGCGTTCGGCACCAAGTGGAACGGCCTGGTGGTGCTGGCCTTCTTCGGCGTCCTGACCGTGCTGTGGGACGCGGCCGCCCGCCGCACCGCCGGCGCGGGCACCCCGTACGCGGCGATGCTGCGCCGGGACGCGCTGCCGGCCTTCCTGTCGACGGTGCCGGTGGCGATCGGCGTGTACCTGGCCTCCTGGGCGGGCTGGATCCTGAGCCCGGACAACGGCAAGGGCGGCTACTTCCGCGACTGGGCCGCCAAGTACGACCAGAACAGCCCGCTGTCCTTCCTCCCGGAGTGGCTGCGCAGCCTGTGGCACTACGAGACCGAGGTCTACAAGTTCCACGTGGGCCTGACCTCGGGCCACACCTACGAGTCGAACCCGTGGAGCTGGCTGATCCTGGGCCGGCCCGTCTCCTACTTCTACGAGTCCCCCTCCCCCGGCACCGACGGCTGCCCGGCGACCGAGGCGGGCAAGTGCGCCCGCGAGGTCCTGGCCCTGGGCACCCCGCTGCTGTGGTGGGCGGGCTGCTTCGCGCTGCTGTACGTGCTGTGGCGCTGGTTCTTCCGCCGCGACTGGCGGGCGGGCGCCATCGCCTGCGCGCTGGGCGCCGGCCTGCTGCCCTGGTTCAACTACCAGGAGCGGACCATCTTCTACTTCTACGCGGTGGTCTTCGTCCCGTACCTGTGCCTGGCCGTGGCGATGATGATCGGCGCCCTGCTGGGCCCGGCGGGCTCCACCGAACGCCGCCGCGCCGTGGGTGCGATCGGGGCGGGCGTCCTGGTCCTGCTGATCATCTGGAACTTCATCTACTTCTGGCCGATCTACACCGGCGGCACCCTCCCGATGGACTCCTGGCGCGGCCGCATGTGGCTGGACACCTGGATCTAGCCGTTGGCCGTGTGACGCGTGCGACATCGCGGTCCGGTAAACAACAGCGTGGCGTCACGCTCGCACAGAGTAAGGTCCGCACCAGGAGTTCTTTGAACATGTTCAGAGAACGGGGGTTCCTGGGGAGGGGACGGATGAACGGGGCAGCGAAGGGCGCCATCGTCGGCGGGGTGTTTCTCGCCATGGTCGGCGGCACCGCGTACGGGGTCTACAGCCTGGTCGCGGACGAGGGGGCCGGGGGCGGCGACGCCAAGGGGTCGATGAGCGCCGGCGGGCCGGCCGCCGGGGAGAAGGCGAGCGGGCCCGTCACCGAGAAGGAGACCGCGGAGACCGCGCGGGCCTTCCTGGCCGCGTGGGCGGCCGGCGACGACCGGGCGGCGGCAGCCCTGACGAACAACACGCAGGCCGCGCAGTCGGCGGTGGCCGACTACAGGTCGGCGGCGTACGTCTCCAAGGCCGTCATCACCCCCGGCACCGCCGACGGCACCACCGTGCCGTTCAAGGTCGAGGCCGAGGTCTCCTACCAGGGCGCGACCAAGCCCCTCGTCTACGACTCCCGGCTGACCGTCGTGCGCGGCGCGACCACCGGCAAGCCGCTCGTCGACTGGCAGCCCTCGGTGATCCACCCGCAGCTCCAGCGCGACGAGCGGCTGCGCGCGGGCACCCCGGCGAGCCCGCCGGTCAAGGCCGTGGACCGGCACGGCAAGGAACTCACGGCGGAGCTCTACCCGTCGCTGGGCCCGGTCCTGGACGCGCTGCGCACGACGTACGGGCAGAAGACCGGCGGCACCCCCGGCGTCGAGCTGTGGGTCGAACCCGCCACACCCGACGCCCCCAAACGGACCCTGGTGACGCTGGTCGAGGGGAAGCCCGGACAGATCGAGACCGTCCTGGACGCCGACGTGCAGGCGGCGGCCGAGAAGGCCGTCGCCGCCCACGCCGAGGCCTCGGTCGTCGCGGTCCAGCCGAGCACCGGCGACATCCTGGCGGTGGCCAACCACCGCCGGGACGGCTTCAACGCGGCGATGCAGGGCAAGCGGGCCCCCGGCTCCACGATGAAGATCGTGACGGCGGCGATGCTGCTGGAGAAGGGCCTGGTGGCCGCGGACCGGCCCGCGGCCTGCCCGGCGACCGCCTCCTGGGACGGCAAGGTCTTCCGCAACCAGGACGGCTTCTCCTCGCAGGGGCAGCCCTTCTCGAACAGCTTCGCCAGATCCTGCAACACCGCCTTCATCAGCCTGATCGACGACGTGAAGGACAACGGCGCCCTGCCGAGCGTGGCCCGGGAGGCCTTCGGCATCGGGCTGGACTGGAAGACGGGCGTCCCCTCGCAGGACGGCACGGTGCCCCGGACCTCCGGTCCCGCGGCGGCGGCCGAGTACATCGGCCAGGGCGCGGTCCAGATGAACCCGCTGAACATCGCCTCCATCACGGCCACGGCCCGCACGGGCGTGTTCCACCAGCCGGTGCTCGTCAAGGCCTCCCTGGACGGTCGCACCCTGGCCACGGCCTCCCGCCGGCTGGCGCCCGGGGTCTCGGCGCAGCTGGTCCAGATGATGCGGCAGACCGCCACCGCCGGCACCGCCGCAGGGGCGATGTCCTCGGTCCACGGCTCCGACAAGGGCGCGAAGACCGGCTCGGCGGAGGTCGACGGCGCGGCCGCCCCCGACAGCTGGTTCACCGGCTTCAGCGGTGACGTGGCCGCCGCGGCGATGGTCGAGGGCGGCGGCCACGGTGCCGACGCGGCGGGCCCGATCGTCGCCCGGGTGCTCAACTCCTGACGCTCGCCCCCGCCCGGGTGCGGCCTCGCGGGGCCCCATCCGGGCCCCGCGGGGCCCTCACAGGCCGGGCGCACAGCCCAGGCGCAGGGGGGCAGCGGAGGCCGGCGTCCGGCGGAGCTCGGCGTCCGGCGGAGCTCGGCGTTCGCTCGCGGAGGTCAGAGGCAGGTGCGCAGCGCGCGGACCAGGGACTGGGCGCGGGGGTCGGCCGTGACCGACTTGGCGTGGGAGTTCGTCACGTAGCCGAAGCCGATGCCGGCCTCCGGGTCCGCGAACCCCAGGGAGCCGCCCCGTCCCGGGTGTCCGAAGGAGGCCGGGGACAGCAGCGGCGAGGCCGGGCCGTGCAGCATGTACCCCGGGCCGAAGCGGGTGCCCACGACCAGCACCCGGTCGGCGCCGGAGGCGAACTCCGTACCGGCGAGCGCGGTCGTCGCCGGGGTGAAGATCCGGGCGCCGTCCTCGACCACCCCGATGGTGGCCCCGTAGAAGCGGGCCAGTGCGCGGGCCGTGCCGATGCCGGCGGAACCGGGCAGTTCGGCGGCCTGGTACACGGGGTCGTTCTCGTCGGGCTGGGGGTCGATGGCGGCGAAGGCGCGGCGGGTGAGGGACTCCGGGTCCGCGTAGGCCTCCGAAACGTTTCTCCTCGGCCGGGTCTTCAACAGGCCCGCACTCGCCGGGGGCTCGACCGGGGCCACCCGGCCCACCCGGTGCGCCTGGTCCTCCGGCAGGCCGATCCAGAAGTCCAGTCCCAGCGGTTCGGCGATCTCCTCGGCGAGGATCCCGCCCACCGTGCGGCCGGTCGCCCGCAGCACCAGCTCGGACACCAGCCAGCTGAAGGTCTGGGCGTGGTAGCCGTGCGCGGTCCCGGGTTCCCAGTGGGCCCGCTGCGCGGCGACGGCGCGCGGCCCGGTGACCCCGTCCGCCGCCTGCTCCACGGTGAGTCCGCGGTCCAGCGCGGGCACCCCGGCCTGGTGGGCGAGCAGGTGTCGGACCAGGGTCCGCTCCTTGCCGCCCGCCTTGAACTCCGGCCAGTACGAGCCGACGGGCGCGTCCAGGTCCAGCAGTCCGCGCTGGTGCAGGAGCAGCGGCACGGCGGCGGCCACGCCCTTGGTGGCGGAGCGCACGATCTGCGCGGTGTCCTCGGTCCAGGGGGTCCGGGGCTCGGTGCCGTCGGCGTCCTTGGTGCCGCCCCACAGGTCGACGACCTTGTGGCCGTCCCGGTAGACGGCGACGGCCGCACCCCGGTCCCCCAGCACCTCGAAATTGCGCGCGAAGGCGTCTCGGACGGGCTCGTAGCCCTCGGTCACCACACCCTGGATGTTCACGTGGGGGGCAACAACCGCGGGGCGGCGCTTATGCCACGGTCACCGAACGCGGGTCGAAGCCGAAGGGCAGCTCCAGCCGGTGGGCGCCCATCAGGGCCTCGTCGCACAGCAGGTCGCGGGTGCGGCCGTCGGCGGCGATGACGCCCTCGCTGAGGATCACCGAGCGCGGGCAGAGTTCCAGCGCGTACGGCAGGTCGTGGGTGACCATCAGCACGGTCACGTCCAGCGAGCGCAGGATGTCGGCGAGCTCGCGGCGCGAGGCGGGGTCGAGGTTGGAGGAGGGCTCGTCCAGGACGAGGATCTCGGGGCGCATCGCCAGTACGGTCGCCACCGCCACCCGGCGGCGCTGCCCGAAGGAGAGGTGGTGCGGCGGACGGTCGGCGAAGTCGGCCATGCCGACCAGTTCGAGGGCCTCGCGGACCCGCTCCTCCAGTTCGGCGCCGCGCAGGCCGGCCGCCGCCGGGCCGAAGGCCACGTCCTCGCGGACGGTCGGCATGAAGAGCTGGTCGTCGGGGTCCTGGAAGACGATGCCGACCCGGCGGCGGATCTCGGCGAGGTTGCGCTTCTCCACGGGCAGCCCGGCGACGGTCACGGTGCCGACCCCGCCGCCGAGGATGCCGTTGAGGTGGAGCACGAGGGTGGTCTTGCCGGCGCCGTTGGGGCCGAGCAGGGCGACCCGCTCCCCCGCGCCGACGGTGAGGTCGACCCCGAAGAGGGCCTGGTGCCCGTCGGGGTAGGCGTAGGCGACGCCGGCCACCTCCAGGGAGGGCGCGGGCGAGGCGGGGACGGCGGCGGAAGCGGAAGCGGAGGGAGCGGTCACAGCGTCCATCCCATCAGACAGACGGCGAGGGCCGTCACCGGGAGCACGGCCGCGTAGGCCCACTGGGCGCGGCTGGCCGTGACGTCGTCGATCACCGGCATCGAGCCGGCGTAGCCGCGGCTGACCATCGCGAGGTAGACCCGCTCGCCGCGTTCGTAGGAGCGGATGAAGAGGGCGCCCGCCGTTTTGGCGAGGACGCCCCAGTGGCGGACGCCGCGGGCCTCGAAGCCGCGCGAGCGGCGGGCGATGGACATCCGGCGCAGTTCTCCGGTGATCACGTCGCCGTACCGGATCATGAAGGAGGCGATCTGGACCAGCAGCGGCGGGAGCTTCAGGCGCTGGAGGCCCAGCAGCAGGGCGCGCAGTTCGGTCGTCGAGGCGAGCAGGACGGAGGCGGCCACGCCGAGGGTGCCCTTGGCCAGGACGTTCCAGGCGCCCCACAGGCCGGAGACGCTCAGCGAGAGGCCGAGGACGTGGACCCGTTCGCCTTCGGCGACGAAGGGCATGAGGACGGCGAAGGCCACGAAGGGGACCTCGATCAGCAGCCGTCGCAGCAGGAACCCGGCGGGGACCCGGGCCGCCGCCGCGACGACCGCGAGCAGGACGGCGTAGAGGCCGAAGGCCCACATCGCCTCGCGCGGGGTGGAGACGACGACGACCACGAACGCGAAGGTCGCGGCGATCTTGCAGTGCGGCGGCAGCCCGTGGACGGGCGAGTGCCCGTGCCGGTACAGCTTGTGCGCGTGCCCGGCCCCCATGTCAGTGGGCCGCGGGGGCGGCCGTGGCGGCGGCGGAGAGGTCCTCCGCGCGGCGCCGGCGCACGGCCCAGAAGACGCCGGTGCCGACGACGACGGTCCCGCCGACGCCGATGATCCCGGCGAGGCCGCCGGAGAGGCGGGCGTCGGACACGTCCTTGACGCTGTAGTCGGCGAGCGGGGAGCCGGCGGCGGCGTGTTCGCGGGCCTTGGCGTCGATGCCCTGGTCGGCGGCCACCTTCTCCAGGCCGTCGGGGCTGGAGGAGGCGTAGTAGGAGACGAACCCGGCGAGGACGAGGGCGGTGACCAGGCCGCTGATCCACAGCGGGCGGGTGGAGCGGGCGGCGGCGGGCACCGGGGCGGCGGCCGCGGCGGGGGCGTCGACGAGCCGGCCGTCGACGCGCAGCTTCAGCGGGGCGGCCAGTCCGCGCGCGCCGTGCACCAGGTCGGGCCGTACGGCGATGACGGCGCCCACGGTCGCGGCGGTGATGGCGGCCTCGCCGATGCCGATGAGGACGTGCACGCCGGCCATCGCGGTGAACACCTTGCCGATCGGGGCGTCGGTGGTGCCGCCGAGGGCGTAGAAGAGGGTGAACATGACGGCCGCGCCGGGCACCGAGAGCAGGGCTCCGGCGAAGGCGGCGACGGTGACCGAGCGGCGGCCGGCCGGCAGCACCTTGAGCAGGCCGCGGAAGACGGCGTAGGCGACGACCACGGTGACGACGGCCATGTTGGAGATGTTGACGCCGAGGGCGGTCAGGCCGCCGTCGGCGAAGAGGATGCCCTGCATGAGCAGGACGACGGAGACGCACAGGACGCCCGTGTAGGGGCCGACGAGTATGGCGGCGAGCGCTCCTCCGAGGAGGTGGCCGCTGGTGCCGGCGGCGACCGGGAAGTTCAGCATCTGCACGGCGAAGATGAAGGCGGCGACGAGGCCGGCGAGCGGGGCGGTGCGTTCGTCGAGCTCGCGGCGGGCGCCGCGCAGGCTGACGGCGACGGCGGTGGCGGCCACTGCTCCGGCGGCCACCGAGACGGGTGCGTTGATGAATCCGTCGGGCACATGCATGGAGCGGCTCCGCTTCCTCTTCCTCACTAAGTCTTTAACCGTTCAAGAATAGTGCCCAGTTGCAAATGGTTGGCAAGAGCGGGTCCGTCACAAATGGAGCCGCGCGCTTTCGTGGGAATGTGCGACGCTGGACGGACAAACGGACTTATTTGCTCCGATTTTGAGGAGTCTTGTCGATGTCAGCCACCGCCGAGAATCCACCGGGCCGCACCGCCGGGACCGCCGGGGCCGCCACCGCGACGGCACCCGCGCCGCCCACCAGGGCCGCCGCCGCCCCGGCCGTCGAGGAGCGGGTGCGCGCCCGCGTCATCAGCGACGACCCCCTCTACCGCGCCATCCCCGTGGCCCTGCGCTTCACCGCCGCCGAGCCGCTCGCCGTCCGCGTCGTCTTCCCCGCCGAGCTGTCCCCGGAGGACACCGACAACGAGTGGGTCTTCCCCCGCGCCCTCCTGGAGGCGGGCCTGCTGGCCCCGACCGGGACCGGGGACGTCCGCGTGTGGCCCTGCGGCCGGGTGCAGGCGGTGGTCGAGTTCCACTCCCCCGAGGGAGTGGCCGTCATCCAGTTCGACATCGCCGCACTGCGCCGCTTCCTGCGCCGCACGTACGCCGCCACCGCCGCCGCCGCCACCCGGTAGGCCCAACGCCGCGCGACCCGACGACGCGGCCCGCCGCCCGACGCCCAGCGCCGCGCGACCCGACGACGCGACCGGCCCCGCACCTGGAGTCCAGGTGCGGGGCCGGTCGCGTCGGGCGGCGTCCGCGGGTCAGGCGTTGACCAGCTCGCGGTCCTTGTCCGGACCCTCGGCGGAGCCGGCGTCACCGAGGTGCTTGCGCAGGCTCTCGCCCTCCACGTCCACGTTCGGCAGGATGCGGTCGAGCCACTTCGGCAGCCACCAGGCCTTGTGGCCGAGCAGCGCCAGCACCGCCGGGACGATGGCCATGCGGACCACGAAGGCGTCGAAGAGGACGGCGACGGCCAGGCCGAAGCCGATCATCTTGACCATCGCGTCGCTGGCCCCCAGGAAACCGGAGAAAACGGCGATCATGATCACGGCGGCGGCCACGACCACGCGGGCGCTGTACTGGAAGCCGGTCACCACGGCCTGGCCGGGACGCTCGCCGTGGACGTACGCCTCACGCATGCGGGTGACCAGGAAGACCTCGTAGTCCATGGCCAGGCCGAAGACCACGCCCACCATGAAGATCGGCATCATCGACATGATCGGACCGGTCTGCTCCACCCCGAACAGCGAGCCGAGCCAGCCCCACTGGAAGACCGCGACGACCGCGCCGAGGGCCGCGACGACCGACAGCAGGAAGCCGAGGGCCGCCTTGAGCGGGACCAGGATCGAGCGGAAGACCAGCATCAGCAGCAGGAAGGCCAGGCCGACCACGAGCGCCAGGTAGGGCAGCAGCGCGTCGTTCATCTTCTGCGAGAAGTCGATGTTCATCGCGGTCTGGCCGCTGACGTACACGCCCTCGGGGTTGCCCTCGCGGATCGAGTGGACCAGGTCCTCGGTGTCGACGGAGGACGGCCGGTCCTTCGGGATGACGCTGACGATCGCCGCGTCCTTGGCCTCGTTCTGGACCGGCGGCATCACGACCGCCACCCCGTCCAGGCCCTTGATCCGGTCCGCCGTCTTGTCGGCGAGCGCCTTGTCGCCGTCGACGACCACCATCAGGGGGCCGTTGAAGCCGGGGCCGAAGCCCTCGGAGAGCATGTCGTACGCCTTGCGCTGGCTGGTGGAGACCGGCTTGGAGCCGTCGTCCGGCAGGCCCATCTCCAGCTTGCTCGCGGGGATCGCGACCGCGCCGAGGCCGATCACACCGACCAGCAGGACCACGATCGGGCGGCGCAGCACGAAGCGGGCCCAGCGGGTGCCGCCGTTGGCCTTGGGCTCGGCGCCGGCCGGCTTGCCCTTGCCGAAGAGCTTGCTCTTCGTACCGGCGGGCAGCACCTTCTTGCCCGCGAAGCCCAGGATGGCGGGGACCAGGGTCAGGGCGACGAGCACCGCGATGACCACCGTTCCGGCAGCCGCGACACCCATCTTCGTCAGCATCGGGATGTTGACGACGGCCAGGCCCACCAGGGCGATGACCACGGTCAGACCGGCGAACACCACGGCGGAACCGGCAGTTCCGGTAGCCCGGCCGGCGGCCTCGTCGCGCTCGCGGCCCTCGGCGAGCTCCGCGCGGTAGCGGGAGACGATGAAGAGGGCGTAGTCGATGCCGACCGCGAGGCCGATCATCATCGCGAGCGTGGAGGTGGTGTTGCCCAGGTCCAGCACGTTGGCGAGCGCGGTGATGGAGGAGACGCCGATGCCCACGCCGATCAGCGCGGTCAGCAGCGGCAGCCCGGCCGCGATCAGCGAACCGAAGGTGATGACGAGGACGACCGCGGCGATCAGGATGCCGATGACCTCGCCGGAGCCCGTCTCGGGGGCCTCCATCAGCGCGTCTCCGCCGATCTCGACCTGGAGGCCGGCCTTCTGCGCGGCGTGGCCGGAGTCCTTGAGGGCGTCGCGGGCGTCGTCCTTCAGCTCCATCCCGCTGACCTTGTACTTCACGCTGACGTAGGTGGTGGAGCCGTCCTGGCTCACCGCCTTCGTCTGGTACGGGTCCTCGACACTGGCGATCTGGTCGGCGCCGGCGCCGCCCTTCAGGCCCGAGATGAGCTTCTCGACCTCGGCCTTGGGCGCCGGGTCGGTGACCTTGGCGCCCGCCGGGGCCTTGACGACGATGCGGGCGGTCGCGCCGTCGGCGGACATGCCCGGGAACTTCTCGTCCAGCAGGTCGAAGGCCTTCTGGGCCTCCGTCCCGGGTATCGAGAAGGAGCCGGAGGTGGGTGCCGAAGCGGTCGCGGCGCCGAAGACGGCCGCGAACAGCAGCGCCACCCAGACGAGGGCGACGAGGCCGCGGCGCCTGAAGGCACCTCGGCCGAGCCGGTAGAGGAAGGTGGCCACGTCGTGGTTCTCCCGTTTCAGGTCGTGGGATGGATCCGGGACGGATCAGGGCGTCAAAAGCCGGCCCGACGACGAGAGCGGCGTGTCAGGAGCAGCAGGAAGTACGTGTGCGGGGAAGGCCGGAACGGGTGGGCGCGCCGACCGGTGGCTCAGACGCCGAGGGCGGGGAAGACCACGGCATCGATGAACTGGCCGAGGAAGGTCCGGTCCACCGGCCGGTCCTCGATCAGGGGGAGGGCGATGAACGCCCCGATGAGCATGTGCGGAACGAAGTCCAGCGCCGGACAGTCCGGCCGGATCTCGCCCCGCTCCACCGCGCGCCGGAGCATCTCCTGGAGACCGTTGATCTCCGGGTCCACCAGCAGGTCGCGCAGCGCCCTGTGGAGCTCCGGGCTCTCGTGCACGGCATGGGCCAGACCCCGCATGAGCGCGGTGTCCTTGGCCATCTGCGCGTCGTCCGAACGCTCGACCATGAGCGCGAAGTCGCCGCGCAGGGTGCCCGTGTCGATCTCCCGCAGGGAGACCGGCTGGGTGCACCGCAGCGCCTGGGCGACCAGCTCCGGCTTGCTCCCCCACTGGCGGTAGAGGGTGGCCTTGCTGGACTTCGTACGGGCGGCGACCGCGTCCATGGTCAGCGCCTCGTAGCCGACCTCGCGCAGGAGGTCGAGGACCGCCCCGTGGAGTTCGGCCTCGCGTTCGGGGGTGATCCGGCTGCGCCGAACCGACATGACGTCGGTCACCCGGCAGCTTCCCTTCATCACGACCACCCGTCCGGACGAAACCGTTTCGTACTGCTCGAACCCTACCCCTCCCACTAGCGAAACGAAACCGTTCCGTTTCGATCGGGAGGGTGGCGTGGATCAACTGTACGAGTTGCCGCACCCCCCTGCCGCGGAAAGCATTGGGGGGTGAGTCACGACGTCGCGTACCTCCGCTTCCCGCACCTGCACGACGACCTGCTGTGTTTCGCCACCGAGGACGATCTCTGGGTCGCCCCCCTGGTCCCCGCCGGCCAGAGCCCCGGCCGCGCCTGGCGGATCACCGTCGACCGGACCAGGGTCGGCCATCCCCGCTTCTCCCCGGACGGACGGCACATCGCCTTCACGACCTGGCGCAGCCTCGACCCCGAGATCCACCTCGCCCCCGTCGGCGGCGGACCCGCCCGCCGCCTCACCCACTGGGGTGCCACCGACACCCGCGTCTGCGGCTGGACCCCGCCCGACGAGGAGGGCCGCAGCGACATCCTCGCCGTGTCCTCCCACGGCCAGCCCTTCTCCTACTTCGCCTGGGCCTACAGCCTGCCCACCGACGGCAGCCCCGGCGGCCGCCTCCCCTGGGGCCCCGTCTCCGACATCGCCGTCCACGCCCCCGACGGCCCCGGCGGCGAACGCCGCAGCCTGCTCCTCACCGGAAAACCCCCGCACGAGCCCGCCGCCTGGAAGCGCTACCGCGGCGGCGCCACCGGCCGCCTGTGGCTGCACGGACAACGGCTGCTGGAGGACATCGAGGGCCACCTCGACTCGCCCATGTTCGTGGGCGGCCGCATCGCCTTCCTCTCCGACCACGAGGGCATCGGCAACCTCTACTCCTGCCTCCCCGACGGCACCGGCCTGCGCCGCCACACCGACCACGACGCGTTCTACGCCCGGCACGCCTCCAGCGACGGCACCCGCGTCGTCTACCAGTGCGCGGGCGACCTCTGGCTCGTCGACTCCCTCGACGCCGACGCCGCGCCCCGCAGACTGGACGTCCGCCTCGGCGGCCCGCGCGCCGGCCGGCGCACCTACCAGGTGCCGGCCGCCAGCAACGTCGACTCCCTCTCCGTCGACGCCACCGGCCGGGCCAGCGCCGTCGTCGTGCGCGGCAGCCTGTACTGGCTCACCCACCGCGACGGCCCGGCCCGCACCATCGCCGACACCCCGGGCGTACGGGTCCGGCTGCCCGAGATGCTCGGCAGCGGCGGACAGGTCGCCTACGTCACCGACGCCGAGGGCGAGGACGCGATCGAGATCGCCTACCTCCCCCGCGCCTCCGGGGAACGGGAGCCCCGCCGGCTGGCCTCCGGCGAGCTGGGCCGCGTACTGGAACTGCTGGCCGACCCGGACGGGGAGCGCCTCGCCGTCGCCTCGAACGACGGACGGCTGCTGCTCCTCGACGCGACGGAGGAGTCCGACGGGGAGGTCACCGAGCTCATCCGGTCCATCAACGGCCCCGTCACCGACCTCGCCTTCTCCCCCGACGGCTGCTGGCTGACCTGGTCGCACCCGGGCATCGGCCGGTCCCTGCGGCAGATCAAGATGGCCAAGATCTCCGGACCCGGCCCGCGCGCGATCGTCGACGTCACCAACGGCCGCTTCGAGGACGAGAACCCGGTCTTCACCCGTGACGGCCGCTACCTCGCCTTCCTGTCCTGGCGCGGCTTCGACCCCGTCTACGACGTCCACACCGGCGACCTGTCCTTCCCCCTGGGCTGCCGTCCCTACCTGGTGCCGCTCTCCTCGGCCACCCCCTCCCCCTTCGCCTTCTCCGCCGACGGCCGCCCCGCCGCGGGCGGGCTCGACCCCGTCGAGGGGGAGAGCGGCGAGGGCGACGGCTCGGTGACCGTGGAGGTCGAGGGCCTGGAGAGCCGGGTCACCCCCTTCCCCGTCAGCGCGTCGAAGTACTCGGCCCTCCACCCGGTGAACGGCGGCGGACTGGTCTGGCTGCGCTGGCCCATCTCGGGCGCGCTCGGCGAGACCTTCGCCAACCCGGCCGACACCAGCGGCAAGCCGACGCTGGAGCACTTCGACATCACCAAGGCGCGCAAGAGCGAACTGGCCTCCGGACTGGACTGGTTCGCGGCCAGCGGCGACGGCACCCGTCTCGTCGTCAACGACGACGGCGACCTGCGCGCGGTCCCCGCCACCGAGTCCGGCGACGGCGACTCCACCGTCTACCTCGACCTGCGGCGCATCCTGCACGAGGTGGACCCGGCCGCCGAGTGGCGCCAGGCCTTCGAGGAGGCCGGCCGGCTCATCCGCGCCTACTTCTGGGAACCGGACATGTGCGGCATCGACTGGGACGGCGTACTGCGCCAGTACCGCCCCCTGGTCGAACGGGTCGCCTCCCCCGACGAGTTCGCCGACCTGCTGCGCGAGGTCCTCGGCGAACTCGGCACCTCCCACGCCTACGTCTCCCCCGCACGCCGCAACGAGGGCCCGCCGCACTACCAGCGGCCCATCGGACTCCTCGGCGCCAACCTGGTCTGCCGGGACGGGACCTGGGCCGTCTCCCGGATCCTGCCCGGCGAGTCCTCCGACTCCAAGGCCCGCTCCCCGCTCGCCGGAACGGGCATCCGGGAGGGCGCCGTCCTCACCCACATCGACGGCCGGCCCGTGGACCCCGTGGCCGGCCCCTACCCGCTGCTCGCGGCGGCCGGGGGAACCACCGTCGAACTCACCGTCCAGCCCGCCGAGGGCGAGGGCAGGCCCCGCCGGGTCGCGATCGTCCCCCTCGTCGACGAACGGCCGCTGCGCTACCAGGACTGGGTCTCCAAACGGCGCGCCGTGGTCCGCGAGATCAGCGGCGGCCGCTGCGGCTACCTGCACATCCCCGACATGGGCGGCTCCGGCTGGGCCCAGTTCAACCGGGACCTGCGCCTGGAGGTCTCCCGGCCCGCCCTGATCGTCGACGTGCGCGGCAACGCGGGCGGACACATCAGCGAACTGGTGGTGGAGAAGCTCACCCGCTCCATCCTCGGCTGGGACCTGACCCGCAACGCCCAGCCCGTCTCCTACGCCTCCAACGCTCCGCGCGGCCCGATCGTCGCCCTCGCCGACGAGGCGACCTCCTCCGACGGGGACATGATCACCGCGGCCTTCAAACTGCTGGGCCTGGGCCCGGTGGTGGGCCAGCGCACCTGGGGCGGGGTCGTCGGCATGACCGGCCGGCACACCCTGGGCGACGGCACCGTCATCACCGTGCCGATGAACGCCGCGTGGTTCCCGGAGTACGGATGGTCGGTGGAGAACCACGGCGTGGAACCGGACCTGGCGATCCTGCGCACCCCGCTCGACTGGGCGGAGGGCCGGTACGCCCAGCTGGACGACGCGGTGCACCTGGCACTGGAACTGCTGGAGCAGGACCCGGCCGCGGTACCGCCCGGGTACGCGGACGTACCGGACCTGCGGCGCCCGAACCTGCCGCCCCGCTAGGGCGCTTCCGGATCTTGTCGGTCAGGCCCGCGTCGTCCGGTGCCGTGCATCGGCGTGTTGGCGGGGCGCCCTCGTACTGGACGTACTCGGGTGCCCGCCAACGCGGCGAGGTGCGGTGCCGGGCGGCGCGGGCCAGGCAAGATCCGGAAGAGACGGCCTAGGGCGTACGGCGTGCGAAAGGGGGCGCGGCCCGGCGGCGTTGCCGGGTCGCGCCCCTTCGTACGTCCTGCCTCGTACGCCAGGTCGCGTACGTCGGTTCAGATGTCCCAGTTGTCGTCGAGCTCGTCGTGCACCTTGGGTGCCTTCTGCTTGGCACCGGGCTTCTTGCCGCCGGGCGGCTGCGCGCGCTCGGGCGACTCGTCCTTCGCACCCGGCCGGGCCGTCTTCCGCGCCCTGCTCTCCAACTCGTCCGCCTTGTCCTGGAACTGGTCCTTGATAGCCATGTCTTCACTCCACGAGGGGTGTCGGTGGTGGGCCTCGACCAGACTTTCACGGGCGGACATCACTCGCATTTCGATCAGTGACGCTGCGTGCGCGCCTGCTCGTCGGCGGCCCCGCCCGCACCCACGAGCCCCTTGGAAACCGTGGCGAGCCTCGGTCCGAAGCGCCTCATCTCGCGCTGTCCGGACGCCGCGATGATCCCGGGCAGGTAGCCGCGCACGCCCTGCATCCCGCGCAGCCACCCCTGCGCGTACACGTGCGGCGAGCGGCGTTCGATGCCGGCCACGATCCGGTCGACGGCCGGGCCCAGCGGGTAGGTGCGGTTGGCGGGCCACGGCAGCCGCCGGCGCAGTTCCCGCATGACCTCGTTCTCGTCGGCACCGCGGACCATGTCGGTGTCGGTCCAGGAGAGGTAGCCGACGCCCACCTTGACGCCCCGGTAGCCGACTTCGGCGCGCAGGCAGTGGGCGAAGGCCTCGACCCCGGACTTGGAGGCGCAGTACGCCGTCATCATCGGCGCCGGGGTGATCGCGGCGAGCGAGGCGATCTGGAGGAAGTAGCCGCGGCTCTCCATGAGTACGGGGAGGAAGGCGCGGGCGGTGACGGCCCCGCCGATCAGGTTGACCTCGATCACCCGGCGCCAGGCCTCGGGGTCGGAGTCGGCGAACGGCCCGCCGGCGGCGACGCCCGCGTTGGCGACGACGACGTCCACCTTCCCGAAGCGTTCCTTGACCTCCCCCGCCACCCGGGCCATCGCCTCGTGGTCGGTGACGTCGGCGTACCAGTGGTCGCTGTCGGTGTGCAGCCGTTCGGAGACCTCCTTGAGCGCCTCCGGCTCCAGCCCGACCAGCGCCACCTTCGCCCCGCGCGCGGACAGCTTGCGGGCGAGCAGCTCGCCGACGCCGCGGGCGGCTCCGGTGACGACGGCGACCTGGCCTTCCAGACTCCTGTGAGCGCTCACGCGGTCTTCTCCTTCTCGGTTTCGAGATAGCGGGACGTCAGTTCGCGGATGGCGCCGGTCACGGCCTCCGGCGCCTCGACCGGGGTCATGTGGCCCATGCCGGTGAGTTCGGTCAGGCCGACGCAGTGCGGCAGCGCGGCCGCCAGCCCGCGGGCGTGCGCCACCGGGGTGAGCCGGTCGTCGCGGCCGGCGAGCACCGCGGTGGGCAGGGTCAGCCGGGCGAGTCCCTCGTCCAGGTCCAGTCCGGCCAGCACCACCGACCAGGCGTGGCGCACCGCCGTGGGGCAGCCGTGGACGATACGGGCGCAGGCCTCGACCCGGTCCGGCGCGGAGCCGGGGCCCATGGTCGCGTACCGGAGCACGGCGCGCGCGGCGGGCGTGACCGGCCCGAGGGGGGCGCGCGAGCCCAGCACCGCGCGGGTCAGCCGGGTCCGCACGCGCCCGGGGGGCAGCGGCAGCACGGTGGACCCCTCGACCAGCCCGGAGCTCCCGGTGCTGCACAGCAGGGCGGCCGCGGCGTGCTCGACGAACTCGGGGCGGCCCGCGGAGGCCATCACGGTCATGCCGCCCATGGAGTGTCCCGCGACGACGGCCCGCTCGCCGGGGGCGAGGGTGGCCTTCAGCACGGCGGCGAGGTCGTCGGCGAGGGCGGTGGTGCTGTACGTCCTCGCGCCGGCCGGGCTGCGGCCGTGGCCGCGCTGGTCGTAGGCGACGACCCGGTGGTCCCGGGCCAGTTCGCGTATCTGGGCGGCCCAGAAGGCGGTGGAGCAGGTCCAGCCGTGGGACAGCACCACGGGCGGGGCCCCTTCGGCGCCGTGCACCTCGACGTGCAGGCGGGACCCGTCGGCGGAGACGGCGGTCAGGGTGCGGCCGGGGGCGGGGGGAGCGTACCGCCCGGCGGTGACGTGCGCGGGCCCGCTCATGCCGCCGCCTCCCCGGCACCGGTGTTCGCGGAGGCGGCCTTCGCGGCGGCGGCGTCCCCGGGCCCGGCCTTCGCGGCGGCGGCGCCGGCAGCGCCGCGCCCCGCCTTCGCGGCCGCCCGTTCCGCGGCCGGCCCCCTCGCTCCGCCCGTCTCTCCGGCCCTCTCCCGGCCGCGGACGACCTCGTACTCGGACAGGTCGACGCTCCGCGTCTCCTTGCGGAACTCGCCCGTCGTCCCCGGCCAGACGGTGGTGTTGCGGCCCTGCGCGTCCAGGTACCAGCTCGTGCAGCCGCCGGTGTTCCACACCGTCCGCTCCATCCGCGCCTGGACGCGCCGGTTCCACTGGTTCACCGCGGACGGCCGGGCCGCGAGCGCGGTCCGCCCGCCCAGGACGCCGAGCTGGCGCATGTAGTCCGCCATGTAGTTCAGCTGCGACTCGATCATCAGGATCATCGAACTGTTCCCGAGGCCGGTGTTGGGCCCGATGATCGTCATCCAGTTCGGGAAGCCCGCGGCGGTCGCCCCGCGCAGCGCCTGCATCCCGTCCTTCCAGGCGTCGGCCAGGGTCTTCCCGTCGGCGCCCACCACCCGGTCGGCGATCGGCATGTCCGTCACGTGGAAGCCGGTGCCGAAGATGATCGCGTCGACCTCGGTCTCCGTCCCGTCGGCGGCCACGAGCACCGAGCCCCGGATCTCCTTCAGCCCGGAGGCGACCAGGTCCACGTCCGGCCGGGCGAGCGCCGGGTAGTACTCGCTGGAGAGCAGGATCCGCTTGCAGCCGATCCGGTACGAGGGCGTCAGCCTGGCCCGCAGCTCCGGGTCCTTGATCGAACGCGCCATGTTGGCCTTGGCCAGGGACTCGATCAGCCCGAGCTGGCCGGGCCGCTTGGTGAACGCGCTGACCTGGAGCTCACGGATCCCCCACAGCAGCCCGCGCCGCGCCGCCCGGGTGAAGGGGAGCTGCCGGTGCAGCCAGCGCTCCACCGCGCTGATCGCCCGGTCGGTGCGCGGCATCACCCACGGCGGGGTCCGCTGGAAGAGGGTGAGCCGCTCCACCTCGGGTGCGATGGCGGGCACGATCTGGATGGCCGAGGCGCCGGTCCCGATCATGGCGACGCGCTTGCCCCGCAGGTCGTAGTCGTGGTCCCAGCGGGCCGAGTGGAAGACCTTGCCGGGGAACTCCGCGAGTCCCGGTATCTCCGGCATCTTCGGGTCGGACAGCGGCCCGGTGGCCGAGACGACGACGTCGGCCGTCAGGTTCCCGCCGGAGGTCTCGATCTCCCAGCGCAGCTCGTCGGCGTCCCAGCGCATCATCCGGACCTCGTGGTTCAGCCGGATGTGCCGGCGCAGCCCGAAGACGTCCGCGACGTGTTCCAGGTACTCCCGGATCGCCGGCTGCCCGGAGAAGGTCCGCGGCCAGTCGGGATTGGGGGCGAAGGAGAAGGAGTACAGGTGGGACGGGACGTCGCAGGCGCATCCCGGATAGCTGTTGTCGCGCCAGGTGCCGCCGACGGAGCCGGCCCGCTCCAGGACGACGAAGTCCGTGATCCCCTCGCGCCGCAGCCGTACGGCGGCCCCGAGCCCGCCGAAACCGGACCCGATCACCGCCACGCGTACGTGCTCGCGTCCGCCCATGCCGTCGATGCCGTCGATGCCGTCGATGCCGCCCATGCCCGCCGCCCTCCGCTTCCGCAGTCCCAGCCACCACACCGCAACACTGCCAGCAATCACTGGCACAATCGGGAGGGTAGAGCAGCCCCGTACCCATGGGTAGGGGTCGCGCCCGGAAAGTTACTGCGGGTACGCCCTAGGCTGCGCGTGTGGCGGAGAACCCTATGGCCGAGTCGGGGAGCACAGTGCGCGAATACCGGACGGATGAACTGGCCGAGGCGGCCGGCATACCCGTCCGCACCCTGCGCTTCTACCGCGAGCGCAAACTGCTCCCTCCGCCGCGCCGCGAGGGCCGGATCGCCTGGTACGACGACCACCACCTGGCCCGGCTGCGCACCATCGCCGCCCTGCTGGAGCGCGGCCACACCCTCGGCGGCATAGCGGAGCTGACCGCCGCCTTCGAACAGGGCCGCGACGTCGGCCAGCTCGGCGAGCTGCTCGGCATCGGCTGGTCGGAGGAGACCCCCGTCCGGCTGACCCCCGAGGCCCTGGCCGACTACTTCGAGGGCGAGGTCACCCCGGAGAACCTCGCCGCGTCCCTGGACCTCGGCTACGTCGCCGCCGACGGCGAGGAGATCGTGCACGTCAGCCGCCGGCTGCTGGACGTCTCCTCGGCGCTGGTCCGCGAGGGCGTCCCGCTCGCGGCGGTCCTGGAGACGGGCCGCCGGGTGCGCGAGCACGCGGACGCCCTGGCGGCCCTGTTCACCGACCTGATCTCCACCCACCTCGGCGACGGCGCCGACACCGCCGACGACCCGGTCACCCGCCTGCGCCCGCTGGCGAAGAGCGTGGTGGAGGCGGAACTCACGATGGCGATGGACCGCCTGCACCAGCGCCACTCCCACCCGTCGGCCCTTAGGCCACCGGCCCCTCAGACGCCGAGTTCGTAGACCACGGTCACGGGCGCGTGGTCGGACCAGCGCTCGGGGTGTGTCTCGGCACGCTCGACGAAGGCCTTCACGGCCTTGCCGGCCAGCCCCGGGGTCGCGACCTGCAGGTCGATGCGCCAGCCGGCGTCGTTGTCGAAGGCCCGCCCGCGGTAGGACCACCAGGAGTACGGCCCCTCGGCGTCCGGGTGAAGGGCGCGCACCACGTCCACGTACCCGGCCTCCGCGTACACCTTCCCGAGCCACTCCCGCTCCTCGGGCAGGAAGCCCGCGTTCTTCCGGTTGGTCTTCCAGTTCTTGAGGTCGGCCTCCCGGTGGCAGATGTTCCAGTCACCGCACACCACGACCTCCCGCCCGTCGGCGGCCGCCCGCTCCTTCAGCCCCCGCAGGTAGGGGAGGAACTCCTCCATGAACCGGTACTTCTCGTCCTGCTTCCCGGTCCCGGCCTCCCCGGAGGGCAGGTACAGGCTCGCCACGGTCACTCCGGGGAGATCGATCTCCAGGTACCGGCCGCTGCCGTCGAACTCGTCGCTCCCGAAGCCGACCCGCACCCGCTCCGGCGCCCGCCGCGTGTACAGCGCGACCCCCGCCCGTCCCTTGGCGGCGGCCGGCGCGAACACGGTGTGCCAGCCCTCGGGCTCCCTGGCCTCGGCCGGAATCTGCCCCTCCTCGGCGCGTACCTCCTGGAGGCACACGACGTCGGCATCGGATCCGGCGAGCCACTCCACGAAGCCCTTCTTGGCGGCGGCGCGGATCCCATTCACATTCACGGAGGTCACAGTGAGCATCCCTGCACCATAGCGGGATGGTTCCGTACGATATTCAAATGTCTCACGGTATAAACCTCCGCGCCGTACCGTACGACCACCCGGACGCGGTCGAGCTCGATGCCCAGGTCCAGGTCGAGTACCGGACGCGCTACGAGGGCGAGGGCGACGCCACCTTCCTCGACCCGGCGATGTTCGTCCCGCCGATCGGCCTGTACCTCCTCGCCTACGACGCCTCGGACGCCCCGGTGGCGAGCGGTGGCTGGCGCCGCCAGGAGCACAGTGACGAGGGTTACTCGGACGGCGACGCCGAGATCAAGCGCATGTACGTGGTCCCGGAGGCCCGGGGCACGGGCCTGGCCCGCCGCATCCTGGCGGAACTCGAAGCGGACGCCCGCGCGGCGGGCCGCACCCGCATGGTCCTCGAAACGGGCGACCAGCAGCCGGAGGCGATCGCCCTGTACCTCTCGTCGGGGTACTCCCTGTCGGAGAAGTTCGGCTACTACCGCTTCCACGAGTCCAGCCGCTGCATGACGAAGCCCCTGCACCCCTGACCGCCCACCCACCGGGCCCGCCGGCGGTCGAGGCGCGGGGTCCGGGGTTCCGCCCCCGAAACGGGGTCCGGGGGCGGAACCCCGGGAAACGGAGAAAGGGCGGGGCAGGGCCCGGCTCCGCGCAGCGGCACCCCCGCCCCGGGCCCGCCCCGTACCCGCCCCGGGCCCGCCCCTAGCGGCGGAGCCACTCGGCCGTGTCGGTCCCCCACCGCGACGGCCCCCGCTCCCATTCCCCGAAGGGACTGGCGGCGTGCCGCAGCACCCCGTACCCGGACACCGCCTCCCGCAGCCACGGCTCCGCCGTGTATCCCGCCGCCCCGCCCTCGCCCTCGCCCTCGTCCCTCGGCACGTCCCGGACCAGCCACGACGCCGTCCCCGCGAGGGAGAACCGCAGCAGCCGCCCGCCGCCCTCCGCGAGCGCCCGCAGCACGCCGGCCGCCATCAGGTACCCCGTCCCGTGGTCCAGCGCCTGCGCCGGCAGGACCCCCGGCCGGCCGTCCTCACCGCACGCGGCGGCGATCCCGTACCCGGCCTGCACCAGCGAGTCGAAGCCGCGCCGGCCGGCCCACGGCCCGTTCCACCCCCACGCGCACAGCTCCGCCACCACCAGGCCGGGCCACCGGGCGAGCAGTTCCCCACCGCCCAGCCCGAACCGTTCCAGCGCCCCCGGCCGGTACCCGGACACCACCACGTCGGCCTCGCCGAGCAGCCCTTCCAGCACGGCCCGGCCGTCCGCCCGCGCGAGGTCCAGCAGCGCGGACCGCTTCCCGAACCCGGTGTCGGCGTACGCGTCGTCGGACTCGGGCAGCCCGGGCGGGTCGATCCGCAGCACGTCCGCTCCGAGCACCCCGAGGGTCCGGGTGGCGACCGGTCCGGCGATGACCCGGGTCAGGTCGAGCACCCGTACCCCGGCCGCGGGCAGCGCCGCCGGCTCCAGTACCCGCCCCCGCCCGGCACCCCGTACGGTCTCCACCAGCGGCAGCGGCTCCCCGTACTCCCGCGCCACGGCGACGGCCAGCCCGCCCTCGGCACAGACCAGTTCCTGCACCTCCACGGCGCGACGCGCCGCGAGCGCGCCGCGCACCGCCTCCGGGGTGGCGGGCACACCCAGGGCCCGTACCAGGGCGGCTTCGTGGTGGGGGTAGTTGGCGTGGGTCCGCACCCATCCGTCGGCGGTCCGCCAGAACCCGGACAGCGGCGCGAAGGAGACCGGCGCCCGGCCGTCCACCCGCAGGTGCCTCTCGCTGACGAACGCGGTCGCCACGGCCCCCTCGTCCACCACCACCGGCTCCGCGTCCCGGACCGTGCCCCCGGCCCGTACGGCGCCCAGCTCCGCCGCCGCGAGCCCGCACACCCCCACGCAGGCCCGCGCCAACTCCCGTACCGGCAAGGGCCCCTCCCAGCCGCCGGCCCCCCGGTACCGCACCCGCTCCGCCTCGTCGGCCACCCCACCGAGCGCCGCCCACGCCTGCCCTGTCGCACCGTCAAAACTCCGCATCCGGCCATTGTGGGCCCGGCACGGGGCGGAAGATCGGGCGCTCACCGGCCAGCGCCCGGCCGACGACAGCGAGCGTCCACACGGTGCGGGTGACCGGGCCTTCGACCGGCGTCACCGGCAACGGGTTCCCGCCAGCCCCGCAAACGCCGAAATCCCGCCCGGTCTTTCGACCGGACGGGATTTCGTGACGCCCACGGGAGCAACCCGCGAACTGTCGTCTGTGGACCTGTGGGGATTTGAACCCCAGACCCCCTCGATGCGAACGAGGTGCGCTACCAGACTGCGCCACAGGCCCTTGCGACGTGTGAAACATTAGCATCCCCGGGCGGGTGCTCCAAAACGCGTTCCGCGCAGGTCACCCGCACCCCGTCACTCGTTGGCGGCGCGGGGCCGGTCCTCGCCCTCGTACTGGTCGAAGAGCGGGGTGCGGCCCCGGCCCTGGCCCCGGGGGCGGGGGGTGGACGGGGTCTTCTGGTCCGGGGTCTTCTGGTCCGGGCCGGGCGCCGGCTTCGGGAGGGCCGGCTGGGCGCGCAGGCGCGGGTCGGTCGGCTCCGCGGTGCTGGAGCGGGTCGCGCTCCAGCCGTCGGGGGCCGTCGGGCCGGTGGCGCGGGGGGCGACGGGGGCGGTCACGTAGGTCGGCAGCGGGACCGGCACCGGCTCCCAGCTGTCCCCGCGCGCCGGTCCGCGCTCCCGCTCGCGCTGCTGGTCCACCCACTCGGCGTGGTCGGTCTGCTCGACGAGGGCCCGCCGCCCGGCCTCCTGCGGGGAGACCGGCGGCGCGGGGTCCGGTTCGGCACCGGCCTCGGGGGCCTCCTCGGCGGGCCGGCGGCGCAGGCGGCTCTCGCGCAGCTGGCGCGCGGCCGCCTCGGCGCGGCGCCGGTCCATCGTGAACTCGTAGCGCCGCCGCTCCTGGACCCGCAGGTGCACGATGTACGCGCTCAGCAGCAGGGCGGGTACGGCCGGGGCCCACAGGTACCGCAGCCCGCAGACGGCGGCGGCGATCGCCCCGCCGCTGAAGGCGAGGAAGAGGAGCGCGGTGGTGCGCCGGCGGCGCGCGAGCACCTGGAGGCGCTGCTGCCGGCGGACCCGCTCGGCCTCGCTCGTTCTCGGCTCGGTCCTGGTCGGGGACATGCCGAAGGCCCGGGCGTCGGCGTCCACGGAATTCACCGTTTCCGTCGCCGCTTCCGGGTCCGCGTGGGGCTGGGGCTCCGCCTGTTCCTCACCGCGCTCACGCAGCCCCTTGGCATAACGGCGCTCCATTCCCGCCCGGCCGGAAAGAAGCCGGATGGCAGTGGAGAAGCGTTCCGTCGGACGGGCTTCGTTCAGCTCGTCCTGCCTGCGGAGCCACATGGGCACCAAGTAGGCGGCCCAGGCCCCGACAATGACTGCGTAGATGAGGCCGCTGCTGCTCACACCCCACACCGTAGAGGGGTGCGGCCGAAGGGATCAGCCAATTGAGCCGGTGTGTCGCACGATCCGGCTGATATCACGGACTTTTTTTGTGATTCTTCGGATCAGGTTATGGGTGAATCGGCCAGAAATTCGAACGCTTTTGCGATTACCTGATTTCGGGCGGCCCGGACGGCGATCCCTGCGGCGGCTTGCGCGTGCGGTGCCAGCGGCGCACCAGCCCCTCCGGCACCTCCTCCGCCGTCAGCGCGAAGACCAGGTGGTCCCGCCACGCGCCGTCGATGTGCAGGTAGCGCGGCCTCAGCCCCTCCTCGCGGAAGCCGAGCTTCTCCACGACCCGCCGGCTCGGCACGTTCTCCGGCCGGATGCACACCTCGATCCGGTGCAGCCCGACCTTCCCGAAGCAGTGGTCGACGGCCAGCGCGACCGCCGTCGGCATGACCCCGCGGCCCGCCACGTCCCGGTCCACCCAGTAGCCCACGTGGGCGGCGCACATCGACCCCCAGGTGATCCCGGCGACCGTCAGCTGCCCGACCAGCCGTCCCCGGTACTCGATGACGAACGGCAGCATCCGGCCGGCGTTGGCCTCCGCCCGCAGGTGGCGGACCATCTGCCGGTACGTCGGCCGCTGGATGACCGGCCCCCACGGCGCGGGCGGCGGGATCGTGGCCTCCCAGGGGCGCAGCCAGTCGCGGTTGCGCCGGTTGACCTCGCGCCAGGCGCGCTGGTCCCGCAGCTTTATCGGCCGGAGCGTGACATCGCCGTCCGCCAGCACCACCGGCCAGGTGGGGCCGTTCAGCTCGGGCTCCCGGGCGTCGGCGCGGGTCTGGGGTGGTCGCCGCCGCGGAGCTGGTCCACGGCGTGCGGCAGGATCCGGGCCAGGACCGCGAGGCCGTCGCGCACCCCGCCCGTGGAGCCGGGCAGGTTGACGATCAGGGTGTGGCCCGCCACGCCCGCCAGGCCCCGCGACAGGGCGGCGGTCGGCACCTTCTCCAGGCCCTCGGCACGGATGGCCTGCGGGATCCCCGGGACCTCGTAGTCCAGCACGCGCGCGGTGGCGTCCGGGGTCCGGTCGGTCGGGGAGATGCCGGTGCCGCCGGTGGTCAGGATGACGTCGTACCCGGCGGCCACGCCCTCGCGCAGCGCCAGCTCCACCGGGTCGCCGTCCGGGACGACGCGCGGGCCGTCCACGGCGAAGCCGAGCCGCTCCAGGGCCTCGGCGAGCAGGGGGCCGCCCCGGTCCTCGTAGACGCCCCGGGAGGCGCGGTTCGAGGCGGTGACCACCAGCCCGCGCGGTGCGGGGGTCCCGGCGGCGGGCGGGGCCGCCGCCCCGGGGGCCCCGGCCGTGCCGCCGTGAGCGTCGCCGTGGCCGTGGCTGTGGCTGTGGCTGTGGACCTCGCCGCCGCGGGGGGCGTTCACGCGCGGGTCCAGTCGCCGGACTTGCCGCCGGTCTTCTCCTCCACCCGGACGTCGGTGATGACCGCGCCCTTGTCGACGGCCTTCACCATGTCGATCACGGTGAGCCCGGCGACCGCGACCGCGGTCAGCGCCTCCATCTCGACGCCCGTACGGTCGGTGGTCTTGACGGTGGCGAGGATCTCCACGGCGTCGTCGGCGACCCTCAGGTCCACCGTCACCCCGGACACGGCCAGCGGATGGCACAGCGGGATCAGGTCCGGGGTCTTCTTGGCGCCCATGATCCCCGCGATCCGCGCGGTGGCGAGGGCGTCGCCCTTCGGCACGCCCTCGCCGCGCAGCAGCTCGATCACCCGGGGCGATACGAGGACGCGTCCGCTGGCCCGGGCCGTCCGGGTGGTCACGTCCTTCGCCGAAACGTCCACCATCCGGGCCGCGCCGGCCTCGTCGATGTGCGTCAGCCTGCTCTGCGTACTCATGTCTGCGTGCCGCCACTCCCGCTCCGGGCCCCCTGGAGCCCTGGGGCCTGTGGTGCAACACGCTACCCGCACCGGGCGGCGCTCAGCCGAGCAGGATCACTTCCATCTCGGCCCCCGGCTCCACCGAGGTGACGTCCTCCGGCACCACCATCAGCGAGTCCGCGTGCGCCAGTGCCGCGATCAGGTGGGAGCCCGATCCGCCGACCGGGCTGACCGTCCCGCTCTCGGGGTCGTAGGCGCCGCGCAGGAACTGGCGGCGGGCGGCCGGCGAGCCGATCGGCCGGTCGGCCTTGAGCACGGCGCGCACGCTCGGCCGGCTGACCTCGGACGCGGGCAGGCCCATCAGCGCCCGGATGGCGGGACGCACGAACAGCTCGAAGGAGACGTAGGAGGACACCGGGTTGCCGGGGAGGGCCAGCAGCGGGGTGTGGTCGGGGCCGACCGTGCCGAAGCCCTGCGGCTTGCCGGGCTGCATGGCGAGCTTGCGGAAGTCGACGCGTCCCGCCTCCACGGCCCCGTCGCCCGCGGAGACGGAGGTCAGCGCCTCCTTGACCACGTCGTACGCGCCGACGCTGACCCCGCCCGTGGTGACGAGGAGGTCGGCCCGGATCAGCTGGTCCTCGATGACGGCGCGCAGGGTCTCGGCGTCGTCGGCGACCGCGCCGACCCGGTAGGCGATGGCGCCGGCGTCGCGGGCGGCGGCGGCGAGCGCGAAGCTGTTGGAGTCGTAGATGGTCCCGGCGGCCAGCGCCTCACCCGGCTGGACGAGCTCGCTGCCGGTGGACAGGACCACCACCCGGGGGCGCGGCCGCACCCGTACGCTGCCGCGGCCGATGGCGGCCAGCAGGGCGATCTGCGGGGGGCCGAGGACGGTGCCGGCGGCCAGGGCCAGGTCGCCGGCCTGTACGTCGCTCCCGCGCGAGCGCACGTGCGCCCGCGCCTCGGCGGCGCGGTGCACCCGCACCTCGCCGCCCGCGCCCTCGGGCGCGGCGCTGGCCGGGGTCATCCCGGCGGCGGCGCCGCCGCCCGTGCCGCCGTCGGTCCACTCGACCGGCACGACGGCCTCGGCGCCGGGCGGCAGCGGGGCTCCGGTCATGATGCGGGCGGCCTGTCCGGGGCCGACGGTGGGCAGTTCGCCGCTGCCCGCCGCGACGTCGCCGATGACGGCGAGCACCGCGGGGAACTCCTCGCTCGCACCCTGGACGTCGGCCACACGGACGGCGTACCCGTCCATGGAGCTGTTGTCGAAGGGCGGGAGGGCGACGGGCACGGTGACGTCCTCGACCAGGACACAGCCCTGGGCGTCGAGCAGCTGGAGCTCGATGGGCTCCAGCGGCCGGACGGCGGCGAGGACGTCCGCGAGGTGCTCGTCCACCGACCACAGACGGTGCGGTGCGGTGTCCTGCGGTGCGGAACTGCTCACGTTCCTACATCTCCTCCGTGACGTAACGGTGAAGCCAGGTGCGGAACTCCGGGCCCAGGTCCTCACGTTCGCACGCGAGTCGCACGATGGCCCGCAGGTAGTCCCCGCGGTCCCCGGTGTCGTAGCGGCGGCCGCGGAAGACCACGCCGTGCACCGGGCCGCCCACGCTCTCGTCGGCGGCCAGCTTCTGCAGGGCGTCGGTGAGCTGGATCTCCCCGCCGCGGCCCGGCTCGGTCTCCCGCAGTATGCCGAAGATCGCCGGGTTGAGGACATACCGTCCGATGACCGCGAAGTTGCTGGGGGCCTCGGAGGCGTCCGGCTTCTCGACGAGTCCGGTGACGCGGACGACGTCCGGCTCGTCGGTCGCCTCGACGGCGGCGCAGCCGTAGAGGTGCACGCTGGACGGGTCGACCTCCATCAGCGCGATGACGGTGCCGCCGGTGCGCGCGTGGATGTCGACCATCTGGCGCAGGAGGGGGTCGCGCGGGTCGATGAGGTCGTCGCCGAGCAGGACGGCGAAGGGCTCGCTGCCGACGTGCGGCTCGGCGCAGAGGACGGCGTGTCCCAGGCCGCGCGGGTCGCCCTGGCGGACGTAGTGCATGGTGGCCAGGTCGCTGGACTCCTGGACCTTCTTCAGCCGGTCGTCGTCGCCCTTGGCGATGAGGGCCGACTCCAGCTCGTAGTTGCGGTCGAAGTGGTCTTCGAGGGGCCGCTTGTTACGTCCTGTGATCATGAGGACGTCGTCCAGGCCGGCCGAGACGGCCTCCTCGACCACGTACTGGATGGCCGGCTTGTCCACGACCGGGAGCATTTCCTTCGGGGTCGCCTTGGTCGCCGGGAGGAACCGAGTGCCGAGGCCCGCGGCCGGGATGACGGCCTTCTTGATCACGGGGTGCGACTGAGTCATGGGCAGAACGATAGTGGGTCGTGCCGAACACCCAGCCAGATTCCGGTAATTATGTCCGGATATACACCTATAGGAAAGGTATGTGACCTCATAGTGACGGAGCAACCGCCCGAGAAGGCCGCCCTCCGGCGACAACTGCTCGCCGCCCGCCGCGCCCTGTCCCCCGAGGCCCGCGGCACGGCCGCCCGCGCACTCGCCCGCTCCGCCCTCGCCCTGCCCGAACTGGCCGGTGCGCGCACGGTGGCCGCGTACGTCTCGGTCGGCGCGGAACCCGGCACCCACGAGCTGCTCGACGCGCTGCGGGCGGCCGGCAAGCGGGTGCTGCTGCCCCTGCTGCTGCCCGACAACGACCTCGACTGGGCAGCCTACGAGGGCCCCGGCAGCCTCGCCGAGGCCGCGCACCCGGGGAAGATGCGCCTGCTGGAACCCTCCGGGCCGGCACTGGGCCCGGAGGCCGTCACGGCCGCCGACGCCGTCCTGCTGCCCGGTCTGGCGGTCGACGGGCGCGGAATGCGGCTCGGCCGCGGCGGGGGCTCCTACGACCGGGTGCTGGCCCGGCTGGAACGCGCCGGGACCCACCCGGCGCTGGTGGTGCTCCTCTACGACGAAGAGGTGGTCGCGCGGGTCCCGGAGGAACCGCACGACCACCCCGTCCAGGCGGTCGCCACCCCGTCGGGGGTGGTGCGCTTCTGAGGCCTCGGCTTACGGCTTCGGCGTCACGGCTTCGACGTCACGGCTTCAGCGTCAGCGTGTCGACGGTCGACTTGTCGACAGCCTCCTTGCCGAAGGGCCACTCCAGCAGTTCGCCCTTGGCCCACATCGTCGTCTGGTCCGTGTACGTGGAGTCGTACGCGTGCCCCGAGGCGCCGGTCAGGTTGATCCAGCGGGACTTGTCCAGGTCGTTGAGGTTCACGACCATCCGCATCGACGGCACCCAGGTGACCCCGTACCCGCTGGAGGCGTTCCAGCCGGTCGCGTTGACGGTGGCCTCGCCGCCGCCCAGGTTCCACGGGCCGCGGTTGAGGAGCCACCGCATGAAGCCGGGGCCCTCGGTGCCGATCGTCTGGTTCTTCAGGTTCAGCTGGTGCAGCCGGCCCCAGCTCCAGGTCGACTGGTCCTTGCCGAGCTTGGCCGTCAGCTCCCAGCGCGCGTCGTTCATGGCGCGGGCGAAGAGCTGGTCACGGGTGGTCGTCGCCGGCTTGGTGAGCGTCTTGGGCGAGGACCACCAGGGCGACTTCTCGTCCTTGACCAGGCGGCGCACCACCTCGAACCACCGGTCGCCGCCGTCCGGCTGCGCCGAGTCGGGGCCGCGGGTGCCGCACTCGCGGACCGTCTTGGTGAGGTCGTCGTTGGGACCGCCGCTCTCCTGGACGTTGGCGCAGCTGCCCTCGATCCGCAGCTCCTTGGGCATCTTGTCGCCGAAGGCCAGCTTGAGGATGTTGCGCCAGACCGCGTTGAAGTACGCGGCCGCCGCCGAGTCGTTCTCCTGCGTGTAGTTCCAGCCTTCGAGCAGCTTCTGCGCCGAGCGCACGTCCGGGTCCGAGACCTGGATCTTGGCCAGCATCGGGGTCAGCAGCGCGGCGATCTCGCTGCTGTTGTCCATCTGCATGGTGCGCATGTCGTCGGTCGAGATCTTGCCGCTGTCCTTGATCTTCGCCTCGATGAGGTCGTTGATCCGCTGGCTGCGGGCGCCGTAGCCCCAGTCCGTGGTCAGCACGTACGGGTACTTGCCGGCGCCGGTCTCGGTGACGGCCTGGTTGGCGGTGACGATGTAGCCGCGGGCCGGGTTGAGCTCCCAGGGCATCTCGTTCTGCGGGATGTAGCCCGCGTTGCCGTCCTTGCCGCCCTTCCAGGCGAACTTCGGGTCCCAGCCGGGGGCCGGCATGCGGCCGTCGCCCTGGGTGCGGATCGGGATGCGGCCCGGGGCCTGGTAGCCGATGTTGCCGTTGGCGCCCTTGTTGTCGGCGTAGATCAGGTTCTGCGAGGGGACCTCGAAGTCGGCCGCGGCCGCCCGGAAGCTGGCGAAGTCCTTGGCGCGGTCGATCTTGAACACCGCGTCCATCGACTTGCCGGGGTCCAGGGCGGTCCAGCGCAGGGCGACGGCGTAGCCGTTGCCGCGGTCGGGGGCGGAGGTGGGGACGGGGGCGCGTACGCCCACGGTCTCCAGCTCGTCGCTGCGGTCGGAGATCAGCGGTCCGTTGTTGGTGGTACGGACGGTGATCTTCTTGCTCTTGCCGCCCGCGACCTTGATGACCTCTTCACGGGTGGTGAAGGGGAGCACCTTGTTGTCGTAGACGTAGCCGTCGGGCTTGACCTGCTCCAGGTAGAGGTCGGTCACGTCGGCGCCGAGGTTGGTCATGCCCCAGGCGATGTCGGCGTTGTGGCCGATGACCACGCCGGGCATGCCCGAGAAGGTGTAGCCGGCCACGTCGTACTGGCACTGGGGCGAGGCGGCGCGGCAGTGCAGACCCATCTGGTACCAGACCGAGGGCAGCTGCGGGGAGAGGTGCGGGTCGTTCGCGAGGAGCGGCTTGCCGGTCGTCGTGTACTTGCCACCGATGACCCAGGAGTTGGATCCGATGCCGCTGCCGTTGGGGCCGAGGATGGCCGGGATCTCGTCCAGGGTCTTGGAGAGCGAGGTCAGCTGCGTGCGCAGGCCGACCGTGGCGCCCTGGGCGGTGGCGTTGCCGGCGAGGCCGGTGCTGCCGCCGTTGGGGGTGGCCTGCGAGCCGGTACCGGTGCCGGTGCCGGTCGAACCGGTACCCGTACCCGGGCCAGTGCCCGTACCCGCTCCGGTGCCGGTCGAGCCGGTTCCCGTTCCGGTGCCGGTACCCGTTCCGGTGCCGGTCGAGCCGGCGCCCGGGGTTCCCTGGGGGACGTACTTGCCGCCCGCGACCGTGCCGCCCTCGACGATCGGCTTGTTCCGGTCGAAGGGGTACGGCGGGTAGAGCTCGTCGATCTGGGCCTGCGAGAGCGTGTTCGCCATCAGCGAGCGGTCGATCTCGTCCTGCATGTTGCCGCGCAGGTCCCAGGCCATGGCCTTGAGCCAGGCCACCGAGTCCACCGGCGTCCACTGCTCCGGCTTGTAGTCGTCGGTCAGCTTGAGGGCGGCGTGCTCGACGGAGAGGTCCTTGCCGGACTTCCCCTTCAGGTACGCGTTGACCCCGTCGGCGTAGGCCTGGAGGTACTTCTTGGTTTCCGGCGAGAGCTTGGTGTCGTACTCGGCCTGGGCGACCTGGCGCCAGCCCAGCGTGCGCAGGAAGGCGTCGGTCTCCACCTGGCCGGACCCGAACATCTCGGAGAGCCGGCCGGAGGTCATGTGACGGCGTACGTCCATCTCCCAGAACCGGTCCTGCGCGTGGACGAAGCCCTGTGCGCGGAAGAGGTCCTCGTCGTTGTCGGCGTAGAGCTGCGGAATCCCGTGCTCGTCGCGCTTGACGTCGACGGTCCCGGTCAGACCGGGGACCTTGAGGGAGCCGGTGGTCTGCGGGAAGGAGGCGCGCACGGTGTCCACGCTCCAGTACGCGCCGTAGCCGATTGCCGCCAAGAGCACCAGGACCAAGACGAGCACGAGCAGGCGTGCGCGTCGTCCCTTCTTCTTGACGGAAGGTCCGGATTCATTGGCGGGCATCGCTGTCCTTAGAGGGGCAGGGTGGTCCTGGGATTGCTGGGAGCAACCATAGGCGCAGGACCCTGTCCGTTGATCCGCCAGGGGTCGAGCTCATGAGGACAGGGCCGAACAGGCGTTTCACAATGTGACTATCGCGTCAAGAAATCGTCAAAGATTAGGTAAGGTAACGAAGTAACTTGCCGGACGCGCCTCCGGAAGGAACGATCCGCCGCTCCGTCAGGCGCGCTGAGGAAAGGGCCGCCCGCTGACTGTCCACACGCTCAACGAGCTCCTGCTGGTCTGCTCGCTCGTGCTGCTCGTCGCGGTAGCGGCGGTACGCATCTCCTCACGCAGCGGCCTCCCCAGCCTGCTCATCTACCTCGGCATAGGCATAGCGATAGGCCAGGACGGCATCGGCAACGTCGTATTCGACAATGCCGAGCTGACGCAGGTCATCGGTTACGCCGCACTCGTCGTGATCCTCGCCGAGGGTGGTCTGGGCACCAAGTGGAAAGAGATCAAACCCGCACTGCCGGCCGCGATCGTACTGTCGCTGGTCGGCGTCGCGGTCAGCGTGGGCGTCACGGCGGCGGGTGCGCACTACCTGGTCGGGCTGGAGTGGCGGCAGGCCCTGCTGATCGGCGCGGTCGTCTCCTCGACCGACGCGGCGGCCGTCTTCTCCGTTCTGCGCAAGGTCCCCCTCCCGTCGCGGGTCACGGGCGTGCTGGAGGCCGAGTCCGGCTTCAACGACGCTCCCGTCGTCATCCTGGTGGTGGCCTTCGCGACGGTCGGACCGGTGGACGACGGGTACATCCTGCTCTGCAAGATCGCGCTGGAGCTGGCCATCGGCGCCGCGATCGGCCTGACGGTGGGTTTCGTGGGAGCGTACGGACTGCGGCACGTGGCGCTGCCGGCCTCCGGTCTGTACCCGATCGCCGTGATGGCGATAGCCGTGGCGGCGTACGCCGCCGGCGCGATGGCGCACGGCTCCGGCTTCCTGGCGGTGTACCTGGCGGCCATGGTGCTCGGGAACGCGAAGCTGCCGCACTGGCCGGCCACTCGCGGGTTCGCGGACGGGCTCGGCTGGATCGCACAGATCGGCATGTTCGTGCTGCTGGGCCTGCTGGTCACCCCGCACGAGCTGGTGAACGACTTCTGGCCCGCGGTGATCATCGGACTGGTGCTGACGATGGTGGCGCGACCTCTGGAGGTGTTCGTCAGCCTGCTGCCCTTCCGGATCCCGTGGCAGGAGCAGGCCCTGATGTCGTGGGCGGGCCTGCGCGGCGCCGTCCCCATCATCCTGGCGACCATCCCGATGGTGACCGGCATCGAGGGCAGTGACCGGGTCTTCAACATCGTCTTCGTGCTCGTCGTCGTCTACACCCTGGTCCAGGGCCCGACCCTGCCGTGGCTGGCGCTCAAGCTGAAGCTCGGCGATACGGACGAGGCCGCGGCCGACCTCGGGATCGAGTCGGCGCCGCTGGAGAAACTGCGCGGGCATCTGCTGTCCTTCGCGATCCCGCCCGCCTCGCGCATGCACGGGGTGGAGGTCAGCGAGCTGCGGCTGCCGGCGGGGGCGTCGGTGACGCTGGTGGTCCGGGACGCGAAGAGCTTCGTACCGGCGCCGTCGACCGTGCTGCGGCGCGGGGACGAACTGCTGGTGGTGGCCACGGATCCGGTTCGCGACGCGGCGGAGGCCCGGCTGCGGGCGGTGGCGCGCGGCGGCAAGCTGGCGGGGTGGCTGGGCACCGGGGGCGGAACGTCACTGTGAGGGCGGCCGACGGCCGCAGCGTCCGTCGGCACTCTTCGAGCTCTCGACGCCCACCGACGCTCGTCCGCGATTGTCGACATTCCCCGGCTGCCGGGCACGCGGTCACCCGCGGTGGGCCGGCGGCGATTCTCGGTGACGGAGGGTGACACAGGGGTGGTCAAGGTGAACACTCCGCTATAGAGCGTTGCTCTAAACTGGCCGATTTCAGTGGTGTATGACCTCCTTCACGCCCATTTCATGGGTGCTGGAATGCGAAGCTCCAGTTAATCCCAGGTGAAGACACGAGTTGCCAGAGAAATCACAGGGCGTGGTAGCGGATTCCCCTGTACGATGAAGGCACACCAGATCGAACCAACTCTGCCTGACGCAGAGCTGGCGCGACCGCAAAGCGGCCGTGGCACCCTCCCGCAGTGGGCGCCCAGGTATCACTCGGTTCTGCGCAAGAGGACAGCTCTCGGGGCTCCCACATGTACGGGTGCGGTCGCTCACAAGGCGGCTCACCGTCCGCAGACGGGGACGCTCTACCAGGCAGCGGAAAGGCCAGGCCGTGACATCCGCGGTCACGACCGACAAGTCCGCCACGTCCACCCGACCCGGCTACGGGCAGCTTCTGCGCACGCCCGGCGCCCTCGGCTTCGTCCTCCCCGGCTTCGCCGCCCGTCTGCCGTTCGGCATGCTGACGATCAGCATCCTGCTGCTCGTCCAGCACGCCACCGGCTCTTACGGCGACGCCGGCATCGTCGCCGCCGTCACCGGCGTCTCCATGGCCCTCTTCGCACCGGTCATGGGCAAGTTCACCGACCGCCGCGGCCAGAGCGCCGTCCTCGTGCCGGTCGTCCTCGTCCACGCCGCCGCTGTCTCCGCTCTGACCGCGCTGGCCCTCCTCGGCGCCCCGCTGTGGGCGCTCGCGCTGGCCGCCGTCCCGGCCGGCGCATCCGTCCCGCAGGTCGGGCCCATGGTCCGCTCCCGCTGGGCGGCCAAGCTAGAAGGATCCCCGCTGCTGCCGACCGCGGCCGCGTTCGAGTCCGTCACCGACGAGTTCACCTTCGTCGTCGGACCCGTGCTCGCCACCGCCCTGTGCACCGGCATCCACCCGGCGGCCGGTCTGGCCACCGAGGCCGCCCTGACCCTGCTCGGCGGCCTCTTCTTCGCCGCGCAGCGCGCCACGGAGCCGAAGCCGGCCCCGGTCCCGGCCGGCGGCCAGGAGCACGCCTCCGCCCTGTCCTTCCCGGGCCTGCGCGTCCTGATCGTCGCCTTCATCGGCATCGGCGCCGTCTTCGGCGGCATGCAGGTCTCGCTCGCCGCCTTCTCCAACGAGATCGGCAACCCGGGCGCCAACGGCCTGCTGTACGGGATCTTCGCGGCCGGCAACATGACCGCCGGCATCGCCATGGGCGCCATCGCCTGGAAGATCGGCCCGCGCCGCCGCCTGATCCTCGGCTACATCGGTCTCACCGCCGCCGCGTCCGTCCTGTGGGCCGCCCACTCGATGATCCTGCTGGGCGCCCTCGGCCTGGTCGTCGGCCTGTGCATCGCCCCTGCGCTGATCACCGGCTACACCATGATCGAGCAGCTGATCCCGGCCGCCTCGCGCACCGAGGCCTTCACCTGGCTGACCGGCGCGGTCGCCTTCGGCCAGGCCGGCGCCGTGACCCTGGCCGGCCGGCTGACGGACGCGCACGGGTCCTCGTACGGCTTCCTGGTGCCGCTGGTGGCGACCGCGCTCGCGCTGGTCACCCTGCTGGCCCTGCGGGCGAAGCTGGCGCCCGCGGCCGCGAGCCGGATCGTGAACGCGTCCGCTCCCGCCGCCGCGGCGACCCCCGCGCCGGCCGCCCGTAACCGGGTGGACGAGCGTGGCATCGGTCACCGCCAGCCTGTGACGGTGGACTGATCCGCCGGAATACGTCACCATGGAGCGTCGTTAGCACTCATTGAGTCAGAGTGCCAGGAGGAAATTCGTGCCGACCTACCAGTACCAGTGCACCGAGTGCGGTGAGGGCCTTGAGGCCGTGCAGAAGTTCACCGATGACGCACTGACCGTGTGCCCGAGCTGCGACGGACGCCTGAAGAAGGTGTTCTCCGCGGTCGGCATCGTCTTCAAGGGTTCCGGTTTCTACCGGAACGACAGCCGTGGCGCTTCGTCGAGCAGCACGCCCGCCTCGAAGCCCTCGTCCTCGTCCTCGACGACGAGCACCGCAGCGCCTGCCGCCGCTTCGTCCTCCTCGACGTCGTCGTCCGGCACCGGCAGCAGCGCCGGCTCCACGTCTGCCGCCTGACCCGTACGCCTTCCTTTTTTCCGTAAGGCCCCGCTCGCCCTCCTGGGCGGCGGGGCCTTGCGCGTACCCGGTTAGGGTGGCGCCATGGTCAACGCAGAGATCGGTGTCATCGGCGGCTCGGGCTTCTACTCCTTCCTGGACGACGTCTCGGAGATCCAGGTGGAGACCCCGTACGGGCCCCCCAGCGACTCCCTGTACCTGGGCGAGCTGGCCGGGCGACAGGTCGCCTTCCTGCCCCGGCACGGGCGCAGCCACACCGTGCCCCCGCACAAGATCAACTACCGGGCCAACCTGTGGGCGCTGCGCTCGGTCGGCGTCCGGCAGGTGCTGGGCCCGTGCGCCGTGGGCGGCCTGCGGGCCGAGTACGGGCCGGGCACGCTGCTCGTCCCGGACCAGCTGGTCGACCGTACGAAGTCCCGCGCCCAGACCTTCTTCGACGGGGAGCCGCTGCCGGACGGCAGCATCCCCAACGTCGTGCACACGACCTTCGCCGACCCGTACTGCCCGGTCGGGCGCACGGTGGCGCTCGAAGCGGCGCGGGGACGCGGCTGGGAGCCGGTGGACGGCGGCACGATGGTCGTCATAGAGGGGCCCCGCTTCTCCACGCGGGCGGAATCGCGCTGGCACGCGGCGGCGGGCTGGTCGGTGGTCGGCATGACCGGGCACCCGGAGGCGGTCCTCGCCCGCGAACTGGGACTCTGCTACACCTCGATGGCCCTGGTCACCGACCTGGACGCGGGTGCCGAAACGGGTGAGGGCGTCTCCCACGCGGAGGTCCTCAAGGTGTTCGGCGAGAACGTCGGCCGGCTGCGGGAGGTCCTCTTCGACGCCGTCGCGGCCCTCCCGCCGACCGCGTCCCGCTCCTGCCTGTGCACCCACGCCCACGACGGCTGGGACCTCGGCATCGAGCTCCCTTAGCCGCGCTCACCACCCCGACAGCGACCGCGCCTTCCTCCGGCCGCCTTCCTCCGGCCGCCTTCGCCCGCCCGTCCGGCTCAGCCGCGCACGGCCGGCCGCACCCCGCGGACGAGCTCGCGGAGCCGGTCCGCCCGGTCCCCCTCCCCCAGGTCGAGGGGGATCCGGGCACTCGCGGCCAAGGCCGCGACGACAGCGGTGAACCCTTCGGACAGCGCGGCGGCGACGGGATGGCTCCCGCGCAGGTACCGGTCCACGAGTTCCTCCGCGAAGCGGGCGAGCCCCACGGGGTCGACCTCGCTGTCGTCGGCCTCCATGGGACCGATCCCGGAGGGGATCCCCAGTTCCCGCTCGAAGACGGCCACCTGCGCGAGGAAGAGCCGGGACACTCCTGTCGCCGGGTTCCAGAGCACCTCGTCGGCCATGTTGTAGTACTGGCTCATCCGTCGATGATCGCGTGCGGGGGCTGCCGCTCCGCCGTCGGGGGCGGGCGCGGGGGCCGCCCGCGAGGGTGACGGGGTTGTCCACAACCTGGGGACCGTCCACAGGCCGGCGCGGCATCGGGCGGAACGGCGGATCGTGAGGGGGTCCGGGCGCTGGACCCGGACACGGATCCCGATCGGCTCGGCGGTGCCCACCATGTCCAGGACCTCTTCTTCCTGTTCCCCCTGTTCGCCCTCCTCCCCCTCCCCCGTCCCCTCTCCCTCTGCGTGTCCCCCGTCGCGCCCCGTTCCCCCGTTCCCCCCGCTCCGCGTGGGCAGGGCCGGGGGCCGGCTGCGTCGTGCGGTGCGGCGGCGCAGGCGGGCCACCGCGGCCGGGCTGGCCGTCGTGGCGGCAGCCCTGGCAGTGGGCGGGGCGCAGGCCCGAGCCTCCCGGGGCGCGGCCCCGCCCGTGGCGAAACCGCCGGCGGCGGTGGTACGCCTGGTGTCGGCGCCCGTGCGCATCGCGGACGCGGCGACGGTGCGGCTGCTGCGCCCCGGGGACCTGGTGGACGTGGTCGCGGCGGAGCGCACCGGGCCGCCCCGTGTGGTGGCGGCCGGAGCCCGGGTCGCCGAGGTGCCCGAGCCGGAGAAGGGCATCGGGGACGGCGGCGCGCTGGTGGTGCTGTCCGTCCCCCGGGACACCGCTCGGGCCCTGGTGGGCGCTGGCACGGTGGCACGGCTGGCGGTGACGTTGTGCTGATTCGCACGTACGCCCAGTCAAGTCACCTTGATGTGGGGCCCGATTGGACACTGCGGGCTCGGACTGCCGTAACTTTCGGAACAGTTGACTCCGTATTCAGCGGTTCGAGAGAAAGGCTCAGTGGTGGGCGAGAAGAAGAAGGAGAGCGTGCTGGCGGGCTTCAAGGCCTTCCTGATGCGCGGCAACGTGGTGGACCTGGCGGTGGCCGTGGTCATCGGCGCCGCGTTCACGAACATCGTGAACTCGATCGTGAAGGGCATCATCAGCCCGCTCGTGGGCGCCATCGGCACCAAAAGCCTGGATGTCTACACCTCGTGCCTGAAGGATCCCTGTGGCATCAACGCGAAGGGCGAGCCGACCGGCGTCAACATCCTGTGGGGGTCGGTCCTCAACGCCGCACTGACCTTCCTGATCACCGCGGCGGTCGTCTACTTCCTGATGGTCCTGCCGATGGCGAAGTACCTCGCCCGGCAGGAGGCGCGCCGCAAGGCCAAGGAGGGGGTGAAGGAGACCATGGAGATCACCGAGCTGGAGGTCCTCAAGGAGATCCGCGACACCCTGGTGGCGCAGCGGAGCTCGAACGGTGGCAGCGGCCAGGCTCCGGGGGCGCGGGACGTCTTCTGACCGCTCGGGCGGATCAGATGTGGTGCGGGGGCTTCTCGTCGAGGAATCGGGCCAGGTCGGCCGCGCTTCCGCCGGTGGGCGGCCGCTCGCCCCAGCCGCGGTCGGTGTCGTCGGACGACTGCCGGTCCAGCGGGTCGTCGAAGACCAGCCGGGGGCGCGGCTTGGGAGCCGGCGTCGAGGACGCCGGTGCCGGTGCGGGCGGAGGCGTCGCGGTGGACTCGGGCAGCGGGTCGGGGGCGGCGGAGGTGCTCATGCGTCCAGGGTACGGCGGCCCCCGGCGCCCGCCCGGTTCAGCTGGGAGCCTCGGCGCCCTTGCGGGCGTAGAACCACCAGCACACGGCGAGGCAGGTCGCGTAGAACCCGATGAAGATCCACAGCGCGTTGGTGACGGCCATGGCGGCGAACATCGCGGGGATGAAGAAGAAGCCGTAGGCGGCGATGGCGGAGGAGAAGCCGGTGACGGCGCCCGCCTCCGTCTCGGACTGCTTCAGCGCGGCCGACTGCGCCTCGGGGCCCTGGCCCTCGGCTTGGCGCATGTGCTGGTCCCGGAAGATCACCGGGATCTGCCGGAAGGTGGATCCGTTGCCCAGTCCGGAGAAGGCGAAGGCCGCCAGGAAGCCGATGAAGAAGGCCCAGAAGCTGCCCTGGTCGCTCCCCGGGGGAAGCGCGAAGATCACGACCACCAGGGAGGCGGCCATGCCGACGAAGGACAGCATGGTCACCCTGGCGCCGCCCATCCGGTCGGAGAGCCAGCCGCCGGCCCAGCGCGAGCGTGAACACCACGGAGACCATGTGCAGGATGGCGAGGAACTCGTATCCGCCGCCGCGCAGGAAGATCGAGGAGAAGGTCAGCAGCAGCCCGGTCACCGAAATCACGATGAGGCAGATCAGCGGGAGCATGTCGTAGGCGAAGCGCTGGCCGGTGATGGCTCCGCGGTCCTTCATCCGGCGCCACAGGAAGTAGGAGGCACCGGGGATGACGAGGACGGCGGCGATGTCCAGGCCGTGGAACATCAGCCAGCCGAGGGCGTCGAGGGAGTTGAAGCCGAGGACCTCGAATCCCCAGATCCGCATCTCGTAGCCGGGGCCGGAGCCGCTGTCGGAGGTGAAGGTGAACCAGCCCCAGGTGAGGGGGAAGGTGATCGCGGCGGCGAGCAGGCAGCCCCAGAAGATCAGCTGGTGGGCGGCCCAGCGGGAGCGGGAGCGGGCGCCGAGGAACTTCTGGAAGCCGAGGTAGGTGGCGGTCATCCTCGGCAGGGCGGTGGGCGCCCTCTTGAAGTTGGCGGCCGAGAAGAAGCTGCCGAAGCCCTTCCTGAAGAGGCGGCGGGCGCCGGGGGCGGAGACCCAGACGGTGTAGCGGTAGGCCACGCCGAAGGCCAGGAAGACCGTGGCGACGGCGTAGGGCAGCAGGGCGGAGTCGAAGTCCCGCAGCAGGCGGCTGCCGAGCACGATCGCGGCGATGAGCAGGAGGGAGACGACGGTGCCGGCGAGGGTGGCCCGCGCGGCGACGGGCCGTCCGGCCGACGGTGGGACCTCGCGGGGCCCTGGTGGTGGCGGGGCTGCGGCGAGGGCTTCTGTGGGCTCGGACACAGCACCACGCTAGGCGGTTTGTACCGTTTCAGCCTGTTGTGCGGATCTTAGGGTTGCTCCGAATCGGGGCGGGCCGCGCCCGGGCCGGGGGCGGCGGCGTTCCCGGAGCCGGGCGGGCACCGGCCGGGCTCCGCCGGATCGTTCCGGTGGCGGCGGGCCGCCACGAGTCCGGCCGGGGTACCCGTGGGGTGCGGGCCGCGCGCCTCGCCTGCCGGGCGGCCGGGCACTGCTGTGCTGGGCGGTATGACGTACGTACCGATGACCGCGCGCAGCCGCGACGAGGACCACCGGGCGGCGACCCCGCTGGAGCTGTTCTTCGATCTCTGTTTCGTCGTCGCGATCGCCCAGGCCGGTCAGTGTCTGGTGCACTCGCTGGCGGAGGGCCATCCGGGGAGCGGGGTGATCGGATACTTCTTCGTCTTCTTCGGGGTGTGGTGGGCGTGGATGAACTTCACGTGGTTCGCGTCGGCCTACGACTGTGACGACGTGCCGTACCGGATCGCGACGCTCGTGCAGATCGCCGGTGTGCTGGTCTACGCGGCGGGGGTGAGCCGGGCCTTCAACCAGAACGACTGGACGGTGGCCGTCATCGGCTACCTGATCATGCGGGTGGCGCTGACGGCGCAGTGGCTGCGGGCGGCGTCCGGGGAGAGCGGCGCGGCCCGTACGGCGGCGCTGAAGTACGCGGCGGGGCTGGTGTTGTGCCAGGCGGGCTGGGTGGCGCTGCTGTTCGCCCCGAATGCGTCCAAGCGGTGGCTGTTCCTGGTGCTGGTGGCGGCGGAGCTGTTGGTTCCGGTGCTGGCCGAGCGCGGGCACCAGACGCCGTGGCACGCACACCACATCGCGGAGCGGTACGGGCTGTTCACCATCATCGTGCTCGGCGAGACGATCGCCGCGAGCACGGTGGCCGTGAAGTCGGCGCTCGACGAGCACGAGGCCCTCGGTGAGCTGCTGCCGATCGCCGCCGGCGGGCTGCTGATCGTGTTCGCCGCGTGGTGGATCTACTTCGCGGTGCCGATGCACGAGCGGCTGACGTCCAACAGGGAGGCGATCCCGTGGGGGTACGGCCATCTGTTGATCTTCGCGTCGGGTGCGGCGATCGGTGCGGGCATCGAGGTCGCGGTGGAGCACGCGGTGGGCCAGGCCCACATTGCGCAGGTGGCGGCGAACGCCGCCGTCACCGTCCCGACGGCCCTGTTCCTGATGATGGTGTGGTTGTTGCACTCCCGGCACTTCAAACGGGGTCTCGCCCAGCAGCTGGTGCTGCCGGTGTCCGCCGTGGTGATCCTCGCGTGCACGTGGACGGGTGACTACGCGGTGTTCTACGCCGGCCTGTTCGCGACGGCGACCGTGGCGGTGGGCCAGACCCTCTCGGTCCGGGGCGGGCCGCGGGCGGCCGTCGCCGTCTGAGGTCCCGGGATCCGGAGGAGGCGCCGGCCGCGGGCCGTCACTCCCGTGCCCGTGGATCCGTTCTGCAGCACGGCGCACCGCGTACGGCGCGCCGCACATCACGCGGTGCGCGTCACGCACCAAGGCGACAGGAAGAGACGGCCCATGACACTCCCCCCGCAACGGCAGAGCAGCACGACCGGTCCCGGAGCGGAACTGGCCGAGCCGGGTTTCTGGCAGCTTCCGCCGGACCGGCGCCTGGCCGCCTTCGCGCGCCTGCGCGCGCTGCCGTCCCCGGTGTTCGTCCCGGAGGGGGCCGGCCATTGGGCGCTCGTCCGGCACGCGGACGTGCAGGAGGCGAGCCGGCTGCCCAAGGTGTTCGCCAGCGCGCCCGGGGTCACCACGCCGGAGCCGGCCCGGTGGGTTCGGGCGCTGTTCGGGGACTCGATGGTCAACCTGGACGGTCCGGACCACGCGCAGCTGCGCAAGATCGTGCAGCGGGCCTTCACGCCCCGTCTGCTGGCCGCCGCCGAGGAGGACATCCACGCGGTGGCGGCGCGGATCGTGGACGACGTGCTGGAGGGGCGGCCCGACGAGTTCGTGTCGGCGGTGGCCTCCCGGCTGCCGCTGGAGGTCATCTGCAACATGATGGGCATCCCGGAGCGCTACCGGGCGGAGATCGCGGACCGGGTCAACCACGCTTCCGAGAACATCGGGGTGGAGCGGGGCCTGGCGTCGCGGCTGCGGATGCCGGGGCGGGGGCTGCGGGCGCTGGCGCGGATGCAGCGGATGGTCGCGGGGATCGGGCGGGAGCGGCGCAGGCACCCCACCGACGACCTGATCTCGGCGCTGGTCTGCGCGAACGTCGACGGCCAGGCGCTCGGGGCCCGTCAACTGGGGGCGTTCTTCAGTCTGCTGATGGTGGCCGGGGTGGAGACGACCCGTAACGCCATCACGCACGGGCTGACGCTGCTGACCGACTTCCCCGAACAACGGGACCTGTTGCTCTCGGACTTCGAGAAGTACGCGGACGGCGCGGTGGACGAGATGATCCGGCACTCGACGCCGATCATCCAGTTCCGCCGGACGGTGACGGCCGAACACACGCTGGGCGGACACCTGTTCCGGCCCGGCGACAAGGTGGTGCTGTACTACGCCTCCGCCAACCGTGACGAGGCGGTCTTCCCCGATCCGGACGCCTTCGACATCACCCGCTCCCCCAACCCCCATCTGGGTTTCGGGGGTGGCGGTCCGCACTTCTGCCTGGGCGCGCACCTGGCCCGGGTGGAGATGAAGGCGCTCTTCCGCGAGCTGCTGACCCGTCCGGTGGGGCTGCGCGCGGTGGGGCTGCCCGATCTGGCGGGGTCCAGCTTCGACAACCGGGTGCGCTCGCTGCGCTTCGCCTTCGACTGCCCCCACACCGGGGTGTGACGGCAGGCGGGGGGACCGGCCACCGGGCGGGCTGGGAGCCCGGTGGCCGGAGCGCGGTCCCGCCTACTGCTGGAGGCTCTGCACCGTCAGGACGCAGTGGGCGCTGCTGGTCAGCACTTCCTCGTCGCCGGCGAAGGCCTGCAGGAGCTCGGGGGTGACCGGCTTGCCGGGGACGGCCTCCGGCCAGGCGCGCGTGGCGAACAGGAAGTACGCCTGCCCGCTCTCGTCGGCGGCGGCGACCCACTCGTCGGGGGCGGTGCAGGTCGCGTTCAGGCCGGGCAGGGTCAGGGCGACCTGGTTGCCCGCGAGGAGGATCTGCACGGCGAAGGTGCGCGGGTTGCGGGTGCCGTCCATGACGACGTCGCCGATGGGCAGGCCGATCTCCTCCAGCAGTCCGCGCGCGGCCTTCTCGCCCACCTCCCGGCCCTGCGGGCCGTCGCCGAGGGTGTAGGCGAGGAGGTACGGGATGTCGTGCCCTTCGGAGGGGTCACCGATCCAGGCGAGCACGGAAAGGGTGCCGAGGTGGGACCGGTCGATTTCGGCTTGCGTTGAAGTCATGCGCCGCACCTTAGTGCTCTGGAACCGGGCCCTTTCACGGCCTTTCACCCGGGCGGGCTAGACCGACCAGAAACCCCCTCCGGAATTCGCCCGGATGTTCGCGTCCTGATACTGGAGCCGCACAATGCGCGTGTTTTCCGGGATTTCGAACACCACCCACCCCTCGGCCCGCTCACCGACCGCGAGGGAATCGAAGACGAGTGGTTTGCCGGTGGTCAGTTCACCGGTGCGCACGGCCGGGTAGCGCTTTCCCGCGCTGTCGTACGCCCACATGCGCCCGAGGGGCCCGTACGAGGCGCCGCCGACGTTGACGAACGACATCGAGGCGGCCGTCCAGCGCTTCCCGGCGGGGGGCCCGTAGTTCGGCTCCACGCTGAGCGCGGGGTCCACGTAGGCGGCGAGGACGGCCTGGAGGTGTCGCCCCACCTCGCGTCCCTGCACCCGTACGGAGTCACCCACATGGGCATCCTTCGCGGTGGCCCCGTCCGCGCCGCGGGCCGGCGCCGCGGGCTCCTCGTCGGTGCCGGGCGCCCCGTCGTCGACCGGGACGGCGGGTGCGGCGGCGGGGGCGAGTGCGGCGCCCTCGGGGGCGCTCTGGCAGGCGGTGGCGCCGAGCAGCAGGACGGGCAGGAGGGTGGCGGCGGCGAGGGCGGCGGTGGGCTGGCGCATACGGGAACCCCTTCGGGGATCTTCGGTGCGGGGATGTATTTCGGCCAGTCTCACGCGCCCGAGCGGGCAATTGCACACACCGACACGGGTATGCGGTGCGTGTTTGCCCCCGACTGCCAGCACAATGCGTTCCGGCGGAATCCCGTCATCCACGCCCACCTGGAGGAAGAATGCGTACGCCTGCCCGCCGAATGGCCTTCTCCGCCTTCTCCGCACTGGCCGCGACCGCTTTGTTCGCGGCGCCCGCCGCCGCCACCGTCTTTCAGCAGGCCGTCGTCGTCAACCCGGACGCGGAGATCGCCCGGGACGGTGCGATCACCCTTCACGGGGCCTATCAGTGCGAGACCGCGTCCCCCGGCGGGGCTACGCAGATCAGGGTGACCGTCGCCCAGAAGGACTCGGGCCGGCTCAGCATCGGGACCGGTGCCGTCTGCGACGGTGCGCCGCACGAGTGGAAGGTGCGGGCGCCGCAGTTCGGCGCCGGCCTGCACGCGGGTCGCGCGGTGGCGACGGCGGAGCTCCAGGAGGTGCACCTGCACGGCCTGATGCCGAGGGCGGTCGACACGGTCGCCGTGGACAGCCGGGACATCGAGATCCACGAGCAGCACTGAGGCCGCGGGGCACCCGCCGTCCGTCCGGTGGCCGCGGCCACCGGACGGACGGCATCGCGCGGGCGCGGCCGCGGGTCAGTGGCATTCGGGTGCGACGCCCGTCATCGACATGAACGCGACCGTCTGGCACCCGGGGTCCGCGTGGGGCCGTCCCGTCGTCCAGTCCACGACCTTCGGCACCCCGGCCGCGAGCAGCAGCACCGCCAGGAGGCCCGTGACGGCGCCCCTGCTCAGGCGGCGCACGGCACGGCCCGGAGCAAAACCTTCCGTTTCATGGCCGCATCATCACCCCGCACCCGGCATCCCACAACCCGGAGTGAGCGTCCGCTCACAACGTGCCGCGCTGGCCGGCGCGGGCGTCGAACTCGCACCAGACGGCCTTCCCGTCGCCCCGGGACTCCACCCCCCAGTGCGTGGCCAGGGCGTCGACCAGCAGCAGCCCGCGCCCCGTGGTGGCCGCCTCGCCCGGTGTGCGGCGCCGGGGCCAGACGCTGGAGCGGTCCTTGACCCACAGCCGGATCCGCCGCACGGGTTCGGGCAGCACCTCCATGGTCAGCACCGCCCCGCCGTCGGTGTGCAGGAGGGCGTTGACCAGCAGCTCCCCCGCCGCCAGCTCGACGTCGTCGGCCAGCTCGGCCATGCCCCAGTCGCGCAGGGCCTGCCGCAGGGCGTAGCGGGCCTCGGAGAGCCCCTCCGGGTCGGCCTGGTGGATGTACTGGTGGATGCGCGGGGCCCGGTGGGTGCCGGGGTCGGGGGCGCGGCGCAGCACGAGCAGGGCGACGTCGTCGCCGGAGCCCCAGCGCTCCCAGAGCCGGTCGGAGAGGTGGTCGGCGAGGGCTCCGGCGTCCTGGGGTCCGCTGCGCACGGCGTGGGCGAGGGCTTCCATGCCCTGGGTGATGGCGGTGCCGGGTTCCTCGACGAGCCCGTCGGTGCACAGGACGAGGATCTCGCCCGGCACCAGGTCCAGGCGGGTCTCGGGGAACTCCTCCTGTTCGAAGGCGGAGGCCAGCCCCAGCGGCAGGCCGCCGCGTACGTTGGGCCAGCCGGTGCGGCCGTCGGTGTGCCGGATGAGCGGGCCGAGGTGGCCGGCGCGGGCCGCCCGTACGCCGCCGGTCTCCAGGTCCACCTGTGCGTACATGCAGGTGGCGAAGCGTTCGGTGTCGAGTTCGGCGAGGAAGCGGGAGGCGCGGGCCAGGACGGTGGAGGGGGAGTGCCCCTCGCCGGCGTAGGCGCGCAGGGCGATGCGCAGCTGGCCCATGATGGCCGCGGCGTGCGTGTCGTGGCCCTGGACGTCGCCGACGACGATCCCGACCCGGTCGCGGGGCAGGGAGATCACGTCGTACCAGTCGCCGCCGACCTCGCGTCCGCTCCAGGCGGAGTGGTAGCGCACGGCGATCTCTCCGCCGGTGATGTCGGGGATCCGGCGCGGCAGCATGGCGGCCTGGAGGCCGGTGGCGAACTCGCGTTCCTGGTCGAAGAGGAGGGCCCGTTGCAGGGACTGGGCGACGATGCCGGCGAGGCCGAGGCAGAGGTTCTGTTCCTCCGGGCTGAACTCGCTGCGCCGGCGGTAGAAGAGCACGAGTCCGCCGATGGCCTTGGCCTGGGCGATGAGCGGGAGGTAGGCGGCGGCGTCGTAGCGGATCCGGTTGAGGTAGTCGGCGAGCAGCGGGAACTCGGCGGCCAGCTCGGTGAGCGAGGTGACGAATCGTGCCTGGCGGGTGAGCACGGCCTGCGACAGCGGCAGGGATCCGTCCAGGCGGGTGAACCTGCGTTCGCTGAGGATCTCCAGGGACTCCCCGCTCAGCGCGATGATCTTGATGGTGCCGTTCTCGACGAGGCCCAGCGCGAGTCCGTCGGCGCCGAGCCGTTCCAGCGCGCCGGCGCCGGTCAGAGCGGCCGTCACGTCGTCGACGGTGACGGCGCGCGACAGGGCCTCGGTGGTGCGCTGCACGATGGCGGCCTGCTGGATGCGGGCGTTCTCCAGTTTGCGCAGCACGGTGGCGTGGGCGAGCTCGGCGGTGGCGTCGCGCACGATCCCGACGATGCGCAGCGGATGCCCGTCGGGGTCGCGCAGCACCCGGCCCTGGATGTGGGTCCACTGGTCGCGGCCGTCGCGCCGGCGCACCGTGAGGTACGAGCCGTAGGTCTCGCCGCCGCCGTCGAGGACGCCGGCCACGGTGTCCTGGAGCCGTGCCGAGTCGTCGGCGGGGATCCGCAGCCCGAGGCCGTCGGGGGTGTGGTCGAACTCGTGCGGCTCCAGGTCGAAGACGGCCAGGCCGGCCTCGTCGATGGCGACGGTCCCGGTGTCGAGGTCCCATTCGAAGCTGCCCATGCCGTTGAGCGCGAGCCGCTCCCCGGGGCCCGTCAGCGGGCCGGGGGTGCCGTCCCGCCCGGGCCTGTCACGCTCCGCCGCTGCCACGAGTCACACCACCTAACGGCCGGGCCAGCACGGCTGGGAGATGAGCCGCTCCCACTCCTCGTCAGGATGCCCCGGGAGGGTGCGTCCGGCCTCCCGCCAGCGCTTGAGGAGGGCGAGGTAGATCGCGGCCGGGTCGGTGGGGGCGAAGCCCCCGGAGGGGCCGGAGGGGCCGGAGGGGCCGGAGGGGCCCGGTGGCCTGCCGGTGCCGGACGCACGCCGGCCGTGCGGTGTGCCGCCGGCGGCTCCGGCCGGGGAGTGCTCCCCGCGGCTGGCGGGGATGCGCACCCAGCCACGGCCGCCCTGTGCTCGCTCCGCGCCCATCGCGGGACCCCTCTCCGGTGGATCTCAGCGTAGATACGTATTCGGATGCCCGGCGGCGGCCCGGTCCGGGCCGGCGCCGTCGGTGGTGCCGGTGAGCGGGCCCCGGGCGCCGAGGCGGCCCAGGACTCCCTTCACCAGTCTCCCCGCCGTGAAGCCCGCGCCGTGTACGAATCGCATGGAAGGTCCGAACGAGGGAGCGGTCAGCAGTCCCGCGAAGAACAGTCCGGGCCAGGACGACTCGAAGCCGGGGCTGAGCTCCGGGGTCCCGCCGTCGCCGACGGTCGCCAGGGCCGCGCGCAGTCCCGCGTCGAGCAGTTCCAGCCGGGCCAGGTCGGGGGCGAAGCCGGTGGCGGCGATGACGTGCGCGGTGTCCAGTACGACGGACTCCCCGGCCGCCGTGGTCAGCCCGAGCCGGGTCCGGCCGCCGGCCACGGGCACGGCCCGGTGCAGCCGGTGTCCCAGCAGGGTCGGCACCCGCCGCTCGAAGCGCTCCCGCAGCCACCAGGCCCCGGCGGGCCCGAGGGCGGTGGCGGCGATCCGCTCCCGGGTCGGGGCGGGCAGCCGCCGCACCGCCCAGGGCAGCTCCGACCACACCCAGCTGCGCCAGCCGGTGCCGAGGCCGCTGTGCGGGTCGCGCAGGGCCCGGAGCAGGGGCCGGTCCAGGGGCTGCGGGACGGTGTTCCAGTTCAGCCGGGACCGCCGGGCCACCAGGCAGGGCCGGGCGCCGGTCTCCGCGAGGAGCGCGGCGGTCTCCAGTGCGGCCTGCCCGGCGCCGAGGACGGCCACCTCCCGCCCGGCGAAGCGGGACAGGTCGCTGTGGCCGGTGCTGTGCGAGCAGTGGCCCGGGGGCAGGTCGCGCAGTGCTCGCGGGTACCGGGTGAAGGGCATCACCCCGACCGCGAGGGCCACGGTGCGGGCCGGGCGGGGCGGGCCGTCGGCGGTGCGGACGAGGAAGCCGTCGCCGTGCGGGGTGACCTCGGTGACGGTGTCCTCCTCCACCTCGGGCAGCCCCGCGTGGCGGGCGAACCAGAGCCCGTAGGCGCTGAAGGTGCCGATGGGCAGCGGGCTGCCGTGTTCGGCGGTCAGGCCGCGGGTGGCGCAGTACTCGGCGAGGGTGTGGCGGCCTCCGGGCGCGGAGAGGTTGGAGGACCAGGGCTCCGACTTCAGGTACATGCCCCCGGGCATGTGGTCCCGCCAGGACGCCATGGGGCGTCCCACCACGCGCACCCCGAGCCCGGCCGCAGCCGCGTGCGCGGCGATCGACAGCCCGTAGGGGCCCGCGCCGATCACCACGAGATCGTCCATCCGCCTCACGGCCGTTCCTCCAGCTCTTCGGTTACCGGGTGACCAGTTCGTCCGGCTCCGCCGGGGCCTCCGGCGGGGTCCGGCGGGCCGGGGGCCCCGGCCGTTCGCCCCCGCGCTGCCGGGGCGCCCGCACCGCGCGGGCCCCCCGGCGGCCCTGTTCGGGTACGCCGCGCAGGGCGCGGGCCCCCTTGCCGAGGCCGCGGCCCAGGAAGGCCCCGAGCATCGCCAGGAACGGCCCGAGGTCGTCGGCGGCGAACCAGGCCGCCTCCACGCGGCCCCGCCGCTCCCGCGGGGGCGCCGCCCGCACCGGACCGGGCCGCCGCCCGGCGGGCGGGGCAGGTGCGGCGGAGGGCGCCGGTGCGGCGGGCGGGGGCAGTGCGGCGGGCGGGGCCTGGGCCCCGTCGGCCGGACCCGCGGCGGGGGCCGGGCCCCCGTCGGGCGGGGTCCGCGGTACCTGTCCCGGTTCCGGTTCCGGGCGGCGGACGGCGGGCAGGACGGGGCCCGCCTCCGCCGTGCGCCGGCCGCCGGGCGGGACCGGGCCCGGCACCCCGGGCAGGCCGGACACCCCGGTGCCGCCGGACGCACCGGATGCCCCGGACTCCCCGAGCGCACCCAGCGCACCGGCGGCCCCGACCGCACCGGCGGCCCCGAGCGCCCCGAGCGCCCCGGGGCCGCCGGCCGGGCCGGGGCCCTGGTCACGGCTGGCGCCCGCCGCGGCGGTGCCGGCGCCGTCGGCCCGTACGGTCGTCGCCGCGGGCAGCCGGCGGCCCCGTACCGCCGCGAGCAGCGCGTAGTTCTCGGCGACGAACACCCGGCCGGGACCGCCCACCGGCTCCGGGACCCGTTGCCCCGTCAGATCGAGGTACATCGCCTGGACCACGTCCAGCCCGCGGTCGTCCGTGAACAGCCGGAACTGCGCGCCGGGGCGCGGGTTGAAGTCCACCAGGCGGAAGGTGCCCCGCTCGTCGCACCGGAAGTCGAGGTCCAGGATCCCCTGGTAGCCGAGCCGTTCGGCGAGCCGCAGCCCCGACTCCTCCACGGCCGGGTCCGGCAGCCACCGTCCGACCGCCGTCAGCCCCGTCCGCACCGGCCAGGACAGCTCCTTGCGGCCGGACCCGGCGAGCAGCGGGCGCCCGCCCCGGGCGAAGGCCCCGTGGAAGAACCAGTCGGTGTCGGGGCCGGCGGGCAGGAACCGCTGGAGCAGCAGGCGGCTCCCGGCCTCCGCCGAGCGTTCGTACAGCCGCCGCGCCTCCGCGACGCCGTGCACCAGGGTGGTGCTGCGCAGTCCGACGGCGGCGGGCAGCAGCCACGGCCGGCTCCACTTGGCCACCACCGGCAGGCCGAGCCGCCAGGCGGCCTCGGCCGCCTCGGCCCCGCTCGCCGGGATCACCGTCTCCGGGTGCGGGACGCCCCAGCGGGCGCAGAGCCGCGACAGCTCCGCCTTGTCGGCCACGCGGGCGGGCAGGTTGTCGGGCTGATGGGGGATCCGGAAACGGTCCGTCAGCATCGGGGCGACCCTGGAGACGGCGATGGCGCTCAGGTCGTCCATGGCGATGAGCACCGCCGGCCGCCCGATCCGCTTCGACACCCCGGTCAGGCACTCCAGCAACGCCTCGGGCGCTTCGGGGTCGAGCCCCCCGTCGGGTCCGGGATGCGTGGCGCGCAGGTACCGCGAACGCCCCATGGGACCTCCCCCGGCTTCGACGACGGCATGGACCTCCACGCCCTTGCGCCCAAGCGATCTGACGGCGCCGAGGGTTCCGTGGTGGAACGGATTCCGATCGAGTCTGAGCAGAACAGCGGGCACATGGTTGGCGAACGCGTGCATGGAAACGGTGTCTTTCACCTAGTCGGACCAAGCGGGCAGGATGCGCAGCTGCGAATGGCCTAGGCAAAGGCCATCGGACAGGCCATTCGTCAGATGTGATGTCTAACGTCGTCGGCAAGCACACCGGTTCGGGAAAGCTCGGGAGACGCCATGCCCAGACCACGCCGCCGACTGGCGAGCACCTGCATCGGTACGGTCACGGCCGGGCTGCTCGCCACCGGGGCCGCCCTGGCCGCACCGGAGGAAGAGCCCAGGGGCTCCGACATCGCCATGGGCGCCTACCTCGACTACGGGCCGTCCGGCGTCGCCCGGATCCCGTACCTGTCGCGCTGGCTGGGCGGCAAGGAGATCCGGGTCGGGCACACGTATCTGCCCGGTGACCAGTGGGCGGGCATCGAGGGCAACGTGCCCTTCCTGGCGGACTGGGCCGAGTGGCGGCAGGCCGAGGACGACCGGATGTTCGTGCTGAACGTGCCCATGCAGGCCCGGAACGAGGGCCGGGTCCCGGACTGGCAGGTGGTCCAGCTGATCCGGGCCGGCGCGCAGGGCCAGTACGACCGGCACTTCACGAAGCTGGCCGAACGGCTGGTGGCGCTGGGGGTGCCGGACACGGTCGTCGTGCTCGGCTGGGAGATGAACGGCACCACGTACACCCACCGCTGCGGGCCCGACCCGGAGAACTGGAAGGCGTACTGGAAGCGCGTCGTCAACGCGATGCGCGCCGTTCCCGGCCAGCGGTTCAAGTTCGATTTCGCCCCCAGCCGGGGGGCGGACGCGATCGGCTGGACCAAGTGCTACCCGGGCGACGACGTGGTCGACGTCATCGGCATGGATTCGTACGACCAGGCGCCGGGCCGGACCTTCGAGGACCAGATCACTCAGCCGTACGGGCTCCAGGCGCACGTCGACTTCGCGAAGGCACACGGCAAGGAGATCTCGTTCCCGGAGTGGGGGCTGTTCCGCAACGGGGACAACGCGGAGTACGTGCGGCGCATGCTGAAGTGGATCGAGCAGCACAAGCCGCTCTACCACACCATCACCGACTACTGCCCGCACGGCGTGTGGCAGTGCAAGCAGAACCCGGAGTCGTCGAAGGTCTTCCGCGAGGCGCTGACCCCGCGGGTGCCGGTCGAGCCCACGCCCCCGGTGGTCCCGACGCCCGTGGTCCCGACCCCGGTCGTCCCGACCCCGGTGATGCCCACTCCGGTGGTCCCGACGCCGGTCGTCCCGACCCCGCAGGTCCCGACCCCGCAGGTGCCCGCACCAGCGGTCCCGACGCCGACCCCCACCCCGGAGGCGTCCGACCCCCCGGTCGTGCCCCCGGTCGTCCCCGGCCCGAGCACGGGTACGAGCCCGGCCCCGACGCCGACTCCCGAGCCCGCGCCCGAGCCCAAGCCCAAGCCCGATCCCGGGGTGTCCGTCCCGCCGGTGTTCCCGCCGGCGCCGACGCCCGAGGTCTCGGTGCCCGCGTCGCCGAGCCCGCTCGTCCCCACCCCCGTCCCCGTCCCCGCCCCCGTGCCCGTCCCCAGTCCGGCGCCGAAGCCGCCCGCCCCCGAACCGACCGCCAACAGCACGCAGTGGTGCGTCCCGCTCAACTTCGGCGAGTGGCTGAACAAGCTGGTCGGCAGGCAGACGGTCTGCATCACGCTCGACTGGGGCAAGAACTCCGGCTTCTGGCCCTTCTAGACGGGTCATCGCACCCGCAGTTCGTTCAGCCGCGCCCGCCAGTCCCGGGCGGCCGGCAGCGCCTCGCGCAGCGCGTCCACCGCCCGCTCGCGCCCCGTGACCTGCGACTCGTGCAGCCGCAGCAGGGGCGCGAGCGCATTGGTGGCCAGCAGGAGACGCTGGTTGACGACCGTCTCGGGACGCCAGTGGTTCTTGTACGGCTCGTTGCCGCGCAGGAAGCTCACCACCGGCCGTCCCTCGGCCAGGGCCCGGCCGGCCTCGTAGCGCAGCAGCAGCGCCGCGACGTCGACCTTGCGCTCCCTCAGTTCCGGATCGGCGCCGTACAGGTAGCCGCCGCTCAGCCCGGCGGACAGCAGCGTGACGTTGGCCGCCACCACCGCGCCGTCCAGCCGGAACTCCGTCAGCCGCCCCTCCCCCGCCCGCACCATCCGCCGGGTGGCCCGGGTCAGGTGCTCGGCGAACCGGGGCCGCAGGTGTTCGGGGGTGACCCCCCGGCCGCGCCACTGCTTCTCGTGGAGCCGCAGCAGGGTCCGTACGGCCCCCGGCACCTCGTCCTCGGTGACCTCGTGCTCCTCGATCCCGGCGGCGTCGGTCTTGCGCAGCTTGGCCCGCACCCGCTGGGCGCCGGAGGCCGGCATCCGTTTGACGAGCTCGTCGAAGGGCAGCGCGGGCAGTTCCATGCAGGTGGAGTCGGCCAGTTTGCCGGTCACCCCGGGCCACGCCTCGTACAGTGCCTCGGCCGCCGCCCCCGGCCGTACCTCGCGCAGGTCCACGACCGCGCTGCGGGCGGCCCGGTGCAGCCCGTGGGCCAGGGCGGGCACGACCTGGCCGGCGTACCCGTCGGCCACGAGCACGTCGAAGTAGTCGGTGATGGGCCCGCCCAGCGGCACCAGCCGCGGCAGCGGCCGGTGTACGAGCATCAGCGCGGCGGCGCCGACCAGTTCCTCGCCCCGCCGCACGAGCAGGACCCGCAGCCGGCCCTCCTTCCCGTACGAGAGCCACCACGAGTGGAGCCAGGCGTGGCTCTGGAAGGGGGTGGCGGTGCGACAGCCCCGGACGAGCCGGTTCCACGGTTCCTCCAGCGCGGCGAACTGCCGGGGGTCGCGGCACATCGTCACCGTCAGGGCCCCGGTGGAGCCCCGCGTCATCGCACGGACTCCTTCTCCTTGGTCTCGGAGTGCTCGCCCTGGGCGGGCAGCGAGGCGTACTCCTCCACGACCGGCAGCGCCTCGTCCTCCTGCTTGCGGCGGCCGGGCCGGGCCAGCAGCCACAGCCCGCCCAGCAGCCCGCCCGCGCACAGTCCGACGGCGCCGCTGACGGGGGCCGACGGGGAGGCGGGGTCGGCGGGCGCGACGGCCTGGTTGAACAGGAGCAGTTGCACGCCGGTGTTCTTGGCGGCCTGGTTGCTGCTCAGGGTGAGCGCGTCGGCGACGGCGTTGGCGATGTCGGCGGCCTCGGAGGGGCTCTTGGACATCCCGGTGATGGCGATCATCGGCGAGTCGGGGGAGGTCTCGGTACGGACCTGGGTGCGCAGGCGGCGGGCGTCGATGCCGGCGCGGGGCTGGGCGTAGGCGAGGGTGGAGCTGCTGGTGGCGATGCGTCCGTAGGCCTGGGCGAAGCCGAGGGCGGTCGCGGGCTCGGTGGTCTCGTTGGGGACGGCGACGACGTAGCCGGTGGCGGCGTACTCGGGGGCCTTGAGGACCCCGTACGCCCCGCCCGCGGCGAGGCCGAGCAGGGCGCAGGCGGGCAGGGGCCACCAGGCGGGCGGTGGCAGCAGCCGGCGCTTGCGCTCCGAGCGGTGGTCGGGACGGTGGTCGGGACGGTGGTCGGGACGGTGGTCGGACTTCTTCTGGTCGGTGGTGTCGGCCATGTGCGGTGCTCGCTTCCTGGGTGGAGGGGAGTTCGTTCACCCCCGCCCGTCCCCCGGCCGGGGGGCGGTGCTCAGGGGGTGGGGTGCGGGTGCGGGGCCGGGGTCAGGCCCCGCCGGGTGCGGGGGCGTCCGCCGCGGTACGGGGCGCGGCCCCCGGAGTGGTCGCGGCGGCCGGCCCGGGGCCGGGGCCCGATGCGGCCCCGGGGCCGGGCACGGCGGTGGGGCCGGGCACGGCGGTGGGGCCGGGCACGGCGGTGGGGCCGGGCACGGCGCCCGGGGCCGGGCCCGGGGCCGTGTCCGGGGCCGTGTCCGGGGCCGGGGCGCGGTCGGTCCCGTCGGGGCCGGGCACGGCCTGGGGTGCCGGTTCCGGTGCCGCACCCGGAGCCGGAGCCGGAGCCGGTACGGGGGCGGCCAGGGCGAGGGAGTAGACGTCGAGGAGCTGCCGGGCGGTGCGGGCGATGTCGTAGCGGCGTACCACCGGGGGCGCGGGGAGCCGGCGGGCGCCCGCTTCCATCTGCCCGCGCAGGGCGGCGACGAGTTCCTCCGTGCCGGGCCCGATCCGCCGCGCCCCGGGCGCCCGGTCGGCGGGCAGGTCGTCGATGGCGGGGCAGGTCACGTGGAGCACGGGGAGTCCGGCGGCCAGGGCCTCGACCACGGCGAGCCCGAAGGCCTCCTCCGTGGACGGGGACACGAAGACGTCCATGGCGGCGAGCAGGGAGGGGATCCCGGGGGTGCGCCCGTCGGGGCTGTCGCCGAGCGGGTCGCGCTCCCCCAGGAGGTGGATGCGGCCCTGCGCGCCGAGTTCGGCGGCGAGCGTGCGCAGCGCGGCCCGCTCCGGCCCGTCCCCGGCGAGGAGCAGGTGGGCGCCGGGCAGCGCGGCGACGGCCCGGACGAGTACGTCGAACCGCTTGCCGGGCACCAGTCTGCCGACCCCGCCGACCACGAAGGCCCGTTCGGGCAGCCCCGTGCGGGCCCGGGTGGCGCGGCGGGCTCCTTCGTCGTAGCGGAAGCGTGCGGCCTCGATCCCGTTGGGGACCACGTGGATGCGGGCGGCGGGCACGCCCCAGCCCTCCAGGCGGGCCGCCACGGTGTCCGATACGGCGACGGTGGCGGAGCCGAGCCGTTCGCCGGCCAGGTAGAGGGCCCGGACCCCGCCGGTCAGGGGGCGGCCTTCGATCTCGGCCTCGCCGAGGGAGTGTTCGGTGGCGACGACGGCCCGTACTCCGGCGAGCCGGGCGGCGAGGCGCCCGTAGACGCAGGCCCGGTAGAGGTGGGTGTGGACCAGGTCGTAGCGGCCGTTGCGGATGAAGCGGGCCAGGCGGGGCAGGGCGCCCAGGTCGCGGTTGCCGCGCATGCCGAGGTGGACGACCCGGACGCCGTCGGCGCGCAGTCCTTCGGCGACCGGCCCGGGGTTGGTGAGGGTCAGGACGTCGCAGGGCATCGGCATGTGACGCAGCAGGAGCCGCAGTTGCTGCTCGGCGCCGCCGACGCCGAGTCCGGTGATGACGTGGAGGGCCTTCACGGCAGGACCACCCGTCGCAGTTCGCGCAGCCGGTGGCGGAGCTGCTTGATCCGCATCCGGCCGCGGCCGTCGGCCTGGCTGACGTGGGTGCGGGGCAGGGCGTGCGGGCCGGTGAGCCGGCCGGGGGTGATCGCGCAGGCGTACGCGTATCCCGCGGTCCGGGTGGCTTCGACGACGCGGGCGTCGAGGTGTCCGTAGGGGTAGCAGAAGCCCCGGGGAAGGCTGCCGGTCAGTTCGCGCAGCAGGTCGCGGCTGCCGCGCAGTTCCTGCCGCAGGACGTCGTCGGGGGCTGTGGTGAGGTCCTGGTGGAGCAGTCCGTGCGAGCCGATCTCCGTTCCGCCGGCGGCGGCTTCGCGGATCCCCTCGGCGGTGAGGAGGGACTTGCGCGGGCCGAGCGGGTCCCACACGTTGTCGACGCCGAGCCGTCCGGGCAGGACGAACAGGGTGGCGGTGCAGTCGTAGCGGCGCAGCAGGGGCAGGGCGCCGGTGAGGAAGTCGGTGTAGCCGTCGTCGAAGGTGAGTGCGACGAGGCCGCGCCCCTGTCCGGCGGCGCGGGCCCGCAGCAGTTCGCCGACGGACACCCCGCGCAGTTTCCGGGTGCGCAGCCACTGCAGCTGGGCCTCCAGGGCGCCGGGGGTGACGGTGATCCCGTACGGGTCCTCGGCGGGGTCGGTGAACTCGGCGACCGAGTGGTACATCAGGACCCACGGCGATGCGGACCGGCGGGCGGGGCCCTCCACGGCGGGGGGTGCCGTATCGGTGTCAGCGGACATTGCGGAACCTCTGGGTGAGCTGGGTCAGGCGGGTGGTGAGCCGGGCGGTGATCTGGGTGATCTGGGCGGGCAGGGAGGTGACTTCGATGGCCCGCATGGCCGTGCCGGTGGCTCCGAACATGGCCGGGACCAGCAGGCAGCCGAGGGCGGCGCTGAGCAGGGGGTCGGGGATCATCGGGCCGGCGAGCCAGCCGGTGCCGCCGGCGGCGACGGCGGCGACGGCGAGGCGTCCGATGCTGAGGGCGACGCGGCGGACCTGGATGGCGACGATGCGGGAGCCGAGTCCGGTGAGCAGGAGGGCGGCGGTGGTGGAGATGCCGGCGGCGTTGGCGGCGGCGATGCCGTAGGTGCCCCACCAGCCGACGGCGAGGGCTCCGGCCACGATGTTGACGAGCAGCCCGGCGCCCATCGCGAGCGCCGGGAACCAGGTGGGCCGGGCGGTCGAGAAGAAGGGCCGGGAGAGCGCTCCGACGAGGCAGTGGCCGAGGAGTCCGAGTCCGTAGACGCGCATGACGTCGGCGGTGGCGAGGGTGTCGCGGTGGGTGAAGGCGCCGCGTTCGAAGAGGACCTGGATGATCTGCGGTGCGTAGCCGATGACGAGGGCGCTGCCGATGAGGACGGCGAGGGAGGCGAGGGCGAGGTCCTGTTCCACCCGGCGCCGGGCCTTCTCGCGTTCCCCGCCGGCCATGGCCTGGGCGACGACGGGGAAGGTGACGGTGCAGATCATCAGGGAGAGCACCATCGGCATCTGCGCGACCTTCTGCGCGTAGTTGAGGTGCGAGATGGCGCCCGGGGGGAGGGAGGCGGCGAGGAAGCGTTCGACGAGGACCTGGGACTGCCGGAAGACGGCGAAGAAGATGACGGGCGCGATGAGTCCGAAGGCGAGGAGGGTGGGCCGGTCCCGGTCGCGCTGGCTGCGGGGGGCTCCCTTGGCGCGGGTCGGTCCGAAGCCGACGTTGCGGATGAAGGCGGGGAGCTGGACGAGGACCATCAGCAGTCCGCCGACGGCGACTCCGGCGGCGGCGGCGCGCACTCCCCACAGGGCGTGGAGGGCGACCATCGTGCCGATGATCCCGACGTTGTAGGAGACGTAGATCGCGGCGGGCGGGACGAAGGAGCGGTGGGCGCGCAGGGCGGCGCTGAAGTAGCCGGCGACGCCGAAGGTGAGCACGGTGAGGGCGGTCATCCGGGTGCACTGGACGGCCAGTTCGGGGTCGGGCAGGCCGGGGGCGAGCAGTCCGACGACGAGCGGGGCCGCGACGATCAGTACGGAGGCGACGGCGGCCAGGAACACGGCGAGCCGCGGCAGGGTCGCGCCGACGAGGAGCCGTACGGGGTCGGCCGCGCGGGCCTCCCTGCGGGTGAGGCCGGCCCGGCTGGCGGCGCGGCGGGCGAGGGCGTGGCTGAAGGCGGGCACCATCAGCAGGGCCATGGCGTCCTCGATCAGCAGGGTCGAGGCCATTTCGGGGACGGTCCAGGCGATCAGGAAGGCGTCGCTGTCGTGTCCGGCGCCGAAGAGGTGCGCGATGGTCTGGTCGCGGACGAGGCCGAAGACGGCTCCGGCGGCGGTCAGTCCGGCGGTGACGGCGGCGGCCTTGGCGAGGAACCGTCCGAGCGGGGCGGGGCCGTTGCCGGAGCCGCCGGCTCCGACGCCCGGCCCGCCGGCGGCCCGTCGCCGCCCGGCCTGCCCGGGCTGACCGGGCCGGGCGGCGCCGGCCGGTACGGGGCCCGGCACGGCTGCTCCCGGTCCGGTGGCCGGTCGCCGGCCGGGCCGGTGCCCGGTGTCGCCGGTGCCGGTGCGGCGCCCCGCGAGGGCGTAGCCGGGTGCCGCTTCGGGCGTGGGCGGTCCGGCGGGCCGGGTCCCGGGGCGGGCGTCGGCGCGTACGGAGGCCCGTCGGCCCGCGGGCACGGCGTCGGCCTCCACGTCCCGACGGGACAGACCACCCTGCCCGGCCTGCCCGGCCTGCCCGGCCCGCCCGGCCTGCCCGGCCTGCGGCTCCTCGGCCCCGGCCGTGCCCGCACCGGCGAGGCCCGGCGCGTCCGGCGTCGCCGGTGCGGGCGCGGCCCCCGCGGAGGAACCGGTTCCGGTGGACCCCGGGGATCCGGCGGAACCGGAACCGGGAGAACCCGCGGATCCGACGGACCCGGGACCAGCGGCGGGACCGGGGAATCCCGCCGGACCGGAGAAACCGCCGGAACCCACGGACCCGGAAGAACCCCCCGGACCGGAGAAGCCGGAGGAGCCCGCAGCCCCGGAAGGACCGGTGGGGCCTGCGGAGCCGGGTGGCGGGGCCGGGTGCGGGGGGGGGGGGGGGGGGGTGGGGGGGTGGGGGGGGGGGGGGGGGGGGGGGGGAAGAGGGGGGGGGGGGGGGGGGGGGGGGAAGGAAGGGGGGGGAAAAA